>NZ_CP009438.1:4013750-4352500 GCF_000761215.1 Streptomyces glaucescens | reverse complement strand
ACCGACAGCGGACGGGACGTCGTCTACGACCGGGAGGGGCGGCCGGGGGTCGCGAACCTGCTGGAGATCCTGGCCGCGTGCACGGGTGGCAGCCCGGAGGCGCTGAGCGGTGCGTACGAGTCGTACGGCGCCTTGAAGAGGGACACGGCGGAGGCCGTGGTCGAGGTTCTGAGACCGGTGCAGGAACGGCACAAGGAGCTGTGTGCCGATCCCGGCTACGTGGACGGGGTGCTGCGGGACGGTGCGGACCGGGCGCGGGCGATGGCCCGGCCGACCGTGGATGCCGCCTATCGCGCGATCGGGCTGTTGCCGGCCCCTGCCGAGGCGCGGTCAGCGGCGGGTGCCGTGGTGAACGCGGCGCGGTAGGCGCGCGGGCTGGTGGCGAGGCGCGATGCGAAGTGCTGGCGCATCGTGACCTCGCTGCCGAAGCCGGCGCGGCGGGCGACCTCGGGCATGGGCAGGTCGGTGCGTTCGAGGAGCTTCTGCGCGGCGGCGAGGCGCTGGTCGAGCAGCCAGCGCAGGGGTGTGGTGCCGGTCTCCGCGGTGAAGTGGCGGGCGAAGCTGCGCGGGGACATGCCGGCGTGGGCGGCGAGGGCGGCGACCGTGAGCGGTTCGTGCAGGTGCCGCAGGGCGTGTTCGCGTACGCCGGCGAGGGCGTCGGCGTCGCGGTCGGTGCGGGGGGTGGGGCGCTCGATGAACTGGGCCTGGGATCCGGTGCGGAAGGGGGCGGTGACCATGGAGCGGGCGATGGTGGCGGCGGTCTCGGCGCCGTGGGCGCGGCGGACGAGGTGGAGGCAGAGGTCGATGCCGGCGGCGGTGCCGGCCGCGGTCCAGATGTTGCCGTCCTCGATGAACAGGGCGTCGGGGACGACGGTGACCCGGGGGTGCCGGGTGCGGAGGAGGTCGACGAGGCTCCAGTGGGTGATGGCGCGGCGGTCGTCGAGGAGGCCGGCCTGGGCGAGCACGAAGGCTCCGGCGCAGAGGGCGGCGATGGTGGTGCCGCGGGCGTGGGCGCTGCGGAGCGCGTCGAGGACGGGGACGGGTGCGGGGGCGAGCTGGTCGTCGAGGCCGGGGACGAGGACCAGGTCGGCTCGGCGGAGCCAGGCGAGGGTGCGGTCGGGGTGGAGGCAGAGGCCGCCGTGCACGGGGATGGGGGTGGTGTCGGTGGCGACGCGGCGCAGCTCGAACGAGGGGACGCCGCGGTGGGTGCGGTCGGTGCCCCAGACCTCGGTGATGACGGAGACGTCGAAGGCGCGGATGCCGGGGAAGGCGACGAGGGCCACGCGGTACATGCCTGGCAGTAAACCATCGATCGATGGCTTTCCCGCCTCTGGGGCGGGCTGCCCGGGGGCGGGATGCTCTGGGCATGGAGATCGCGGAGAACGCAGCGCTGGTGGTCGTCGACGTGCAGAAGGGCTTCGAGGAGTCGCGGTTCTGGGGGCCCCGGAACAATCCGGGTGCGGACGAGAACATCGCCTCGCTCATCGACGTCTGGCAGCGGACGGGGCGGCCGGTCGTCTTCGTCCGGCACGACTCGGTGAGTGAGCGCTCGCCGTTGCGGCCGGGTCAGCAGGGCAACGACTTGAAGGACTACGTGCGGGAGCGGCGCGGGAAGGGGGCGGGGCGTGAGCTGCTGGTGGCCAAGACGGTGAACTCGGCGTTCTACGGAACGCCGGACCTGGACGCCTGGCTGAAGGAGGCGGGCATCTCGCAGATCGTGCTGACCGGCATCCAGACCAACCTGTGTGTCGAGACGACGGCGCGGATGGGCGGGAACCTGGGGTACGACGTGGTGGTGGCGTACGACGCGACGCACACCTTCGATCTGGCCGGGCCGTTCGGCTGGCGCAGGACCGCGGACGAGCTGGGGCAGGCGTCGGCGGTGTCGCTGCACGGGGACGGGTTCGCCCGGGTGGTGCTCACGAAGGAGGTCGTGGACGCGGCGAGGTGACCCGTCCCCGGCGGGCGGGGTCAGCTGTTGTTGCCGGAGGCGAGTTCGCGGCTGCGGTCGCGGGCGGCTTCGAGGGCGGCGATGAGCGCGGCCCGTACGCCGTGGTTCTCCAGCTCGCGGATGGCGTTGATCGTGGTGCCGGCGGGGGAGGTCACGTTCTCGCGGAGCTTGACGGGGTGTTCCCCGCTGTCGCGGAGCATGGTCGCGGCGCCGATCGCGGACTGGACGATCAGGTCGTGGGCCTTGTCGCGGGGCAGGCCGAGGAGGATGCCGGCGTCGGTCATGGCTTCGACGAGGTAGAAGAAGTAGGCCGGGCCGGAGCCGGACAGGGCGGTGCAGGCGTCCTGCTGGGACTCGGGGACGCGGAGTGTCTTGCCGACGGCGCCGAAGATTCCCTCGGTGTGGGCGAGGTGGTCGGCCGTGGCGTGGCTGCCGGCGGAGATGACGGACATGGCCTCGTCGACGAGGGCGGGGGTGTTCGTCATGACGCGGACGACCGGGGTGCCGGCGGCGAGGCGGTCCTCCAGGAAGGAGGTGGTGATGCCCGCGGCGCCGCTGATGACCAGGCGGTCGGCGGGCACGTGGGGGGCGAGTTCGTCGAGGAGGGTGCCCATGTCCTGCGGTTTGACCGTGAGGATCAGGGTGTCGGCGGTCTTGGCGGCTTCCGGGTTGGTGACCGGGGTGACTCCGTAGCGGGTGCGGAGTTCGTCGGCCCGTTCGGGGCGGCGGGCGGTGACCAGGAGGTCGGCGGGGGTCCAGCCGGCGCGGATCATTCCGCTCAGCAGGGCTTCGCCGATCTTGCCGGTGCCGAGGACTGCGACTTTCTGGGTCATGGCGTGAGGCCCTCCGGGGTGTGCGTCGTCCGGGATCATCCTCGCACTCCGGGCGGCGGACGGGGCCGGGTGTCCGGTGGGCGGACGGGTGCGGCGCACGGGCGCGGTCCGGGCCGGCGGGGCGGGGACGCCGGGGCCCGGGTCAGGTCGTGCGGCGTCGCAGGGTCGCGGCGCCGAGGGCGAGGACGAGCAGGGCGCTACCGGCGACGATCAGGACGTCACGGACGAAGTCGGTGGTCAGGTCGGTGTGGTGGAGGACCTCGTTCATGCCGTCGACGGCGTAGGACATGGGCAGTACGTCGGAGATGGCTTCGAGGACGGGATGCATGGTGTCCCTCGGGGTGAAGAGGCCGCAGAGGAGGAGCTGCGGGAAGATCACGGCGGGCATGAACTGGACGGCCTGGAACTCGGAGGCCGCGAAGGCGGAGACGAACAGGCCGAGGGCGGTGCCCAGCAGGGCGTCCAGGAGGGCGACCAGGAGGAGCAGCCAGGGCGAGCCGGTCACGTCGAGGCCGAGGGCCCACAGGGCGAGGGCTGTGGCGAGGGCGGACTGGACGGTCGCCAGGGTGCCGAAGGCGAGCGCGTAGCCGGCGATGAGGTCGCCTTTGCCGAGGGGGAGGGCGAGGAGGCGTTCGAGGGTGCCCGAGGTGCGTTCGCGCAGGGTGGCGATCGAGGTCACCAGGAACATGGTGATCAGCGGGAAGATCCCGAGGAGCGAGGCGCCGATCGCGTCGAAGGTGCGCGGGTCGCCGTCGAAGACGTAGCGCAGCAGGAACAGCATCACGCACGGGATGAGGACCATCATCGCGATGGTGCGCGGGTCGTGGCCGAGCTGGCGCAGGACGCGGGCGGCGGTGGCGGTGGTGCGGGAGACGGTGAGGGCGCGGGCGGGGGCGGGCCGGGGAGCCGGGGTCGTGGCGGTGCTCATCGGGTGGTCTCCTTCGCGCGGCCCGCGGCCTGGTCGACCAGGTGGAGGAAGGCCGCTTCGACGGTGTCGGTGCCGGTGCGGCTGCGCAGGGCGTCGGGGGTGTCGTCGGCGAGGATCTCGCCCTCGCGCATGAGCAGCAGGTGGTGGCAGCGCTCGGCCTCGTCCATGACGTGGGAGGAGACGAGGAGGGTGGTGCCGCGGCCGGCGGCGATGTCGTGGAAGAGGCTCCACAGGTCGCGGCGGAGTACGGGGTCGAGGCCGACGGTGGGTTCGTCGAGGACGAGGAGTTCGGGGCTGCCGAGCAGGGCGACGGCGAGGGAGACCCGGCTCCGCTGGCCGCCGGAGAGGGTGCCGGCGAGGGCGTCGGCGTGGCTGGTGAGGTCGACGTCGGCGAGGGCGCGGGTGACGTCGTGGTGGCGGCGTTCGGCGAGGGCGCGGCCGGGGGCGAGGATCGCGGCGAAGTAGGCGAGGTTCTGGCGGACGGTCAGGTCGTCGTAGACGGAGGGCGCCTGCGTGACGTAGCCGATGCGGGTGCGCAGGGTGGGGTGGCCCGCGGGGCGGCCGAGGACGTCGAGGGTGCCGGTGACCTTGGCCTGGGTGCCGGCGATGGCGCGCATGAGGGTCGACTTGCCGCAGCCGGAGGGCCCGAGGAGGCCGGTGATCCGGCCGCGGGGGACGGTGAGGCTCAGGTCGCGCAGGACGGTGCGGGAGCCGCGGGTGACGGTGAGGCCGGCGGCGTGGACGGCGGGGGCGTCGGGTGCGTCGGGGGGTGGTGCGGTGCCTCGGGGAGGCCCGGCCGCATTATTCATCATGTGATGAATAATCCTCCCGAGGGGTCGGGCCGTCAAGAGAGGGGGTGGTGACAGGGACTCCCGTGGGGTCGCTGCCGAGGTGGGCGCGACGGGTCTGGTGGGCACGCCGAGGGGGGCGGGCACGCCGAGGAGGGCGGGCACGCCGAGGGCGGGGCGAAGGGCGGGAGGTGCTGGTGCGACGGGGCCCGTCGGTCGGGACGGATCAGCGGAGGCCGGGAGTCCGGCGTGTTCGACGAGACGCCCTCCTGATCTCCTGGAGGGAGGGTCAGGCGCGGCGGCGCTTCCTCGCCGGGTGGCCGGTGCGGCGGGCGGTGCGCTTGTCGTACTGCTCGCGGGCGGCGTCGTACTCCGCGCGGTGCAGCTTCTCTCCGGGTGCCTCGGTGAGGGAGCGGAAGAAGTAGGCGAGGAGGGAGCCGACGAAGCCGATGGCCAGCAGGCCGCGCAGGGACGCCTGGCGGTCGGGGTCGGGGCGCTTGCCGAAGCCGTCCCAGGTGTGCCGGAAGGCGAGCGCGCTGCACACCGCGAACATCACGACCATCAGCGCCGGCACCAGGTCCCCGGTGTTCGCGAGCGCCAGTCCCTCATAGGCGAAGCGCAGCACCAGGCAGGAGACGACGACCGCGGCGAGCGAGCCCGCGGAGGCGGCCACGCGGCGGAGCGCGTAGCCCCGGTCGTGGTGCAGCCAGGTCGTGCCGAAGAAGCGGACCGGCTCGGGACGCGGGCCTGCCGCGGGCGCGGTGCCCGGGGCAGGGGCCGCGGCGGACCGGGAGCCCGCGGGGGTCGTCGTCGGGGTGCCGGATTCGTCGCTCACGCGTCGATTATGGCTCCCGTGTCCGACGGCCCGGGGTGCGGGCTCCCGGCGGCGCCGGAGGTGTCAGAGGCAGCGCGAGGCGACGTAGCCGTCGCTGCCCGTCTGCACGTAGGCGTCCGAGACGTACTCGCCCTGACTGATGTTGTCCCAGATCTTCGACGTGCCGTAGGGACCGGTGACCGTCTCTCCGGGCCGCTGGCAGTAGATCGGCACGTGGGCACCCTCGGGCAGCACCCGGATGACCGGATAGTTGGTGCCGGGGCCGCTGCGGACGTTCAGCCGCACGCCCGGGGCGACCGCGTAGTAGCGCACGCCCGTCGTCGCGACGGCCTCGGTGACACCACCGGTCTGTCGCACTTCCACGTTCTCCACCGTCATGGAAAACCTCCCCCGTTGACCCATGGCCCAGGACGGCCGTGGGATCGCGTTGATTCCCTGCAATCGCGTCTCGAAACTTGTGTACGCGATTCGCACACGGAGGCTAGCAAGCCGCCTCGGTCTCGTACGTGTCATCGACTAGGCTCCGTGCGTCGCGCGCGCGGACGTAGAGCACGGGGGTGGTCCATGGCGCCACAGCGCAACATCGGAGCGAGCGCGGAAGCGGAACTTCCGGAGTACGCCGGTCACTACCGCCTCGAGGCCCGTCTCGGCTCGGGCGGCATGGGCGTCGTGCACCTGGCGCGCAGTCCCTCCGGGATGAAGCTCGCGGTGAAGGTCGTGCACGCGGAGTTCGCCAGGGATCCCGAGTTCAGGGGACGCTTCCGGCAGGAGGTGGCGGCGGCCCGGCGGGTCAGCGGCGCCTTCACCGCACCCGTGGTCGACGCCGATCCGGAGGCCGAACGGCCCTGGATGGCCACCCTGTTCATCCCCGGGCCCACCCTGGCCGAGGAAGTGAAACGGAACGGGCCCATGGCCGCGGCCCAGTTGCGCCGGCTGATGGCGGGACTGGCGGAGGCGCTTCGGGACATCCACCGGGTGGGCGTCGTCCACCGGGATCTCAAGCCGAGCAACGTGCTGCTCGCCGAGGACGGGCCGAAGGTCATCGACTTCGGCATCTCCCGGCCGAAGGACAGCGAACTGCGCACCGAGACCGGCAAGTTGATCGGTACGCCACCGTTCATGGCGCCGGAGCAGTTCCGGCGTCCGCGCGAGGTGGGTCCCGCCGCGGACATCTTCGCGCTGGGCTCGGTCATGGTGCACGCGGCGACGGGGCGCGGGCCGTTCGACTCGGACAGCCCGTACGTCGTGGCCTACCAGGTCGTGCACGACGAGCCCGATCTGGCCGGCGTACCGGAGGGACTTGCTCCGCTGGTGCTGCGCTGCCTGGCGAAGGAGCCGGCCGAGCGGCCCACACCGGACGAGCTGATGCGGGAACTGCGCTCGGTCGCGGCCTCGTACGACACCCAGGCCTTCATACCGGCCCAGCGGGACGCCGAGCAGACGGACGGCCCGGACCGGGCGGCGGGCGGCGGAGCCGGGACGGCGCGCGGCGATGCTGCGCCCGGTGACGGGGTGCCCTTCGACGAGGCGGCGCGTGGCGGGACGGCGCCCGGTGACGAGGCCGTCCACGACGACGAAGTGGTCCCGGGCTCGGCGGCGGCGCGGGACTCCGGCGTGCGGGGGAACGCGGTGCCGGGGAACGGGCTCCGGCCGCGCGGTCGGGTGCGTGGCCGGGTGCGCGGTGCCGGCCGTGGCGGAGGTGCCGGTGCGCGGTCCGGGCGGCGGCGTCTCCTGCTCGCCGCGATCGGTGCGGTGCTCGTCGCGGGCGGTGTGGTCGCCTCGGTGCGGGCGCTCGGCGGGACGGCCGAGGACGGCACGCCCCGTACGGCCGCCGCCGGGTTCAGCGCCTGGACGGCGACGCCCGCGACACGCGGCGGGGCCGCGCCGCAGTGCGCCTACGGCGCGGGGCTGCTGCTCTGCTCCCGGCCCGGGCAGGTCTTCGCGCTCGACCCGTCCGACGGCACGCGCGCGTGGGCGCGGTCCGCCGCCACCGGACCGGCGAGCGGGCCGCCCGTCGTCGCGGGCGGCCTGGTGCAGCCCGACGCGGAGGGCGGCCGGCGGCTCGCGGCCCTCGACCCCGCCTCCGGGGCGGAGGCCTGGCACCGGGAGCTGCCGCCGCAGTCCGCGACGCGGTACGCCGGGGGCGTGCTGCTGCTCACCCGCGCCGACGGAAGCGTCACCGGGGTGGACGGCGCGACCGGCGGCGACCGGTGGACCGCGCGGATCCCGGGGCACGCCGTGCCGTCCTTCACCGCCTTCCCCGGTGATCCGCTGGCGTATGCGACCGGTCCGTCCGACGACGGCTCGGGCACCCGGGTCAGCGCGGTCGACCCGGGGACCGGCGAGGTGCGCTGGACGGCCGTGCTGGAGGGCACGGTCAAGCCGGTCGGTGCCGGGACGGCAGGGACCGGACCGGCGGCCGGTTCGGACTCGGGCGCCGACTCCCGTTCTGGTTCGGACTCGGGCGCCGACTCCCGTTCTGGTTCGGGCTCGGGCGCCGGTTCCGGCTCCGGCGTCGGCCTGCGCCCCGTCCACTTCATCGCCGTCGACCCCGGGTACGGCGACACGCGGGCCGTCGTCCGGTACGACCCGCGCACCCGCACGCTCGACCGGGTGGCACTGCCCGTGCCGCGGCAGGACGCGCAGGCCGCCGTGCACGGCGATGTGGTGTACGTGCTGGGCGCGGGCGGTTCGCTGGAGGCCTTCGACCTGGCGCGCGGCAAGCGGCTGTGGCACGTGGAGACGTCCGTGAGCCGGGGCTCGGCGCCGGTCACCGACGGCCGCCGGGTGTACTTCGGCGCCGCCGACGGCCGGCTGATCGCCGTCGACGCCCGGACCGGGGACCTGGTCGGGCAGACCCCGGCCCGGCTGGGCACGGGCTCGGACAGGGTCGCCGGCGAGGTGCCCGCGCCCGTGCTGGTGGGCACGCGCGTGTACGCCGCCGGGCCGGACGGCACGGTCTTCGGGGTGGACGGGCGGGATCCGGGCGCCTGGTGAGGCACCGGCCGTCCCCGACGGCCAGGCGCACGAACGGGCGGCCGTCCCCGCGGAGGGGGCGGCCGCCCGTTCGTGCGCGGAGCGCGGGGCGCGCGGCGGTCAGCCCAGCTTGCCGACGTCGCGGACCGCGCCCTTGTCGGCGCTGGTGGCCATCGCGGCGTACGCGCGCAGGGCGGCCGAGACCTTGCGGTCGCGGTTCCTCGGGGCGTAGACGCCGTCGAGGGCCTGCTCGCGGCGGGCCAGTTCGGCCTCGTCGACCAGCAGCTCGATCGACCGGTTCGGGATGTCGATGCGGATGCGGTCGCCGTCCTGGACGAGCGCGATGGTGCCGCCGGACGCCGCTTCCGGGGAGGCGTGGCCGATGGACAGGCCGGAGGTGCCGCCGGAGAACCGGCCGTCGGTGATCAGCGCGCAGGTCTTGCCGAGGCCGCGGCCCTTGAGGAAGGACGTCGGGTAGAGCATCTCCTGCATGCCGGGGCCGCCCTTCGGGCCCTCGTAGCGGATGACGACCACGTCGCCGTGGGTGATCTGCTTGTTGAGGATCTTCTCGACGGCCTCCTCCTGCGACTCGCAGACGACGGCGGGGCCCTCGAAGGTCCAGATCGACTCGTCGACGCCGGCCGTCTTCACCACGCAGCCGTCGACCGCGAGGTTGCCCTTGAGGACCGCGAGGCCGCCGTCCTTGGAGTAGGCGTGCTCGGCGGAGCGGATGCAGCCGTTCTCGGCGTCGGTGTCGAGGGCCTCCCAGCGCTCCGACTGGGAGAAGGCCTCGGCGGAGCGGACGCAGCCGGGGGCGGCGTGCCACAGCTCGACGGCCTCGGGGGACGGGGAGCCGCCGCGCACGTCCCAGGTCTTGAGCCAGTCCGACAGGGACGGGCTGTGCACGGCGTGCACGTCCTCGTTGAGCAGGCCCGCGCGGTGCAGTTCGCCGAGCAGGGCGGGGATGCCGCCTGCGCGGTGCACGTCCTCCATGTAGTACGTGCGGTCCTTGGCGACGTTGGGCGCGACCTTGGCCAGGCACGGGACCCGGCGGGACACCGCGTCGATCTCCGCCAGGCCGAACGGGACGCCGGCCTCCTGGGCGGCGGCCAGCAGGTGCAGGATCGTGTTGGTGGAGCCGCCCATCGCGATGTCGAGGGCCATCGCGTTCTCGAAGGCGGCGAAGGTGGCGACGTTGCGGGGCAGGACCGAGTCGTCGTCCTGCTCGTAGTAGCGGCGGGTGATGTCCATGACCGTGCGGGCGGCGTTCTCGTAGAGCGCGCGGCGGGCGGTGTGGGTGGCCAGGACGGACCCGTTGCCGGGGAGGGACAGGCCGATGGCCTCGGTCAGGCAGTTCATCGAGTTGGCGGTGAACATGCCGGAACAGGAGCCGCAGGTCGGACAGGCGTTCTCCTCGATGCGGAGGATGTCCTCGTCCGAGATCTTGTCGTTCACGGCGTCGGAGATCGCGTCGACCAGGTCGAGGGTGCGGACCGTGCCGTCGACCAGGGTGGCGCGGCCGGACTCCATGGGGCCGCCGGAGACGAAGACCGCGGGGATGTTGAGGCGCAGGGCCGCCATCAGCATGCCCGGGGTGATCTTGTCGCAGTTGGAGATGCAGACCAGGGCGTCGGCGCAGTGCGCCTCCACCATGTACTCCACGCTGTCCGCGATCAGGTCGCGGGAGGGCAGGCTGTAGAGCATGCCGCCGTGGCCCATCGCGATGCCGTCGTCGACGGCGATCGTGTTGAACTCGCGCGGGATGCCGCCCGCCTCCCTGATCGCCTCGCTGACGATCCGGCCGACCGGCTGGAGGTGGGTGTGGCCGGGCACGAACTCGGTGAAGCTGTTGGCGACCGCGATGATCGGCTTCCGGCCGATGTCCGCACCGGGTACACCGGAGGCGCGCATAAGGGCGCGGGCGCCCGCCATGTTGCGGCCGTGGGTGACTGTGCGGGACCTCAGCTCGGGCATCGTCGCTCGCTCCTTCAAGGATCTCAGCCGGAGACTTCCGGATGAGACGGAGAGTTCTGGATGAGTCGAGCGTACGCCGGGGGTGCGACAGCCCGGGCGGGGTGTCCGTATGGCGGGACGGGCGTCTCAGAGATCAGGTTTCGCCGAGGTGGCGTCAGGGGTGGGTGAGGTGCCGCTGCACCACGGGCGCCACGCGCGCGACGATCACGTCCATGTCGGCCGACGCCAGCGGCTCCAGCTTGATCACGTAACGCATCATGGCGACGCCGACCAGCTGGGCGGCGGCCAGCTCGGCCCGCAGCTCGGCGTCCGGCTGGTCCAGCCGGCCCGCGACCCGGCGCAGCAGCTGGCTCGTGACCAGCCGGCGGAAGACGGCGGCGGCCACCTCGTTGTTGACGGCCGACCGCAGCACCGCCAGCAGCGGCGTGCGGGTCACCGGGTTCTCCCAGACCCCGAACAGGAACCGCGCGAACCGCTCGCCGACCTCGTCGGCCGGGCCGTCGAAGACCACGTCCGGTGCGCGCAGGGCGGGCGCGAAGACCGTCTCCACCGCCGCCTGGAAGACCTGTTCCTTCGTGCCGAAGTAGTGGTGCACCAGCGCCGGGTCCACACCGGCCGCCTTGGCGATGCCCCGCACGGACGTCTTCTCGTAGCCGTGCTCGGAGAACTGCTCGCGGGCGGCGGCCAGGATGCGGTCCCGGGTGTCGCCCGGCGCACCGGACTCCGTGCGGCGGGGGCGGCCCCGGCGGCGGGCGGTCGCGTCGGTCATCGCCGGGGCACCCGCGCCGCGGAGGCCAGGTGGAGCCGGGTGAAGGCCAGCGCCTCCGCCAGGTCGGCCTCGCGTTCGGCGCTGGACATGGCGCGCCGGGTGTTGACCTCGATGACGACATGGCCGTCGAAACCGGTCAGGGCGAGGCGTTCCAGCACCTCCGCGCAGGGCTGGGTGCCGCGGCCGGGGACCAGGTGCTCGTCCTTGGCGGAGCCGTTGCCGTCGGCGAGGTGGATGTGGCCGAGCCGGTCACCCATGCGGTCGACCATCTGCAGGGCGTCGGTGCGGGCGGTGGCGGTGTGGCTGAGGTCGATCGTGAAGTGCCGGTAGTCGTCCTTGGTGACGTCCCAGTCGGGGGCGTACGCCAGCATCTCGCGGTCGCGGTAGCGCCAGGGGTACATGTTCTCGACGGCGAAGCGGACATCCGTCTCGTTCGCCATCCGCCAGATGCCGGCGACGAAGTCACGGGAGTACTGCCGCTGCCAGCGGAACGGCGGGTGCACGACGACCGTGCTCGCGCCGAGCTTCTCGGCCGCCGCACGGGCGCGCTGGAGCTTGACCCAGGGGTCGGTGGTCCAGACGCGCTGGGTGATCAGCAGGCAGGGGGCGTGCACGGCGAGGATCGGCACGTGGTGGTAGTCGCTGAGCCGGCGCAGCGCCTCGATGTCCTGGCTGACCGGGTCGTTCCACACCATGACCTCGACCCCGTCGTACCCGAGGCGCGCGGCGATCTCGAAGGCCGTCGCCGTCGACTCCGGATAGACGGAAGCCGTCGAGAGGGCGACCTTCGCATCCGGGATGCGCACCACTGGTTCTGCCACGAAGGACAGGGTACGGGGCGTGGCTCGGCGCCGGGGCGGGAGCCGCTGTGCGCCGCCCGCGGGGGCGCGGCAATCGGCCACGCGCGCGCGGGGGTGGTTCCGGTGGTGGCGCCGGGCCGGGTGCGGGCTCGCCGGGCGACGGTTCGACGAGGCGCCCGGGTGCGACGAGACGGGCCGCACGCAGGGGATATGCGGCCGGTATGCAGGCGTATGGGCGGTATTCAGGCGTGTGGAGCGAGGGCGCGCGCCCGGAGTGCGGAAGGCGCCGGGCGCCGGGCGCCGGGGGTGTGCCGGGGGCTCGGGTGGCGAGGGCCGGGGTGGCGTACTTCACGTACGCCACGCGTCAGGAGGGGTGCGGCGGGCGGGCGCGGGGGTACGGCGGGCGCGCGAGGGGGCGCGGGGGTACGGCGCGGGCGCGGAGGTACGGCGGGCGCGCGAGGGGGGGGCGCGGGGCCGGGGCGCGGCGCGGGGTCCCGCCTCACTCCCCCGGCATGTGGTCGAGCCGCCGAAGGATGATCCCCTCCCGCAGGGCCCAGGGGCAGATCTCGAGGGTTTCCACGCGGAAGAGGTCCATCGCGCCCTCGGCGACCAGGGCGCCCGCGAGGAGCTGGCCGGCACGGCCCTCGGAGACGCCGGGGAGTTCGGCGCGCTCGTCGGCGCTCATGGCGGCGAGGCGGGGCACCCAGGACTCCAGGGACGCCCGCTTCAGCTCGCGCTGGACGTAGAGGCCCTCGGCGGAGCGGGCGGCGCCGGCGATGCGGGCGAGCTGCTTGAAGGTCTTGGAGGTGGCGACGACGTGGTCGGGGGCGCCGAAGCGGCTGAACTCCCCGACGGTGCGGGCTATCTGTGCGCGGACGTGGCGGCGCAGCGCCCGGACGTCGTCCGGGGCGGGCGGGTCGCCGGGGAGCCAGGCGGCGGTGAGCCGGCCGGCGCCGAGCGGGAGGGAGACGGCCGCGTCGGGCTCCTCGTCCATGCCGTAGGCGATCTCCAGGGAACCGCCGCCGATGTCCAGGACGAGCAGTTTCCCGGCCGACCAGCCGAACCAGCGGCGGACGGCGAGGAAGGTCAGCCGGGCCTCCTCGGCCCCGCTCAGCACCTGCAGTTCGACGCCGGTCCCGGCCCGCACGCGCGCGAGGACCTCGTCGGCGTTGCGGGCCTCGCGCACGGCGGAGGTGGCGAACGGCAGCAGTTCCTCGACGCCCTTGTCCTCGGCGGCCTGGAGCGCGTCGTGGACGACGGCCGTCAGCCTGTCGATCCCGTGGGGGCCGATGGCCCCGTCCCCGTCGAGGAGCTGGGCGAGGCGGAGTTCCACCTTGTGCGAATGCGCGGGCAGCGGGCGCGCGCCCGGGTGCGCGTCCACCACCAGCAGATGCACCGTGTTCGATCCCACGTCGAGGACTCCGAGTCTCATGTACGGCACGCTACTGCCAGCCGTGCCGCCCGCCGCCCCCGAAGCCGGACCCGATCCGCCGCGGGAGGTCCCGGCAGCCGTCCCGGGCGACTTACCCTGGTCCCGTGCCAAAGACGAAAAAGACGAAGAACGAAAAGGCCGCGAAGAAGGCCAAGAGGGACGAATCGGTCCTGGGTTCTTCGTCGGCGAAAGCCGCGAAGGGCGCCCCGACGACGGCGCCGCGGGACCTGACGTCCGACGAGAAGGGCCTCGACTTCGCCCGCGCGTGGGTGGAGTTCCCCGATCCGGCGGACGACGAGCAGGTGTTCCGCTGTGATCTGACATGGCTCACCTCTCGCTGGAACTGCATCTTCGGCAGCGGCTGCCAGGGCATCCAGGCGGGCCGCGCGGACGACGGCTGCTGCTCGCTCGGCGCGCACTTCTCCGACGAGGACGACGAGAAGCGGGTCGCCGGGCACGTGGCGAGGCTCACGCCGGAGATCTGGCAGCACCACGACGTCGGCATGGAGAGCGGCTGGGTCTCCGAGGACGACGAGGGCTCCCGGCAGACCCGCCCGTACCAGGGCTCGTGCATCTTCCAGAACCGCCCGGGCTTCGCGGGTGGCGCGGGCTGCTCCCTGCACATCCTGGCGCTGAGGGAGGGCCGGGAGCCGCTGGAGACCAAGCCGGACGTCTGCTGGCAGCTCCCGGTCCGCCGCACCTACGAGTGGATCGACCGGCCCGACGACACCCGGGTGCTCCAGGTGTCCATCGGTGAGTACGACCGCCGGGGCTGGGGTCCGGGCGGCCACGACCTGCACTGGTGGTGCACGTCGGCGACCTCGGCGCACGGCGCGGGGGAACCGGTGTACGTCTCCTACCGCGCGGAGCTGACCGAGCTGATGGGCAAGGCGGGCTACGACCGGCTGGTCGAGCTGTGCGAGCAGCGGCTGGCCTCGCAGCTGCCGCTGGTCGCGCCGCATCCCGCGGACCCGGCGGTCTGACACCGGCGCCCCGGCCCCCGCGCCGGTCCCGTCGCGTTCAGGACGTGCCGGGGCTCGGGTCGCCGCCGTCGCCGGGCGACGGGGTCTGCCCGCCGGCGTCCGGCGGGGTGGACGCGCTGGGCGTGGGCTCGGGGTCGGTCGACGGGGGCGTGCTGCCGGACGGCGGCGCGCTGGGTTCGCTGGGCGTCGGCGTGGGGTCCGGGGTGACCGGGGGCGGGCCGGACGGCCGGGTCGGCAGCGGGTTCGGGCCGGGGCCGGCCGGGGTGGGCGCGGTGCCGTGGCCCGCGATGGTGACGACGGCGCCGGCGGGTGAGACCGCGACCCGCGCGGTCCAGTACCCGGACGGCTCGCGCAGGTGGTCGACGTACACCCTGATCGTGAGGGACTCGCCGGGCCGCAGGGTGCCCGAGGTCCGGCTGAGGTACAGCCAGGCGGCGCCGGTGGACGCGGACCAGCGGACCGGGGCGCGGCCGGAGGCGGTGAGGGTCACGAGGGTGGTGTCGCCGCTGCGGCCGGCGGTGACCTGGAGCTGCTGCGCGCCCTGCGGTCCGGCGCCGGCGACGCCGACGACCTCGACGGAGACGTCGGGCCGGTCGCCCGGGGTGAGGCGTCCGCCGGCCCGGGTGCTGGCGTTCCCGGCGTTCTCGTAGCCGCCGCCCGACGCCTCGCCGCCGAGGTCCCCGGCGGTGTCGTCACGGCTGGTGGTGGCGCCGCCGGTCTCCGCCTCGCCGGTGCCGGGGGTGCCCCGGTAGGCGGACCACAGGGCGATCACGGGGGCGGCGACGACGGTGGCGACGACCGTCGTGGTGACGGCCCGCGCGCGGATGCGGTCCCGGCGGGCGGCCCGGTCCTTGGGGTCCATGGGGAAGCCGCGCCGGTCGAAGCGGGGGGCGGCGGCTCCCCGCGCGCGCGGGTGGCGGCCCATGGCCACCCGGAGGGCCGCGCGGGGCGCCGCCAGGACGGGCAGTTCGGCGGGGGTGAGGGTGGCGCCCGGCCAGCGGCCGGGGACCGCGCGCTGGGCGCCGCGGCGGCAGCGCGGGCAGTCGTCGACGTGCCGGATCAGCTCGCGGCGCAGCGCGGGGCTGAGCACGAGCTGGTGGTCGCCGCTGAGCCGGGCGACGCCCGGGCAGGTGCCGCTCTCGACGACGGCGAGCGCCGCGCGGGTCCGCTCGACCTCGCAGGCGGCGGCCGCCAGCAGCTCGCGGGCGGCGGCCGGGTCCATGCCGAGCACGGCGGCGACCTCGTGGGCGGTCAGGTGATGGCGTACGGCGAGTTCCAGCGCCTCGCGCTGTTCCGGGCTGGTGCCGGCGGCCTCCGGCCAGGCGAGCAGGGCCAGCTCCCGCCGGCGCTCCTCCTGGGCCTCCTCGGAGACCGGCGGGGCGGCCGGCGGCCCGGTCCGCCGGCGGGCGGGGCTGTGGCGGCCCGCCGCGTGGGTGCCCTGACGTTTCTGCTTGGCCTCGGCCAGCTTGCGCAGACAGGCCCAGCGGGCCAGCGCGTACAGCCAGGCGCGGCGCTCGCCGGGGGCGACGGGGACGCGCTGGCCGCGGCGCTCGGCGACGGCCAGCGCCTCGCCGAGGGCGGCGGTGGCGCCGTCGTGGTCGCACAGGACGGACAGGCAGTAGGTGAAGAGTCCGTCGAGGTGGGGCTCGTAGCGCTCGGGGGGACGGTGCGCCAGCGTGCGCGCCGCAGCGCGGTCGCGCGCCTCGCGGTGCGCCCGGTGTGCACCGGTCGTGCGGGTCGGGGTCTCCGGGCTGCTGCTCATCACCCGGTGACCGTAGGGGGCCGGGGAAGGGCGCTTCCGCCCCCTTGAGCACTTTTAATCCGTACGGGTGAAACGATCCCTCATAAGGGGACAGGAGCCGAGCGTTCCGCGGCCGTTTCCGGAAGGTGCGGCCGGATCGCGGCGGGTGGCGCCGGATCGCGGGCGGGCGGCGCCGGGGCGGGCACGGGGAGCCGTCACCGGCGGCCCGGCCGCCGCGGCCCGGCCCGCGCCGCCGCGTTGTCAGTGCGGCCGGTTACGGTTTCGTCCATGGCTGCCCGTACGAAGACCACCAAGGACCGCCCGTCCTACCGCTGCACCGAGTGCGGCTGGCAGACGGCGAAGTGGCTCGGCCGCTGCCCCGAGTGCCAGGCCTGGGGGACGGTCGAGGAGTACGGCGCGCCCGCGGTCCGCACGACGACACCGGGCCGCGTCACCACCTCCGCCCTGCCCATCGGCCAGGTCGACGGCCGCACGGCCACCGCCCGCACCACCGGCGTGCCCGAGCTGGACCGGGTGCTCGGCGGCGGCCTGGTGCCCGGCGCGGTGGTGCTGCTCGCGGGCGAGCCCGGGGTCGGCAAGTCGACGCTGCTGCTGGACGTGGCCGCCAAGTCGGCGAGCGAGGAGCACCGGACCCTGTACGTCACGGGCGAGGAGTCGGCCAGCCAGGTCCGGCTGCGCGCCGACCGCATCGGCGCCCTGGACGACCACCTGTACCTGGCGGCGGAGACCGATTTGTCCGCCGTCCTCGGTCACTTGGACGCGGTGAAGCCGTCGCTGCTGATCCTCGACTCGGTGCAGACGGTGGCGTCCCCGGAGATCGACGGCGCCCCGGGCGGCATGGCGCAGGTCCGCGAGGTGGCCGGCGCCCTGATCCGGGCCTCCAAGGAGCGCGGCATGTCCACCCTCCTGGTGGGCCATGTCACCAAGGACGGCGCGATCGCCGGTCCGCGCCTGCTGGAGCACCTGGTGGACGTCGTCCTGCACTTCGAGGGCGACCGGCACGCCCGGCTGCGGCTGGTGCGCGGCGTCAAGAACCGGTACGGGGCGACGGACGAGGTCGGCTGCTTCGAACTGCACGACGAGGGCATCACGGGCCTCACCGACCCGAGCGGACTTTTCCTGACACGACGTGACGAACCGGTCCCCGGCACCTGCCTGACCGTCACCCTGGAGGGCCGCCGCCCCCTGGTGGCCGAGGTGCAGGCGCTCACCGTCGACTCCCAGATCCCCTCCCCGCGCCGCACCACCTCCGGCCTGGAGACCTCGCGGGTGTCGATGATGCTGGCCGTCCTGGAGCAGCGCGGCCGGATCAGCGCCCTGGGCAAGAGGGACATCTACTCGGCGACGGTCGGCGGCGTGAAGCTCTCCGAGCCGGCCGCCGACCTCGCGATCGCCCTCGCCCTGGCCTCCGCGGCCAGCGACACCCCGCTGCCCAAGAACCTCGTCGCGATCGGCGAGGTGGGCCTCGCGGGCGAGGTCAGACGGGTCACCGGGGTGCAGCGCCGGCTCTCCGAGGCGCACCGCCTGGGCTTCACGCACGCGCTGGTGCCGGGTGATCCGGGGAAGGTCCCGGCCGGTATGAAGGTCCTGGAAGTCGCCGACATAGGGGACGCCCTCAGGGTCCTCCCCCGCTCCCGTCGCCGAGACGCCCCCCGGGAGGCGGAGGACCGCCGGTAGACTTTGCCCTGGTCTCGCCCGTCCGTACGAACCGAGTGCGTTTGCGGGAGCGCCCCAGAACCTGCGACCGGAGGAGTGCAGTGGCAGCCAACGACCGGGCAGCAGCTCCCGGAAAGTCCGGTGGGAGTTCCGGTGCCGATGGCCTGATGCGCGCCTCGCTGAGCGCCGTGGCACCCGGCACGGCCCTGCGCGACGGACTCGAAAGGGTGCTGCGCGGCAACACCGGCGGTCTGATCGTGCTCGGCTCCGACAAGACCGTCGAGGCGATGTGCACGGGCGGCTTCGTGCTCGACGTGGAGTTCACGGCGACCCGGCTGCGGGAGCTGTGCAAGCTGGACGGCGGCATCGTGCTCTCCTCCGACCTGTCGAAGATCCTGCGGGCGGGTGTGCAGTTCGTGCCCGACGCGACGATCCCGACCGAGGAGACCGGCACCCGGCACCGCACCGCGGACCGGGTCAGCAAGCAGGTCGGCTTCCCCGTGGTCTCCGTCTCCCAGTCGATGCGGCTGATCGCCCTCTACGTCGACGGACAGCGCCGCGTCCTGGAGGACTCGGCGGCGATCCTCTCCCGCGCCAACCAGGCCCTCGCCACCCTGGAGCGGTACAAGCTCCGCCTCGACGAGGTCGCGGGCACCCTGTCGGCACTGGAGATCGAGGACCTGGTGACGGTCCGGGACGTCTCGGCGGTCGCCCAGCGGCTGGAGATGGTGCGCCGGATCGCCACCGAGATCGCCGAGTACGTGGTGGAGCTGGGCACCGACGGCCGCCTGCTCGCGCTCCAGCTCGACGAGTTGATCGCCGGTGTGGAGCCCGAGCGCGAACTGGTCGTACGGGACTACGTGCCCGAACCGACCGCCAAGCGTTCCCGCACGGTCGACGAGGCGTTGTCCGAGCTGGACGCGCTGACCCACGCCGAGCTGCTGGAAATGCCCACGGTGGCGCGCGCGTTGGGGTACACCGGCTCGCCGGAGACCCTGGACTCCGCGGTGTCGCCGCGCGGCTTCCGGCTGCTGGCCAAGGTGCCGCGGCTGCCCGGCGCGATCATCGACCGGCTGGTGGAGCACTTCGGCGGGCTGCAGAAGCTGCTCGCCGCGAGCGTGGACGATCTGCAGACCGTGGACGGCGTGGGCGAGGCCCGGGCGCGCAGCGTGCGCGAGGGGCTGTCGCGGCTGGCGGAGAGCTCGATCCTGGAGCGGTACGTCTGACCACGGATGCCGAAGGGGGTCGCACCCGGTCGGGCGCGACCCCCTTCGGCGTCCGGATCAGTCCGCGTCGAGCACGAACGACGTCTGTGCCTTCGCGAAGCCCTTGGCCTTGGCCTCCAGCAGGTACGTGCCGGGCTTGGCCGTCCCGGCCGGGGGCGTCGCGCACTCGGGGGCGCTCGGCTTGCGGTCCCACTCGACGGTGTAGGTGATGCCGCTCTTCGCCGGGACCCGGTAGAGCAGGCGGGCGGCACCCTTGGGGCAGTCCGCGGACGACCAGTAGGCGTCGTCGCCGTCGGCCTGAGTGATCGTCAGCACCGTGCCGCGCGGACCGAGGTCGATCTTGCAGTCGCTGCCGGCCGAGTTCCGGGCGGTGATCCGGAACGCGGGGGTCTGGTCCGGCGAGTAGGAGTTGCGCACGCTGCGCACGCTCAAGGTGACGGCGCCCGCAGTGCAGTTGGGCAGTGCGGAGCCCGCGGGCAGCGCGTCCTTCGCGCCGACACCGGTGGCCACCGCGCCGGAGCCGGACGCACCCGGCTTGCCGTCCGTGGAGTCCGTACCGCCCGCGCCGTCGGAGCCCCCGGAACCGGCGGAGCCACCGGCGTCCGAGCCGTCGCCCGATCCCCCGCCCGGCCCGTCACCGGAACCGCCGCCGGAGCCGCCCGGGTCCCCGGCCCCGCCGGAGCCACCGCTGCCCGACTCGTCGCGCCCGCCGGGGCGTTCGGTGATCGCCGGCCCGGAACCGGAGGGCCCGGCGGTGATCGTGGGCAGGGGGTTCTTGCCGTCGGAACCGCCGGCGTCGTTGCCACCGCCGCCGTCGCCCGAGGTGACGGTCCAGGTGATCAGCAGCGCCAACAGGGCGACCACGGACAGCAGGACGGCCCTCCGTCGCCAGTAGATGGAGGAGGGAAGCGGCCCGACCGGATTGCGCAGAGATCCCACGGCGCAAACTGTACGAGAGATCAACCCGTTCGCTCGTCCCACCCGCCGCTCCGCGCGACAACTTTTCCGGATCATCATCTCGGAACCCGCCCTTCCACCCCGGCGGCCCGCCCTGCACGCGTTCGCGTTCGCGCCCTTGCACCCTTGGCCATGAGTGAGGAGGTACCCCCGGGGCCGGAACACAAGGGGCGGCACGGCCCGGAAGTCGTCGGCCGCGCGCCGCCGGCCCGGCGGACGGCACGCTCGGCCACGCCGGGAACCCCGCCCCCGCCCCTCGGCGTGGCAGGATCGGAACCGTCATGACTGCTCCCACGAAGCCCCTGCCCGGCATCCCCGCCCCCGGTACCGCCGACACCGCCACCGCCACCGGCGAGCACCTGCACGCCCCCGTCATCGCCTGGTTCGACGAGCACGCGCGCGACCTCCCCTGGCGGCGCCCCGAGGCCGGGCCGTGGGGCGTGATGGTCAGCGAGTTCATGCTCCAGCAGACTCCGGTCAACCGCGTGCTGCCCGTCTACGAGCAGTGGCTGGCGCGCTGGCCGCGCCCCGCCGACCTCGCCGAGGAGCCGCCCGGCGAGGCGGTCCGCGCCTGGGGACGGCTCGGCTATCCGCGCCGCGCCCTGCGGCTGCACGGCGCCGCGGTCGCCATAACGGAACGGCACGGCGGTGACGTACCGACCGACCACGCGCAGCTCCTGGCGCTGCCCGGCATCGGCGAATACACGGCCGCCGCGGTCGCCTCCTTCGCGTACGGCCAGCGCCATCCGGTGCTGGACACCAATGTGCGCCGGGTGTTCGCCCGCGCGGTGACCGGGGTGCGGTACCCGCCGAACGCCACCACCGCCGCCGAGCGGCGGCTGGCCCGTGCGCTGCTGCCCGAGGACGAGCGGACCGCCGCCCGCTGGGCCGCCGCCTCGATGGAGCTGGGCGCGCTGGTGTGCACCGCCAAGAACGAGAGCTGCCCGCGCTGTCCGATCGCCGCGCAGTGCGCCTGGCGGCTCGCCGGCAAGCCGGAGCACGAGGGCCCGCCGCGCCGCGGCCAGACGTACGCCGGGACCGACCGGCAGGTGCGCGGCAAGCTGCTCGCCGTGCTGCGCGAGGCCCACGCGCCGGTTCCGCAGGCCGCGTTGGACCGGGTGTGGCACGAGCCGGTGCAGCGCGCCCGGGCGCTGGACGGGCTGGTCGCCGACGGCCTGGTCGAGCCGCTGCCCGGCGGGCTGTACCGGCTGCCGCTGAGCTGAGGCGGGCGCGCGGCCGCCGGGCCCGGGATGCGCGCGGCCGGCGGCCCGCGCGGCCGCCGGGCGCACCGGGGTGACGGTACGGATGTGACGGCGCGGCCGGCTCCGGCCGCCGTCGCTTCCACCCCCGCTCGCTCCGAAAACACCCCATATCCGGTCGAAGCGCCCTCCCCCTTTACCCCATTCCTCCTTTCGTTACACAACCGACGGACAGCCGATTGACAGTCGCGGGCTGCTTCGCACAGCCCCGTGACAACGCCTCCGTAGCTTCATTGCGGTGCCCGGCAGTGACGGGACGAGCAACGGGACAACGGGGAAAAGACGGAGGCGGTTCATCATGGCGCAGGGCGAGGTGCTCGAGTTCGAGGAGTACGTCCGCACCCGGCAGGACGCGCTGCTGCGCAGCGCCCGGCGCCTGGTACCGGACCCGGTCGACGCGCAGGACCTCCTCCAGACGGCGCTCGCCCGGACGTACGGCCGCTGGGACGGCATCGCGGACAAGCGCCTGGCCGACGCCTACCTGCGCCGGGTCATGATCAACACACGGACCGAGTGGTGGCGGGCGCGGAAGCTGGAGGAGGTGCCGACCGAGCAGCTGCCGGACGCCTCGGTCGACGACTCCACCGAACAGCACGCGGACCGCGCCCTGCTGATGGACGTCATGAAGGTGCTCGCCCCGAAGCAGCGCAGCGTGGTCGTGCTGCGACACTGGGAGCAGATGTCCACGGAGGAGACGGCCGCGGCCCTCGGCATGTCGGCCGGTACGGTCAAGAGCACGCTGCACCGGGCGCTCGCCCGGCTCCGCGAGGAGCTGGAGGCACGCGATCTGGACGCACGCGCGCTGGAGCGTGAGGAGCGGGAGCGGTGCGCGGCCTGACCGGTACGGGAACGGCTGGGACAGCCCCTGGCGACCGAGGCGCCCGGGCGGCCGGCGGGGCGGTGGTCCTGCTCGCCGCCCTCGCCCTGTGCCTGGCCGCGTGCGGCACGGGCGGCACCGGGGCGCGGGACGAGGGTCCGGCCCACGTCGGCTCGGTGGCGGGTGCGGGCGCCGCGCCCTCCGACCAGCCGTCCGCGTCCGTCACACCGAACCGGAGGGACGCGCTCCGGCTGGTGCGCAGCGACCCGCGCGTCTCCGCGGCGGTCAAGCGGGAGCTGAAGCCCTGCGTCCCCGGCGACTACCCGGTCGACGTGTCGTACGGCGACCTGACCGGCGGCACCGTGGACGACCTCGTGGTCAACGTGCTCACCTGCGGTGACGCGGTCGGCGTCGGGTCGTACGTGTACCACCGGGCGGACGGCAGGTACGAGAATGTCTTCGGGGCCGAGGAGTCCCCGGTGTACGCGGAGATCGACCGGGGCGACCTGGTGGTGACCCGGCAGGTCTACGAGAAGGGCGACCCCGTCTCGAACCCCTCCGGCGAGGTGGTGATCACCTACCGCTGGACCGGGGACCGCTTCGCCGAGGAGTACCGCATGCACAACGAGTACGGCAACGCCGTCGGGGAGGCTCCCGCCCCGGCACCCGAGAGCCACTGACACCGGCCGTCCGACGCGACACCGGCACCGAACCGGCACCGGCCACGGCCCCGACCCGACCCGATCCGACCCGATCCGACCCGACCCCTGACCAGCATCGACGGAGCATCCCGGATGGCAGACCAGACCCACGTCCTGTTCGTCGAGGACGACGACGTCATCCGCGAGGCCACCCAGCTCGCCCTGGAGCGGGACGGCTTCGCGGTCACCGCCATGCCCGACGGGCTGTCGGGACTGGAGTCGTTCCGCAGCCGCCGCCCCGACATCGCCCTGCTGGACGTCATGGTGCCGGGACTGGACGGGGTCAGCCTGTGCCGCCGGATCCGCGACGAGTCGACCGTGCCGGTGATCATGCTGTCCGCGCGGGCGGACGCCATCGACGTCGTCCTGGGCCTGGAGGCGGGCGCCGACGACTACGTGACCAAGCCGTTCGACGGTGCCGTGCTGGTGGCGCGGATCCGCGCGGTGCTGCGCCGCTTCGGCCACGCCGGCGGCGGTGACCGGGCCGACGAGTCCGGTGCCGCGGCGACCGGCGGGGTGCTGACCTTCGGCGACCTGGAGATCGACACCGAGGGCATGGAGGTGCGCCGGGCCGGGCAGCCGGTGGCCCTGACGCCGACCGAGATGCGGCTGCTGCTGGAGTTCTCCGCGGCGCCCGGCACCGTGCTCTCCCGCGACAAGCTGCTGGAGCGGGTCTGGGACTACGGCTGGGGCGGGGACACCCGGGTCGTCGACGTCCATGTGCAGCGGCTGCGGCAGAAGATCGGCCAGGACCGGATCGAGACGGTCCGCGGCTTCGGCTACAAACTGAAGGCCTGAGCGGGGGCGTCGAAGGGATGCGGGGGATCACTGGTCTGTCCGCCCGGCGCGCGGGCGTCCGCGCGCGTTTCGGCGCGGGCCCCGGCGTGGCCACCGGCACACGGCTCGGCGGCGGCCTGCGCGGCAAGCTGGGCGGCGCGCTGGGCCCGGGTCTGCGCTCCGGCCTGCCCGACGGCCTGCGCACCGGGCTGCGCTGGAAGCTCAGCGCGGCGATCGCGCTGGTCGGGGCGCTCGTCGCGATCGCGCTCAGCCTCGTGGTGCACAACGCCGCCCGCGTCTCGATGCTGGACAACGCGCGCGACCTCGCCGACGAGCGCATCCAGATCGCCCAGCGCGACCTCGCGGACGTGCAGATCGCCGAGCACACCTTCGACCTGTCCAACCGGGCCAACTTCGCCAACGTCAAGATCGACGACCCGCACCTGCCGGACGAGCTGCGGGCCAAGGTGGAGGCGGGGCGCCGGGCGACCTACGTGGCGGACCGGCCGGGCGGCTCCCCCGACATCTGGGCCGCCGTGCCGGTCGCCGACGGCCATGTGCTGTCGCTGCACACCGGCCTCACGGAACGCAGTACGGACATCCTCAACGACCTCGACCAGGCCCTGGTGATCGGCTCGATCGCGGTCGTCCTCGTCGGCAGCGCGCTCGGCGTGCTGATCGGCGGGCAGCTCTCGGGCCGGCTCCGCAAGGCGGCCGCCGCCGCGAACCGGGTCGCCAAGGGCGAGCCGGACGTCCGGGTGCGGGAGGCGATCGGCGGGGTGGTGCGGGACGAGACGGACGATCTCGCCCGGGCCGTCGACGCGATGGCGGACGCGCTCCAGCAGCGGCTGGAGGCCGAGCGCCGGGTCACCGCGGACATCGCGCACGAGCTGCGCACGCCGGTCACCGGGCTGCTCACCGCGGCCGAGCTGCTGCCGCCGGGCCGCCCGACCGAGCTGGTGCTGGACCGGGCGAAGGCCATGCGCACCCTCGTCGAGGACGTGCTGGAGGTGGCGCGGCTGGACGGGGCCTCCGAGCGGGCCGAACTCCAGGACATCCTGCTGGGCGAGTTCGTGGCCCGGCGGGTGGCGGCCAAGGACCCGGACATCGCGGTGCACGTGGTGCACGAGTCGGAGGTCACCACCGATCCGCGGCGCCTGGAGCGGGTGCTGTTCAACCTGCTCGCCAACGCGGCCCGGCACGGCAGGCCGCCGGTCGAGGTCACCGTGGAGGGCCGGGTGATCCGGGTCCGCGACCACGGGCCGGGCTTCCCGGAGGACCTGCTCGCCGAGGGCCCGAGCCGGTTCCGCACCGGCAGCCAGGACCGGGCCGGACACGGCCACGGGCTGGGCCTGACCATCGCCGCGGGGCAGGCCCGGGTGCTCGGCGCCCGCCTGACCTTCCGCAACGTCCGCCCCCCGGGCGCCCCCGCGCACATCCCCGCCGAGGGCGCGGTCGCCGTGCTGTGGCTGCCGGAGCACGCGCCGACGAACACGGGCAGCCATCCGATGCTGCCGCTGTCCGGCGACCGGTGAGGCCCAAAGGGCCGCCGGCACGTCAGCCGAAGTCCTTCGAGAAGTCCAGCTCCTCGCTGCGCTCGGTCAGCGAGTACCAGTTGCCGTTGTCGTCGCGGAAGATCGCCTCGATGCCGTACGGCCGCTCCTGGGGCTCCTGGATGAACTCCACGCCACGGGCCCGGAACGTCTCGTAGTCGCCCCGGCAGTCGTCGGTGCGGAACGCGCCGGCGCCGATGACGCCCTTGCCGACCAGCTCCTTCAGCGCCCGCGACGACTCGGCGTCCAGGCCGGGCCCGTCCAGGCTCATCAGGGCCAGCTCGACGCCGGGCTGCTCCTTGGCGCCGACGGTGACCCACCGCATGTCGCCCATCGGGACCTCGCTGCGCACCTCGAAGCCCAGCTTCTCGGTGAAGAAGGTCTTGGTGCGCTGCTGGTCGAAGGTCCACACGGTGGTGATGCCCAGGCCGGTGATCATGGCTCTGCTCTCCTCGGGTCCGCTGTCGGTGTCCGTGTTCGTCACCGTAGGCGGGGCGGGTCTCAGGGCACTTCTCCGGAATTGCGGTCCTGGCCGGCGGCGTGCCGCGGGAAGCCGCCGGCCCACAGCAGGGCGTAGCAGCCGGGTATGAGGGAGGCGCCCGCGCGGACGTACCGGGCGCGGTACTCGACCGGGGTGAGTCCGGTGCGGGTCTTGAAGCGGGTGGAGAAGGTGCCGAGGCTGCTGAAGCCGACCAGGTGGCAGATCTCCGTGACCGACAGATCGGCGGCGCGCAGCAGCTCCTCGGCCCGCTCGATGCGGCGGTGCGTCAGGTACCGGCCGGGCGTCTCGCCGTAGGCGGCCTTGAAGGCGCGGACGAAGTGGAAGCGTGAATAGCCGGCGTGCCCGGCGACGGCGGCCAGGTCGAGATCGGGGTCGGCCCAGTCGCGGTCCATGGCGTCCTTGGCGAGGCGCAGCGGCCGCATGGTGTCCATACGCCGATGGTGGCGCGCGGCACCGACAACGACCCCGGGCGCCGTGGGGCGCCCGGGGTCGTCGGGGGTTCAGCCGGTGCTCGCGTCCGTCACGTCGGCGAGGGCCGGCCGGCTCTCACCGGGAGGGCCGGCCGTGCGGTGGCGGTGGCCTCAGAGGGACAGGCCCTTGGCCCGCAGGAAGGCGACCGGGTCGATCGCCGTGCCGTAGTTCGGCGTGGTGCGGATCTCGAAGTGCAGGTGCGGGCCGCTGGAGTTGCCGGTGTTGCCGGACAGGGCGATCTGCTGGCCGGTGGCGACGATCTGGCCGACCTTGACGTTGATCTTGGACAGGTGGGCGTACTGGGAGTACTGGCCGTTGCCGTGCTTGATGACTATGGCGTTGCCGTACGCGGGGCCGTCACCGGCGCCGTTGCCGCCCGCCTTGACGACGGTGCCGCCGTGCGCGGCGACGACCTTGGTGCCGCTCGGGACCGCGAAGTCCTGACCGCTGTGGGTGGACTGCCAGCGGGCGCCGTTCTGGGCGAAGCTCGCGGTCTTGGTGTAGCCCTTCACGGGGGCTACCCAGCCGGCGGCCTTCTTGGCGGCGGCGGTCGTGGCGGTGACGGCGGTCGGGGCGCTGGAGGGGGCGGCGGCCGCGACCCCGGCCCCCAGCACGACCGAGGCACCCAGGCCGGCGGCCAGGACGGCCGCGCGGGTGCGGAGCTGGGCCGTACGGGAAGAACGGGACGTGACACGCGGGGACATTCGCTACCTCGGAAGGTCGGGGACAGAGAGAACCACCCGGCGCTCAGGCATCGGCTCCGGATGGCCATCCCTTGGTAACCCGCGGCCCCACAAAGGCCCAAAACCGTGATCTACGGCCCAAGCTAGTACTTGACCCCGAAACGTCCTGACTTTTGACAGAGCACCCATTCGGGACGAACCACCCCAGGACGCCGATTCCAGCCAAGGCGTTCCGGGCTATACGCCCTTTTTGCCCGATTCGGCACTTCCACTATTCCGGCTAGTACCGGACAAATCGCCTGTGTGGCATGTCACCGGACGGCGAGATCCACCGCCCCTGGAATGTGACCGGCGCTACGCTGCTGGTCAGACGGGGTGTCGACGGATTTCGGGGGAGACCGGGATGGAACCGACGGCCATCGGGGTCAGGCTGGCTTCCAGCGTTGTGACGCCGCTCATACGAAGGCTCTTCGTTACCGAAGGACCGGGCGCCGGACTCGTGGACCGGCCCGTCCGGCTCTCCGGCCACCTCTCGTTCCGGGGCGAGAAACGGCGGCTCGGCCCCGCGGACGTCCAACGGCTGGCCGCCGAGCTGGTCCGGCAGGCCGTCGCCACCGGGGAGCGCCCGCTGCCCGCCGACGAGGAACAGGCCGTCGCACACGCCCTCGCCGACACCCTCTACGCCCTCGGTGACCTCACCATGACCGACGTCCAGGCCGTGGAGCTGGGTCCCGAGGCCCTGGCGCGGAGGCTGCGCCGCACCGCCGGCGACCCGGCCCGCCACCTCTCCCGCGACGCCGGGCTCTTCCTCGACGGCCTGCTGACCACCGCCTGCCTGCACATCCTGCACTTCTTCACCCAGCGGTCCACCTTCGTCCCGCGCACCCTGGTCGAGCAGACCCGCCGCCAGCGCGAGCTGATGACCAAGGTCGACGAGCTGATCGCCCGCACCCCGCCGCCCGCCGGCACCGACCAGGCCTTCGAGCAGCGCTACCTCTCCTACGTCGCCACCCGCCACGCCCACCTGACGATCTACGGCATCGACCTGGTCGCCTCGCCCGACCGCTGGCCCCTGGACGCCGCCTACCTCAGCCTCACGGCCCTGCACCCGGAAAGCGGCGACGACCACACCGGCGATCCGGAGGGCGGGCCCGTCGTCTCCGCGGCGACCGCCCTGCCCGCCGACCGGGCGCTCGCCGAGCGCGACCGGGTGCTGCTGCGCGGCGTCGCCGGGTCCGGGAAGACGACGCTGGTGCAGTGGCTCGCGGTCACCGCGGCCCGCGGCGAGCGCGGCGAGCAGGGCCCGGGCGGGTCCGGCGGCTCCCCGGGGCCCGGCGCACCCGGCGGAACCACGGCCCTGCGCGGCCCCCGCGGCCGGATCCCCTTCGTCCTGCCGCTGCGCACCCTGGTCCGCCGCCCCGACGGCCTGCCCGCCCCCGACGCCTTCCTGGCCGCCGTACGCGTCCCCTTCCACGCCACCCAGCCCGCCGGCTGGGCGGACCGGGTCCTCGGCGACGGGCGCGGGCTGCTCCTCGTGGACGGCCTCGACGAGATCGCCGAGCGGGACCGCGAGCGGACCAGGCGCTGGCTGCGCGAGCTGCTCGACGTCTACCCCGGCAACCAGTGGCTGGTGACCTCCCGGCCCTCCGCCGTCCGCGCCGACTGGCTCGCCGCCGAAGGCTTCACCGAACTCGCCCTCACCCCGATGAGCGGTGACTTCGTGGCCGCGTTCATCACCCGGTGGCACGCCGCCGCGCGGATCGACGCACCCGACCCCGGCCTCCTCGACAGCTACGAGCGCACCCTGCTCGACGCGGTGCGCACCAAGCCCGACCTCGGGCAGCTCGCCACCAACCCGCTGATGTGCGGTCTGATCTGCGCCCTGCACCGCGACCGGCGCGGCTACCTCCCGCACGGACGGCAGGAGCTGTACGACGCCGCCCTGTCGATGCTGCTCGCCCGGCGGGACGAGGAACGCGACATGATCACCCCGGGGGACGGGGTGCACCTCACCGAACTCCCCCAGATCCAGCTCCTCCAGCGGCTCGCCTACTGGCTGATCCGCAACAACCAGTCCGAGCTGGACCGCGACCGTGCCGTGCGGATCGTCGCCGACGTACTGCCCGCCCTGCCGGCCGCGGCGGCCCAGGGCGACGCGGAACGGATCCTCGGGCACCTGCTGCTGCGCAGCGGCCTGCTGCGCGAACCCGCGGAGGGGACGGTGGAGTTCGTGCACCGCACCTTCCAGGACTACCTCGGGGCGCGGGCGGCCGTGGAGGACGGCGACTTCGGGCTGCTGGTGCGCAGCGCGGCGGACACCCAGTGGTCGGACGTGATCCGGATGGCGGTCGCGCACGCCCGGCCCCGGGAACGCGCCGGTCTGCTGCGCGGCCTGATCGACGCCGCGGACCGGCTGACGGGCGCCGCGAGCACCCGCGTACGGCTGCTGGCGCTGGCCTGCCTGGAACACGCCACGGAACTCGATCCGCAGGTCCGTACCGAGGTGGAGCGGCGGGCCGCCGCGCTGATCCCGCCCCGCACCACCCAGGAGGCCCGCGCCCTGGCCGAGGCCGGGCCGCTCGCCCTGGAGCTGCTGCCGGGACCGGAGGGACTGAGCGAGGACGAGGCGCGGGCGGTCGTCGTCACGGCGTCGCTGATCGGCACGGAGGCGGCCCTCCCGGTGCTGGCCCGGTTCCGCGAGCACCCCTCCCTGGAGGTCCGAGCGCAGCTGACCTGGACATGGCACCGCTTCCCGCTGCGGCCCTACGGGGAGGAGGTCGTCGCACGGCTGCGGGAGGGCGGGCTGTTCTTCGCGGCCCACTCCGCCGACCACCTGCGCTTCCTGCGCGAGCTGGGCGGGCGCCGCAAGGTGCAGCTGACCGGGGACATCCCGGCGGACGCCATCGCGGCGGGACTGGAGCCGGAACGCACCAGGAAGCTGATCATCCGGGGCAACGACGTGCTGCGGGACCTGGGCTGCCTCGCGGGCCTGCGGCGGCTGACCCACCTCGACCTGAGCAGGGCCCCGCACGTGACCGACCTGACGCCGCTCGCCGGGCTGCCGCTGACCTGGCTGTCGCTCGATCTGCTGCCCGGCCTGGAACGGCCGGGCGCGCTGCACGTCCTCGCCCGGTGCCCGACGCTCGACCAGCTGGACGTGGGGGTGCCGCTGGAGGCCGGATCGCTCGACGAGGCGATCCCGGCCGAGCTCCCGCTGCGCTACCTGCGGCTCACCAAGATGGCGCTGTGGCACACCCGGATGCGCGGCCTGCACCGCTTCCGCACCCTCCGGCAGCTCAGCCTGGCGGCGCTCTACGGCGGGCTCGGCCCGGAGGACTACGAGGAGATCGCCCGGCTGCCGGAGCTGACCGAGCTGCGGATCAACTGGCAGGCCGTCGGCTGGCAGGGCCCGCCGCTGCCCCGGATCACCAGCCTGCGGCTGAACAACCTGCACGGCACCGAGGACCTGACGCGGATCTCCGAGCTGTTCCCGGCTCTGCGCAAGATCGTGGTCGTGCCCGCGCCGGACGCGCCGCGGATCCCGGACGAGGTCCTGGCGCCGCTGCCCTGCCCCCCTTCCCTCGCCCGGGTCCGCGCCGTCGTCTGACGCCTGCCGTCCCGGTGACGCCTGCCGTCCCTGTGCCGCCCTCCGTCCCGAGGCGCATGCCGTGGTACGGCGCATGTCGTCACGTGATGCACACCCCTAGCCACGTACCGTCCGGTAACCATACGGTTCACCTCGCGTCACCCGCGTACACGAACATGCACACGACATGCCGCCGTACCGACGTGAGAGGACCCCCCACCCATGACGAGACCCGGGATGCGCCGCACGGCCACCCTTGCCGTCACCGCGGCCGCCCTGCTGGCCATCGCCGCCCCCGCCGAAGCTTCGGCCGGCCCCGGCACCCCCGCCGTCGTCACCGCGGCGCGCACCGCCGCGGCGGACGTCGACTACGGCACCTGGCAGAAGGACTGCCGGGCCGTGATGGACCAGGCCCTGCCCTACCTCCAGCAGCGGATCGCCCAGCCGAAGCCGGGCGAGAAGCAGGCGATCGTCTTCGACATCGACAACACGGCCCTGGAGACCGACTTCGGGTTCAGCTTCCCGCAGCCGGCCAACAAGCCGGTCCTGGAGGTGGCCGAGTACGCCCAGGAGCACGGCGTCGCCCTGTTCTTCGTGACCGCCCGCCCCGGCATCATCGCCGCGCCCACCGAGTACAACCTGGAGAAGACCGGCTACGAGGTCTCCGGGCTCCACGTCCGCGGCTTCTTCGACCTCTTCAAGAACGTCGCCGACTACAAGACGGCGCAGCGCGTCGCCATCGAGTCCAAGGGCTACACGATCATCGCCAACATCGGCAACAGCGCCACCGACCTGTCGGGCGGTCACGCCGAGAAGACGTACAAGCTCCCCGACTACGGCGGGCAGCTCTCGTAGGGGCGCCCGCGCAGTACCGCCCGCTGCGCGCGCACGCGAAAGGGCCGGTGCCCGGACGGGGCACCGGCCCTTTCACTTGCCTCACGTGGCCGTGGGGCCTACTCCTTGCTCAGGTTCGGCCCGGCACCGCCGGCCGCCTGCTCGATCGGCGGGACGTCCGGCAGGGCGGACTTCTCCTCACCGCGGAAGGTGAAGGTCTGGGACTCGCCCTCGCCCTCGGTGTCCACGACCACGATGTGACCGGGGCGCAGCTCGCCGAAGAGGATCTTCTCCGACAGCGAGTCCTCGATCTCGCGCTGGATGGTCCGGCGCAGCGGCCGGGCGCCCAGCACGGGGTCGTAGCCCTTCTTGGACAGCAGCTCCTTGGCGGACTGGGACAGCTCGATGCCCATGTCCCGGTCCTTCAGGCGCTCGTCCACCTTGCCGATCATCAGGTCGACGATCCGGAGGATGTCGTTCTGGGTCAGCTGCGGGAAGACGACCACGTCGTCGACGCGGTTGAGGAACTCGGGCCGGAAGTGCTGCTTCAGCTCGTCCGAGACCTTGTTCTTCATGCGCTCGTAGTTGGTCTTCGTGTCGCCCTGGGCGGCGAAGCCCAGGTTGAAGCCCTTGGAGATGTCCCGGGTGCCGAGGTTGGTCGTCATGATGATGACCGTGTTCTTGAAGTCCACGACCCGGCCCTGGGAGTCGGTCAGACGACCGTCCTCCAGGATCTGCAGCAGCGAGTTGAAGATGTCCGGGTGGGCCTTCTCGACCTCGTCGAAGAGGACGACGGAGAACGGCTTGCGGCGGACCTTCTCGGTCAGCTGGCCGCCCTCCTCGTAGCCCACGTAGCCGGGGGGCGAACCGAAGAGCCGCGACACCGTGTGCTTCTCGCTGAACTCCGACATGTCGAGGGAGATCAGCGCGTCCTCGTCGCCGAAGAGGAACTCGGCGAGCGCCTTGGACAGCTCGGTCTTACCGACACCGGACGGACCGGCGAAGATGAACGAGCCACCCGGACGCTTCGGGTCCTTCAGACCGGCACGCGTACGGCGGATCGCCTTGGACAGCGCCTTGACGGCGTCGTCCTGGCCGATGACCCGCTTGTGGAGCTCGTCCTCCATGCGGAGCAGGCGGGACGACTCCTCCTCGGTGAGCTTGAAGACCGGGATGCCCGTGGCGGTGGCCAGCACCTCGGCGATCAGCTCGCCGTCGACCTCGGCGACGACGTCCATGTCGCCGGCCTTCCACTCCTTCTCCCGCTTCGCCTTGGCGGCGAGGAGCTGCTTCTCCTTGTCGCGCAGCGAGGCGGCCTTCTCGAAGTCCTGCGAGTCGATCGCGGACTCCTTGTCCCGGCGGACACCGGCGATCTTCTCGTCGAACTCGCGCAGGTCCGGCGGCGCGGTCATCCGGCGGATGCGCATCCGGGAACCGGCCTCGTCGATCAGGTCGATCGCCTTGTCCGGCAGGAAGCGGTCCGAGATGTAGCGGTCGGCCAGGGTGGCGGCCTGGACCAGCGCCTCGTCGGTGATCGAGACGCGGTGGTGCGCCTCGTACCGGTCGCGCAGGCCCTTGAGGATCTCGATCGTGTGCGGCAGGGACGGCTCCGCGACCTGGATCGGCTGGAAGCGGCGCTCCAGGGCCGCGTCCTTCTCCAGGTGCTTGCGGTACTCGTCCAGCGTGGTCGCGCCGATGGTCTGCAGCTCACCGCGGGCCAGCATCGGCTTCAGGATGGAAGCCGCGTCGATGGCGCCCTCGGCGGCACCCGCACCGACCAGCGTGTGCAGCTCGTCGATGAACAGGATGATGTCGCCGCGGGTGCGGATCTCCTTGAGCACCTTCTTCAGGCGCTCCTCGAAGTCACCGCGGTAGCGGGAGCCGGCGACCAGCGCGCCGAGGTCCAGGGTGTAGAGGTGCTTGTCCTTGAGGGTCTCGGGCACCTCGCCCTTGACGATGGCCTGGGCGAGGCCCTCGACGACGGCGGTCTTGCCGACGCCGGGCTCACCGATGAGGACCGGGTTGTTCTTGGTACGGCGGGACAGCACCTGCATGACCCGCTCGATCTCCTTCTCGCGCCCGATGACCGGGTCGAGCTTGGACTCACGAGCGGCCTGGGTGAGGTTCCGGCCGAACTGGTCGAGGACCAGGGACGTCGAGGGGGTGCCCTCCGCAGGGCCGCCGGCGGTGGCGGTCTCCTTGCCCTGGTAACCGGAGAGCAGCTGGATCACCTGCTGCCGCACGCGGTTCAGATCTGCGCCCAGCTTGACCAGGACCTGGGCGGCGACGCCCTCGCCCTCACGGATCAGGCCGAGCAGGATGTGCTCCGTGCCGATGTAGTTGTGGCCCAGCTGAAGCGCCTCGCGGAGCGACAGCTCCAGGACCTTCTTGGCACGGGGGGTGAAGGGGATGTGGCCGGACGGCGCCTGCTGCCCCTGGCCGATGATCTCCTCCACCTGCTGGCGGACCGCCTCGAGCGAAATCCCGAGGCTCTCAAGGGCCTTGGCGGCGACACCCTCACCCTCGTGGATCAGGCCCAGGAGGATGTGCTCGGTGCCGATGTAGTTGTGGTTGAGCATCCGGGCTTCTTCCTGAGCCAGGACGACAACCCGCCGCGCGCGGTCGGTGAACCTCTCGAACATCGTTAATCGCTCCTCAGAGCGGTCAGGCAGTAAGGGGAACTTCCCCTCCCTGTCCTTCCGCAGCTTAGTCCCGCGAGCGGGGACCGCTCATTCCAACTGCCGACACCGTCCTTGGCCTCCTGACCCCGAACGCCGACATCTGCTCCAACCCGATGGTGCGAGACGATGTTCCCGCAGGCCAGGCAGTTACCCTCACCATCAGTACGCCGATGGCGAACGTGAGACGGCCTTTCCTGCGCGTCGCCCCCTCCCACTAGGGATGTCTTACCCGCTGCGACGGACGGTCCATGCCGCGCACACCGTTCCCCTCCGCTATGGGCGAACAACCTTGCGCCTCCCCGCACCCCCGCACGCCCCCTCTTCCCGCACTCTCGGCGTTCATGGGAACACACAGCGTAACCCGGACGGCAGTTCGGCGGTTGCACCGGGCATGGCCGGCGCAGCCCCGCAGTCCCCACCGTCCGTCACCCTCCCTCACCCCCGGCGTCCCCGCCGCTCCCGCCCGCCCCGCGACGCGGGCGACCGGCTCCGCGGGTGGTACGAGAACGATCTGGGGTGGCCCGTGGTGCCCGGCAGCCCGTTGCGGCTCGCGGTGGGGCCGCGCTTCGACGTCCTCGACGTCCCGGCCGCGGCGGGGCTCGCCGCGCTGCGGCACCTGGCGCCGGCCTCTCCGGTCGCCGCACAGGGCGGCCGGGTGCGGCTGCTGACGGCCCCGGGCACCGCGCAGGAGCTGCCGGGGCTGCTCGACTGGCTGGAGTGGGGCTCGCTGGACCTGGATCTCACGGCCCTCGGCGAGGGCGCCCTCATGGACGCACCGCGAACGGGCGCGCAGTGGGCCCCGGGGGAGTCCGCGGTCACCGGGCCGGCCGCCGTGCCGTGGGGGGACGGCGGGCCGCCGCCGGCCGCCGGCCGGGGCGGCTCGGCACAGGGGGCCGCCGTGTGGGTGCGGCCCCCCGGTTCGGGGCGCGAGACCGGGGCCTCGCTGCCGACGCTGTCGGCCTTGGGGGGCGGTGGGGGCGCCCCCGATCTCGTACGCGTCGTGGACACGGTGGCGGCTCACTGCCACCGGATCCGGCTGCGGCGCGCGGATGCTCAGCCGTTGGCCTTCTCGTAAGCCTCGCGGATGGACGCCGGAACGCGGCCGCGGTCGTTGACCTCGTAACCGTTCTCCTTCGCCCAGGCCCGGATGGCGGCGGTGTCCTGGCTGCCGCCGGAAGCGGCCCGCGCCTTTCCACGCCCGCCCGAAGCACGGCCCCCGGTACGACGACCGCCCTTCACATAGGGGTCGAGAAGGCTGCGAAGCTTGTCCGCATTGGCGGTCGTGAGATCGATCTCGTACGTCTTACCGTCCAGCGCGAACGTCACCGTCTCGTCCGCCTCGCCGCCGTCGAGGTCGTCGACAAGAAGGACCTGAACCTTCTGTGCCACCGGATTTCCTTTCATCGATAACGTGAGGACGTGGGGTCCGCGGCGTCCGCCGTTTCGCCGCCCCCTGTTATATGCAGTACAGCAGTACGTCGGAAAGCAAACCGCTTTTGCTGGAAAAACACAAACCCCTGGGAGAGACCCACTGCCCCGCCAACGCCCGGAAACGTGCGCGTTTCGGACATAGGGCACCGGGGCAAGGGTCCGCGCAGCGGAATAGCGACGATCACAGATGCAGAAGCATCCGGCTGTTGCCCAAGGTGTTCGGTTTCACTCGTTCGAGACCCAGGAACTCCGCGACGCCCTCGTCATAGGAACGCAGCAGCTCCGCGTAGACATCGGTGTCGACCGGTGTCTCGCCGATCTCCACGAAGCCGTGCCGGCCGAAGAAGTCCACTTCGAAGGTGAGGCAGAAAACCTTGCGGACGCCGAGCCAGCGGGCGGTCTGCAGCAACTTCTCCAGCAACCGGTGGCCGACGCCGGCGCCCTTGAGCCCCGGCTTCACCGCCAGAGTGCGCACTTCCGCCAGGTCTTCCCACATCACGTGCAGTGCGCCACAGCCGACGACCTCGGCGTTGTCGTCCCGTTCCGCGACCCAGAACTCCTGGATGTCCTCGTAAAGCGTCACCATCGCTTTGTCGAGCAGGATGCCGTGCCGCACGTACGCGTCAAGGAGCCCGCGGACGGCGGGGACATCGCTGGTCCGGGCCCTGCGGACGGTGATGGCTTTAGCGGTGACTTCGGGGTTCTCGGCGGAGGGGCTCATCGCGGACATGGTCGGACGCTATCGCCCGTCGCGCTCCGGTGCCGAGCCGGGGTTCTCCCCTTCCGCGCCCTCGGCTTGTGGGCGGGCTTCCGGCCGTGGCGGCCGTTCCGGTTCCGGCTCCGGTGTTTCCGGGCCCTCGACGATGCGCATGGCGTCCCGCAGGGCGAGCCGCTGTTCCTCGCTCATCATGCCGAAGAACGCCACGAGTGCGGCGGCGGGGTTGTCGCTCTGCGACCAGGCCTCGTTCATCAGGGCGGCGGCGTAGGCGGCGCGGGTGGAGACCGCCTCATATCGATAGGCCCGGCCTTCCGCCTCGCGGCGGACCCAGCCCTTCTGATGGAGATTGTCCAAAACGGTCATCACCGTGGTGTAGGCGATGGACCGTTCCCGCTGAAGGTCTTCCAGGACTTCTCGAACGGTCACCGGGCGGTTCCACTTCCACACCCGCGTCATGACCGCGTCTTCGAGTTCTCCCAATGGGCGAGGCACAGCTTGAACAATAGTGGGAGATCCCACCGACGGCGTGCCGAACGGGCGCCTTCCCGGCAAACACTGGCAAAAGGTGCAGGCTGCGGCATCGGCGACCGGGCCGGGAGCGGGTCCGCGTCCACCGGCCCGCGGGGCGGGTGCCGGCCGCCCGAGGTGACGGGGGCGTCCTCCGCGGTCGCCGGGTGCGCGCTTCCGAACCGGCGAGGGCATCCTCCGCGGTCGCCAGGTGCGCGCTTCCGCCGGGGCGGGCGGCTCGGGCGGGCGTGACCCATGACGTGCCGGTGGACGACGGGGCGCGGCCCCGGTCCGGCACCCGCCGGTGGCCGGGAACGCGGGCCACCTGCCTCCGGGAGCCCGTGGTCACGGCCACCAGGGCGCCCAGGACCGACGGACTGCCGGCCGGCGGATCGGCGACTGCCGGGTGGTGGCTGCCAGGTCGGCGGCTGCCGGGTCGGCGGCTGCCAGGGCCAGAGCGTGCCACGCCGAACCCCAGGGGCCAGGGCGCGCCCGTCCGCGCGCCGGGGGCATGGCACCCCTCGCCGCGCGCCAGGGTCAGGGCGCGCCTCGCCACGTATTGGGGTCAGGGGGCGCTCGCCGCGCACCAGGGTCAGGGCGTGGCGTGCCCACCGCGCGCCAGGGCCAGGGCGCCTCTCACCGCGCACCGGGGGCAGGGCGCGCCTGCCGTATGCCGGGGTCAGGGCGCGCTGCTCACTGGCCGGGCCGGGGCGCCCCTCGCCGCGCGCCAGGGGCAGGGCGTGCTGCTCCGCGGCGGGGGCCGGCCGACGCCCCGCCGCGTGCCGTAGCCGGGGCGTGGGGCGGGGTCAGGCGTCCGGGGACGGCTGGCGGGCGGCTTCCGCGCGGGCGAGGGCAGCGTCGACGGCCGCGTCCTCCTTGGCCTTGTTGGCCCCGCCCTGGGTCTTCACGATCACCCTGATCACGCTGATGAAGAACACGGCCATGACGACCGGGGGCAGGAGCGCGGAGACGTAGTCCATGGCTTCAGGGTAGTCGCGTCGGCCGGGACCCCGGGGCGGGGGTGGCGCCGGACGGTCAGCCGGCGGCCCGGTGCTGCGGCGGGTCGGCCGGGGGCCGGGGCGGCTTGCGGCGGGGGAAGACCTCGCCGGGGGTGGGGATGGGACGGCGGGCCGGCGGCTGGGGCGCGCCCGGCCGGGCGGGCTTCTGCGCGGGCTGCTTCCCGGGCTCCCGGGCGGGCCGGTCGGCGGCATCGGCGTGGCGGCCGCCGGGGAGGGCGAGCAGGCGGGTGCGGGACGCCGGGAGCAGCCGGTGGGGGCGCGTGGCCGGGGCCGGGACGGTGTGGTGGGTCAGGCGGGCGCGGACGTCCTGCTCGGCGAGGGCCTGGCAGCGGCCCAGCAGGGCGGCGGCCACGGGGTTGCCGCGCAGGGCGCGCAGAGCCGCGAGGTCGTCGGGCGTGGGGCGGTGGCCGGCGCTCAGCACCTCCTCCAGGAGGGTGAGGTAGCCGGCGGCGGTGCCGGGGAGGGCTGCGCGGTAGCGGGCGAGGTCTGCTACGAGGAAGGCCCGCAGACGGGCTCCCTCGGCCAGCGCCTCGTCGAGGGTGTCGGCGAGGCGGAGGCAGTCCTGGACGTCCTCGGCCGAGGGCCGGCCGGGCTGGAGGGCGAGGGCGAGGGCGCGGCGGAGCACACGCAGCTCCTCCACACCGAACGCCAGGCCGCCGCGGGATCCGTAGGGCGTGGGCATGCGGCGACGATACGCGCTAATCAGACAAACTTCGCATGGGTCGCCGGTGTGGCGCGGGGAGCCACCCGTATGCGGGGGCCGCCCGGGGGGCTCCCGGCCTGGCGTCCGCTCACATGCGGGAGACGTTCCGCTCGTACACCATCCGCAGGCCGATCAGCGTCAGCCAGGGCTCGTGCTCGTCGATCACCGAGGACTCGCCCAGCACCATGGGCGCCAGGCCGCCCGTCGCGATGACCGTCACGTCGTCGGGGTCGTCGGCCAGTTCGCGGGCCATGCGGTTGACGACGCCGTCCACCTGTCCCGCGAAGCCGTAGACGATGCCCGCCTGCATCGCCTCGACGGTGTTCTTGCCGATGACGCTGCGCGGCCGGGCCACCTCGATCTTGCGGAGCTGGGCGCCCTTCACGCCGAGCGCCTCGACGGAGATCTCGATGCCGGGCGCGATGACGCCGCCGACGTACTCCCCGCGCGCGGAGACGGCGTCGAACGTCGTCGCCGTGCCGAAGTCGACGACGATCGCCGGTCCGCCGTACAGCTCGACCGCGGCGACCGCGTTGATGATGCGGTCCGCGCCGACCTCCTTGGGGTTGTCGGTGAGGATCGGCACGCCCGTCTTGACGCCGGGTTCGACGAGGACGGCCGGGACGTCGCCGTAGTAGCGGCGGGTGACCTCGCGCAGCTCGTGCAGGACGGAGGGGACCGTCGCGCAGATCGCGATGCCGTCGATGCCGTCGCCCAGTTCGTCACCGAGCAGCGGGTGCATGCCCATCAGGCCCTGGAGCAGCACCGCCAGCTCGTCCGCGGTGCGGCGGGCGTCGGTGGAGATGCGCCAGTGTTCGACGATGTCGTCGCCGTCGAACAGGCCGAGCACGGTGTGCGTGTTGCCTACGTCGATGGTCAGCAGCATGGCCGGTCCCCCGTTCCCTACTCCGCCGCTCGCAGGTCCAGGCCGATGTCGAGGATCGGCGAGGAGTGGGTGAGGGCACCCACCGCGAGGTAGTCGACGCCGGTGTCCGCGTACGCCCTGGCGTTGTCCAGGGTGAGCCGGCCGGAGGCCTCCAGGGCGGCGCGGCCGTCGACGATGGCCACCGCCTCCTCGCACTCGCCCGGGGTGAAGTTGTCCAGCAGGATCAGGTCGGCGCCCGCGTCGACGACCTCGCGCAGCTGGTGGAGGGTGTCGACCTCGACCTCGATGGGGACGTCGGGGAAGCGTTCGCGGACGGCCCGGAAGGCCTGGGCGACGCCGCCCGCGGCGACCACGTGGTTGTCCTTGACGAGAGCGGCGTCGGACAGCGACATGCGGTGGTTCACGCCGCCGCCGCAGCGGACCGCGAACTTCTCCAGCGACCGCAGTCCTGGGGTGGTTTTACGGGTGTCGCGCACGCGTGCCTTCGTACCCTCCAGAACGTCCGCCCACGCGCGCGTGGCGGTGGCGATGCCGGAGAGGCGGCACAGGAGGTTGAGTGCGCTGCGCTCGGCGGTGAGCAGGTCGCGGGTGCGGGTGGTGATCGAGAGCAGCTTCTGGCCCGCCTCCACGCGGTCGCCGTCCTCGACGTGGCGCTCCACCTCGAACTCGTCCTCGCAGACGACCGACACGACGGCCTCGGCGACACGCAGGCCCGCCACCACGCCCGCCTCGCGGGCGACGAAGTCCGCGGTGGCGACCGCGTCCTCGGGGATGGTGGCGACGGTCGTCACGTCGACGCCGCCCGCCAGGTCCTCCTGGACGGCGACGTTGGCGAGGTCCTCGATCTCGACGGGGTCGAGTCCGGCGTCGGCGAGGAGCTCGGCGAGCGCGGGGTCGAGACCGCACTCCAGGTAGGCGTCGTCGGTGTCCGCGCCGCAGGCGCAGCCGTCGCCGCAGCCGCCGTTCTGGGCGAGGGGAAGGTCGGGGGTGCTCACTGCTCTCACTGCTCCTGGGGACGGTGCGCCGGAGGGTTCGGCCGGGTCGGGGGGAAGTCTGCGGTGTCCGTGGTGCGCACGGCGAGGCTGCGGTCGGGATTCAGCCGTACGACGATGTGGCGGCGCCACGCGGTGTCGTCGCGGTCGGCGTGGTCCTCGCGCCAGTGGCAGCCGCGGGTCTCCTCGCGCAGTTGGGCGGCGGCGACCAGGACGCGCGCCACGCACAGCAGGTTGGTCGCCTCCCAGGTGTCGACACCGGGCTCGGCGGTCTTGCCGTTCTCGGTGAGGGCGTCGCGGGCCTCGGAGTGCAGCCGCTGGAGCCGGTCGGCGGCCTTGGTGAGGGAGTCGGCGGAGCGCAGCACGCCCGCGCCCTCGGTCATGATCCGCTGGATGGCGAAGCGGGCCTCGGCGGGCTGGAGGGGGTGCTCGGGGACCTCGGACCGGGGGGCCGGTTGCGGCACGCGCGCGTGGAGGCCGCTGCCGGCGTGGGCCGCGGCGATGTCGGCGGCGATGCGCTCGGCGTACACGAGCCCTTCGAGGAGGCTGTTGGAGGCCAGGCGGTTGGCGCCGTGGACACCGGTGCAGGCGACCTCGCCGCACGCGTAGAGGCCGGGCACGGTGGTGCGGCCGTGCGGGTCGGTGCGCACGCCGCCGGAGGCGTAGTGGGCGGCCGGGGCGACCGGGACGGGCTCGCGCACCGGGTCGATGCCGTGGGCGCGGCAGGCGGCGAGGATGGTCGGGAAGCGGTGCTCCCACATCTCGGCGCCGAAGTGGCGGGCGTCGAGGTACATGTGCGCGGCGCCCTGCTCCTGCATGCGGCGCATGATGCCCTTGGCGACGATGTCGCGCGGGGCGAGTTCGCCCAGTTCGTGCTGTCCCGTCATGAAGCGCACGCCGTCGGCGTCGACCAGGTGGGCGCCCTCGCCGCGGACCGCCTCGGAGACCAGCGGCTGCTGGCCCTCCGCCTCCGGGCCGAGGAACAGCACGGTCGGGTGGAACTGCACGAATTCCAGGTCGCTGACCTCGGCGCCCGCGCGCAGCGCGAGGGCCACGCCGTCGCCGGTGGAGACCGACGGGTTGGTGGTGGCGGAGAAGACCTGTCCCATGCCGCCGGTGGCGAGGACCACCGCGGGGGCGTGCACGGCGCCCACGCCGTCGTGCTGGCCCTCCCCCATGACGTGCAGGGTGACGCCCGCCGTACGGCCCTCGGCGTCCGTGAGGAGGTCGAGGACGAGGGCGTTCTCGACGGTGCGCATGCCGCGCGCGCGGACCGCCTCGACCAGCGCGCGGGAGATCTCCGCGCCGGTCGCGTCACCGCCCGCGTGGGCGATACGGCGGCGGTGGTGGCCGCCCTCGCGGGTGAGCGCGAGGCCGCCCCCGTCGGACTCGTCGAACCGGGCGCCGGTCCCGATGAGCCGCCGTACGGCGTCGGGGCCCTCGGTGACGAGGATCCGCACCGCCTGCTCGTCGCACAGGCCCGCGCCCGCGACCAGGGTGTCGTCGAGGTGCTGTGCGGGGCTGTCGCCCTCGCCGAGGGCCGCGGCGATGCCGCCCTGGGCCCAGCGGGTGGAGCCGTCGTCGAGGCGGGCCTTGGTGACGACGACGGTGTTCAGGCCGGCGGCCTCGCAGCGCAGGGCGGCGGTCAGACCGGCCACGCCGGAGCCGACGACCACCACGTCCGCGTCGATGGACCAGCCCGGGGCGGGCGCGTGCAGTCGTATGCCTGTGCTGGTCACGAGGCGGCTCCGAAGGTGAGGGTGATGTTGTCGATCAGCCGGGTCGCGCCGACCCGGGCCGCGACGGCGAGGACCGCCTCGCCGGTGAAGTCGTCGCCGACCTCGGTGAAGTCGGACGGGTCGACCAGGGCGAGGTAGTCCAGGGCGAGCGGCGGGTCGACGCGGGCGGCCTCGTCGAGGACCAGCCGGGCCGCCGTGCGGACCTCGGCCGGGCCGCCGGGGACGGCCTTCGCGACGGCGTGCGCGTCGGCCGCCGCGCGGGACTCCCCTATCGCGCTCAGCGCCTCGGCACGCGCGTGCGTGGAGGGCACTTCGAGGGCCCGCGCGCGCAGCGCCTCCAGCGCGACGTGCCGGTCCTGGGCGGCGAACAGCGCGCGGGACAGCGCGAGGGCGGTGCGCCGCTCCTGGGGGGAGAGGTAGCGGTTGCGGCTGGACAGGGCGAGGCCGTCCTCCTCGCGGACGGTCGGCACGCCGACGATCTCGACGGGGAAGTTCAGGTCCCGCACCATGCGGCGGATCAGGGCGAGCTGCTGGGCGTCCTTCTGCCCGAAGAACGCGACGTCGGGCCGGGTGAGGTGGAGCAGCTTGGCGACGACGGTGAGCATGCCGTCGAAGTGGCCGGGGCGCGAGGCGCCCTCCAGCCGCTCGCCCATGGCTCCCGCGCGGAGGGTGATCTCGGGCCTGCCGTCCGGGTACATGTCGTCGACGGAGGGGGCGAACACGATGTCGGCGCCCGCCCGCTCGGCGGTCCTCAGGTCGGCGTCCAGGGTGCGCGGATAGCGGTCCAGGTCCTCGCCCGCGCCGAACTGGAGCGGGTTCACGAAGACGGTGACCACCACGTAGCCCTTGCGTCCGACGTGTTCCCGCGCGGTGCGGATCAGGGTGGCGTGGCCTTCGTGCAGCGCCCCCATGGTCATCACGACGGCGGTGCGGCCGGGCACCGCGAAGTGCTCCAGGGCGTACCGGAGCTCGTCCGGGGTGGGGACGAGTTCGAAGTCCCGGCTCATCGGTCTCCCCCGTTCTCGGGCAGCGCGGCGCCGTCGGCGAGCACACCCAGCAGGTCTTCGGCGAGTTCCGGCTTCAGCAGCCCCTGGGCGAGCGCGCGGTCGGCGGTCGCGCGGGCCATCGCCAGATAGCCGGCGACGGTCTGCGGGGCGTGGGCGCGCAGCTCGGCGATGTGCGCGGCGACGGTGCCCGCGTCCCCGCGCGCGACCGGCCCGGTCAGGGCGGCGTCGCCGGAGCGCAGGGCGTTGTCGAGGGCGGCGCCGAGCAGCGGGCCGAGCATCCGGTCGGGGGCGGCGACCCCCGCGGTGCGCAGCAGTTCCATGGACTGGGCCACCAGGGTGACCAGGTGGTTGGCGCCGAGGGCGAGGGCCGCGTGGTAGAGCGGCCGGGCGGCCTCGGCGATCCACTCCGGCTCGCCGCCCATCTCGATGACCAGGGCCTCCGCGGCGAGGCGCAGCTCGTCCGGGGCGGTGACGCCGAACGAGCAGCCGGCGAGCCGCTGCACGTCGACGGGGGTGCCGGTGAAGGTCATCGCCGGGTGCAGGGCCAGCGGCAGGGCGCCCGCGCGCAGGGCGGGGTCGAGGACCTTCGCGCCGTACCGTCCGGAGGTGTGGGCGAGGAGCTGGCCGGGCCGCACGGCGCCGGTCTCGGCGAGGCCGGTGACGAGGCCGGGCAGGGTGTCGTCGGGGACGGTCAGCAGCACCAGGTCGGCGCGTTCCAGCACCTCGGCGGGCGGGACCACGGGCACGTCGGGCAGCAGCAGCGCGGCGCGCCTGCGGGAGGCGTCGGAGACCGCCGAGACGGCGACCGGGCGGTGCCCGGCGAGCTGGAGGGACGCGGCGAGGGCGGGGCCCACCCGGCCGGCGCCGACGACGCCGACGGTGAGCCGCGCGGGGCGGTCCCGGGGATCTGGCTGTTGGCTTGTACTCACGCGACGGCGGCCTTCCCGTTCCAGTCCGCTCTGGGTACCGGACGATTTCTCGTCATGTTAACGCGATCGGTTCGAGGGGCGTCGGGCTGTCCACAGGCCGTGGGTTCTGTCCGGGGTTCCCCTTCGGGCTGCTAGGAATCGGGCTGCCCCCGCGGGCCCCCGCGCGCGATGATCGCGGCATGAGCGACATGGCCGAACAGAGCGCACCGGAGCAGGCGACGGACGAGGAGCGGCGCAGACGGCGCCGGGAGCGGCGCATCAGCGCTTGCCGGAGCGCGCAGCGCATTCTCGCGCGTCCCGGCTTCGCCCTCACCCTCCAGGAGCGCCTGGCGGTGCTGGACACGGCGCCGGAGCTGTACGACCTGGACGCGCCGGCGGACCTGTACGGCGACGGCATCGTGGGGGCGCTGGAGGAGAAGGTGGCCGGGCTGCTCGGCACCGAGGCCGCCGCGTTCTTCCCGACCGGGACGATGGCCCAGCAGGTGGCGCTGCGCTGCTGGGCGGGCCGTACCGGGAACCCGGCCGTCGCCCTGCACCCGCTCGCCCATCCGGAGGTGCACGAACGCCATGCGCTCGGCCAGGTCAGCGGATTGCGCCCGGTCCACGTGACGAGCGAGCCGCGGCCGCCGGCCGCCGCCGAGGTACGCGCGCTGGAGGAGCCGTTCGGCACCCTGATGCTGGAGCTGCCCCTCAGGGACGCCGGTTTCCTGCTGCCGTCCTGGGAGGAGCTGACGGAGGTCGTGGAGGCGGCGCGCGAACGTGAGGCGGTGGTGCACTTCGACGGCGCGCGCCTGTGGGAGTCGACGGTCCACTTCGGCCGCCCCCTCGGCGAGATCGCGGGCCTGGCGGACAGCGTGTACGTGTCGTTCTACAAGTCCCTCGGCGGCTACGGCGGCGCGGCACTGGCCGGCCCCGGCAGCCTGGTGGAGGAGGCGAAGGTCTGGCGGCACCGCTACGGCGGCACGGTGTTCCAGCAGTTCCCGACCGTCCTGTCGGCACTCGCCGGGCTGGAGCGGGAACTGCCCCGGCTGCCGGAGTACGTGCGCCACGCGCGCGTGGTGGCCGCCGCGCTCCGGGACGGCTTCGCCGCGGCCGGGCTGCCGTGGGCACGGGTGCACCCCGGGGTGCCGCACACCCACGAGTTCCAGGTGTGGCTGCCGTACGACGCCGACGTCGTCACCGAGGCCGCGGTCCGCACGGCCGAGGAGACCGGGACGGTCCTCTTCCCCTACGGCTGGGACCGCAGGGGGCCGGACATCGCCGTGACGGAGGTCCAGGTCCGCGCCGACGGCCTGGCGTGGACCGCGGACGACGTACGGTCGGCGGTCGCGGACCTCGCGGTCCGGCTGGCCGAGGAGGCCGCCCGCGCGGGCGGCTAGGACCGCGGCCGGCGGCTGGGGACCCCGCCGCGGGCACGTGCGCGGCCACAACCACGGACCACGGCTCGGGACCCCACCGCAGGCACGTGCGCGGCCAGAACCACGGACCACGGCTCGGGGCCCCGCCGCAGGTACGTGCGCGGCTAGAACCGGAGCCGCGGCCGCAGCCGGCGGCTCCAGAGGCGCCGGGCACGTCCGCGCGCCAGGCGGCCGGACAGGACGGCCCGGAACTCCCGGCGGTCGCGCCACTCGCGCACGACCTGCCAGTCGTGGGCGCCGGGCTGCGGCGGGGCGGCTTCACCGAGGTGGTGGGCGCGGTAGGTGTCGAGGAGGTACTGCTGCGTGACGTTCATGGCGGGCCGCCCCTTCGGGACGTGGGAGACAGGGTTTCCGGGAGGCTCCGCGGCTGCCCCGGTGCCCCCAGCCTGCGACCGGCCCGCCCGGTGTGTCCCGTCGGTTGACGGCAGCCGTCAATCGGGAGGAGCGCTGTCGGTGCCGGCGTGCACCATGGGCTCATGAGCGTGAGCATCGACATCACCGGCCTGCCGCGGGAGCGGATCTCCTTCGTGCCGTCGCCGCTGGCCGAACTCGGCATGGCCCTGCACGCGCTCAGCGAGCCCGGTCACCATCCGGGCCTCCAGGGCTGGGCGACGGCGGTGTCCTCGCAGCTGGACCCGTCGCTCGCGGACCGCCTGTGCGAGGCGGACTTCCTGTGGCGCACCACGTTCTCCGACGTCTTCGCCCCGTTCGCCGGGGTCCCCGGTGCCCGGACGCTGCCCGGCGCCACGCTCGCCGACGAGCTGGACCTGCTGGACAAGCTGACGGACCAGCAGTTCGTGCACGCGGCGCTCGAGTTCACCTGCCAGATCGGCTACGACACCGGGAGCGCGGGCCCGCTGGAGGACGAGGCCGTGCGCCGGCGCGCGCTGGACATGGCGGCCGCGCGGGGCTGCGTCCAGGAGCGGTTCACCCGGCGGCTGCTCCACGATCCGCCGGCCGTGCGGGCCTGGTTCCGGCAGCTCATGCAGGACTGCGAGGAGGCCTTCTTCGCGGACGTCTGGGCCCGCGTCCAGCCGCAGTTGGCCGCCGACGCGCGGCACAAGACGGAGCTGCTGCGCCGCAAGGGCCTCGCCGACGCCCTGACCGCGATGTCCTCGGCGGTGTCGCTGGACGAGGAGGCCGCGCTGATCACGGTCGACAAGCTGATCGTGGGCCGCACCGCCACCGGTGACGGCGGCCTGGTCCTGGTGCCGACCAGCCTGGGCTGGCCGCACGTGATGGTGCTGCACCGGTACGGCTGGCAGCCGGCCATCACCTACCCGGTCAGCGGCTCCGCGCCGCAGGCCCCCTCCGTGGAACAGCTCACCCGCCGGCTGGAGGCGCTGGCCCACCCGGTGCGGATGCGGCTGTGCCGGCACCTCGCCCGCGCGCCGCACACCACCAGCGAGCTGGCCGACGCGCACGGCATGTCGGCACCCGAGATATCCCGTCATCTGAGCGTGCTGAAGAAGGCGGGGCTGATCAGCACCCGCCGCCGGGGGCGTTACGCGCAGCACCAGCTCGACCTGTCGGCGGTGGCCCGGCTGGGCAGTGACTTCATCGAGGGCGTGCTGCGCTGACCCGCGCCCGCGCGGGCGCGGGTCAGTCGAGGCGGATGTGCCGGATGCCCACCCCGATCTGCCGCAGCCGGGTCCGCACGGGTCCCTCCCGGTTGGGCCGCAGCGTCAGTCCGGCGAGGACGGCGATCCGGTCGGCCGTCTTCGGCACGCTGGTGTGGTCCGTCCACAGGTGCTCGGCGAACTCGGGCTCGCGCAGTCGCTCCAGGCAGTGGTCGAGCTGCCGGACGGCCCAGCTCTCCCCGCGCGGTCCGGCGTCCTTCCCCGCCGCGTGTCGCAGGACCCGCCCGAATCCGCGCTCGCGGAGCCGGGCGAGGACGGTGTCGCGTTCCGCGAGCAGGGTGAAGTGGCGCACGTCGTGGCCGAGGTCGCGCAGCCGTCCGACGGTCTCGGCGAAGTGGCCGGCGTGGGTGACGGTCATGGGCGCGATCACCACGCCGTCGTGCCGGGTCAGGGCGAGGTCGAGGACCTCGACGACGCCCTGCCGCCAGGCCGCCAGGTCCTGGAAGTCCCCGCGCAGGGCGGGCGGCAGCATGCGGTGCAGGCCGAAGCCGACGTGCTCGGGGTCGCAGACGACGCTGCCGGGCAGGCGGCGTCGTATCTCGTGCGCGGTCTGTGTCTTGCCGCCCCCGTAGGGGCCGTTGATCCACAGGAGCATGGCGGGACCCTACCGACGTCGCCGGGGCCCGTCTGCGGGCCGGTGCCGTCAGCCGTGTCCGCCGGCCCGCACCAGCCCCGTCTCGTACGCGAGGACGACGACCTGCACCCGGTCCCGCAGCCCGAGCTTGGTCAGGATCCGCCCCACGTGTGTCTTCACGGTCGCCTCCGACAGCACCAGCCGGGCGGCGATCTCGCCGTTGGACAGGCCCTGCGCGACCAGCACCATGACCTCGCGCTCCCGCTCGGTCAGCCGCTCCAGCTCCTTGTGCTGCGGCTCCCCGGTGGTGCTGGGGAGCATCGGCGCGAACCGGTCCAGGAGCCGCCGGGTGGTCGAAGGGGCCACGACGGCGTCGCCGCTGTGCACCGCGCGGATCGCGGCGAGCAGTTCGCCGGGCGGCACGTCCTTCAGCATGAACCCGGAGGCGCCCGCCTTCAGTCCGGAGAAGGCGTACTCGTCGAGGTCGAAGGTGGTCAGGATCAGCACCTTCGGCGGGTCCTGCTCCGCGCAGATGCGGCGGGTCGCCTCCACGCCGTCCAGCTTGGGCATCCGGACGTCCATCAGCACCACGTCGACGGCGGTCGAGCGGACCGCCTGGAGCGCCTCGACGCCGTCGCCCGCCTCGGCGACGACCTCCATGTCCGGCTGGGCTGCCAGCACCATCCGGAACCCGGTGCGCAGCAGCACCTGGTCGTCGACGAGCATCACGCGGATCGTCATCGGGGCCTCTTCCATGTCCATGGTCGTGTGAGCGGGGGGGCGTGACAGGTGTCAACAAGGGGCGTGCGAATGCGTCAGTGCGCCGGTTTGAGCGGCAGGAGGGCACTGATGCGGAATCCTCCGCCGGGCCGGGGGCCCGCGTCCAGGGTGCCGCCCACCATCCCGACCCGCTCGCGCATGCCGATCAGGCCGTGGCCCTGACCGTCGGCGCCACCCTCCTCGTACAGCTCGTGCGGGGCGCCCTTGCCGTCGTCCTCGACGAGCAGCCCGAGGCCGTCGTCGAAGTAGACCAGGCGCACGCTGGCACCCGCGTTCGGGCCGCCGTGCTTGCGGGTGTTGGTCAGCGCCTCCTGCACGATGCGGTAGGCGGTCAGCTCGACCCCGCTGGGCAGCGGGCGCGGCGTGCCCTCGACCTTGAAGTCGACGGGCAGCCCGGAGTCCCGGCACTGCGCGACCAGGTCCTCGATCTGCTCCACGTCGGGCTGCGGGACGTACTCCCCGCTCTCCTCGTGCTCGCCGGTGCGCAGCACCCCGAGCAGCCGGCGCATCTCCGCGAGCGCCTGGCGGCCGGTGGAGGAGATCGTCTCCAGCGCCTTCTTCGCCTGGTCGGGGGCGGCGTCGAGGACGTAGGCGGCGCCGTCGGCCTGCACCACCATCACCGACACGTTGTGCGCGACGACGTCGTGCAGCTCCCGGGCGATGCGGGCGCGCTCGGCGGCGACCGCGACCTTCGCCTGCGCCTCGCGCTCCTTCTCCAGGCGCGCGGCCCGTTCCTCGAGCTGCGCGAAGTAGGCGCGGCGGGTCCTGATCGAGTCGCCGAGCACCCAGGCCAGGGCGAACGGCACGGTCTGGAAGACGGCGACCGCGACGTCGCCCGCCACGCTGGTCTCGGTGGCCGGCCAGCGGAGCTGGGCGAGCGGCGCCGCGCACAGCCCGGCGACCAGCGCCACCCGGGAGGCCCAGCGCGCCCCGATCGCGGCCACCGTGTAGACGATCACCAGCATGGCGAAGTTGGCGGGCGTGGTGGCCACGTCCAGCACGAGCTGGCTCACGCCGGCCCCGATCGCGAGCAGCAGCATCGGCTCCGGCAGCCGGCGGCGCAGCGCGACCACGACGCACAGCACCAGCACGACCGGGACGATGAGCACCGGCAGATCGGTGCCCACGTCCCGTTCGACCTGACCTCCCGCCAGCGAGAGACCGAGCAGGATCACGGCCCAGAAGCCGTCGACCCAGGTCGGGTGCCTGCGGAGGAAGTCATAGAGGCGCTGCACGTAACCCAGCGTAGGGAAGCCCGGTGCGTGCGGGGGTCAACCGGAGGATCGATCCGTATCGGACACATGTACTCCGCAAGGTGGAGGAGCCGTTCCCCTGAACGCCTAGCCTGGCCGTGTGACGGACGAGACGGTGACGGGTCCCGGGTGGCGGGGGTGGCGGGCGGCGACGGAGGCCGCGCTGTACGGGCCGGACGGCTTCTACCGCCGTCCCGAGGGCCCCGCCGGGCACTTCCGCACGTCCGTGCACGCGTCGCCGCTGTTCGCGCGGGCGGTGGCCGGGCTGCTGTGCCGGGTCGACGAGGCGCTGGGCCGCCCGGACCGGCTGGACTTCGTGGACATGGCGGCGGGCCGCGGCGAACTCGTCACCGGGGTGCTCGCCGCGCTCCCCGCGGGGACGGCCGCCCGCACGCGCGCGTGCGCCGTCGAAATCGCCACCCGGCCGGTGGGGCTCGATCCCCGGGTCGAGTGGCGCGCCGGACTGCCGGAGGCCGTCACCGGGCTGCTGTTCGCCAACGAGTGGCTGGACAACGTTCCCGTGGAGGTCGCGCAGACCGACGCCTCGGGCGTGCCGCGGCGGGTGCTGGTGCGGGCGGACGGCACCGAGCGGCTGGGCGAGCCGGTCACCGGCGCGGAGGCCGCGTGGCTGGCCCGGTGGTGGCCGCTGCCGGCCGAGGAGGGGCTGCGGGCGGAGATCGGGCTGCCCCGGGACGCCGCGTGGGCGTCGGCCGTGTCCCGTGTGGAGCGCGGGCTCGCGGTGGCGGTGGACTACGCGCACACGGTGGACGCGCGCCCCCCGTTCGGGACGCTGACGGGCTTCCGGGAGGGGCGCGGGACCGTGCCCGTGCCGGACGGGTCCTGCGACATCACGGCGCACGTCGCCCTGGACGCGTGCGCGCTCCCCGGAGGGCGCGTGCTGACCCAGCGCGCCGCCTTGCACGCCTTGGGGATCACGGGCGCGCGCCCCCCGCTCGCGCTCGCCTCCCAGGACCCCGCGGCCTATGTGCGCGCCCTCACGAGCGCCGGTGAGGCCGCCGAGCTGACCGCGGCGGGCGGGCTCGGCGACTTCGGCTGGCTGGTCCAGCCGGTCGGCATCGCGGACCCCTTGGCGCAGGCATCGCCCCCCGGGCTGTGACCCCTACTTGTCGATGTCCCCCACCACGAAGAACATCGACCCCAGGATCGCCACCATGTCCGCCACCAGCGTCCCCGGCAGCAGCTCGGTGAGCGCCTGGATGTTGTTGTACGAGGCCGAGCGCAGCTTCAGCCGGTACGGCGTCTTCTCGCCCTTGCTGACCAGGTAGTAGCCGTTGATGCCGAGCGGGTTCTCGGTCCACGCGTAGGTGTGCCCCTCGGGCGCCTTCAGGACCTTCGGCAGCCGCTGGTTGATCGGCCCGGGCGGCAGCCCGGCGATCCGGTCGAGGCAGGCGTCGGCCAGGTCGAGGGCGTTGTGCGTCTGCTCCAGCAGGCACTCGAAGCGGGCGAGGCAGTCGCCCTCCCGCCGGGTGACGACCTTGAGGGTGTCCCGCAGCTCGCCGTAGGCCAGGTACGGCTCGTCGCGGCGCAGGTCGAGGTCGACGCCCGAGGCGCGCGCGATGGGGCCGCTCACGCCGTAGGCGTGCACCGCCTCGGGGGCGAGGACGCCCACGCCCCGCGTGCGTCCCCGGAAGATCTCGTTGCCGAGCACCAGGTCGTCGTAGACGTCCATGCGCGAGCGGACGGCGGCGACAGCGGCACGCGCGCGTGCCGTCCAGCCGGCCGGCAGGTCCTCCTTGAGGCCGCCGACCCGGTTGAACATGTAGTGGATCCGCCCGCCGGAGACCTCCTCCATGACGTTCTGGAGCACCTCGCGCTCCCGGAACGCGTAGAAGACCGGCGTGATGCCGCCCAGCTCCAGCGGATAGGAGCCGAGGAACATCAGGTGGTTGAGCACCCGGTTCAGCTCGGCGAGCAGCGTGCGCGTCCACACCGCGCGCGGGGGGACCTCCATGCCCAGCATCCGCTCCACGGCCAGCACGACGCCCAGCTCGTTGGAGAACGCCGACAGCCAGTCGTGGCGGTTGGCGAGCATGATGATCTGCCGGTAGTCGCGCGCCTCGAACAGCTTCTCCGCCCCGCGGTGCATGTAGCCGATCACCGGCTCCGCGCTGGTGATCCGCTCGCCGTCCAGCAGCAGCCGCAGCCGCAGCACACCGTGTGTGGACGGGTGCTGGGGGCCGATGTTGAGCACCATGTCGGTGCTCTCCGCGGCACCGCCGATCCCGACCGTGGTCTCCGTCGTAGGAGTCATGGCCCCAGTCTCTCCTACGTACGCTGGCCCCATGGAGACGGGGAGCCCGCGGGGCGCGGAGACGGCGGGGGACGAGCCGGTGTGGACGGGGCTGCCGCCGCGGCTGCTGCGGATGCGGCGGCTGCTGCTGCTGGTGTGGACGGTGATCCTCGCGGTGGGCCTCGCCCTGCCGCTCGGTCTGCTCGTGGGGCCCGCGTGGGCGGCGTTCGGACTGCTGCCGCCGGCCCTGACGGCGGGGTGCTGGGGCTTGCTCGAGCGCAACTGGCGCTCCTGGCGGTACGCCGAACGCGCCGACGACCTGCTGATCAGCCGGGGCGTGCTGTGGCACGAGGAGACGGTGGTGCCCTACGGGCGCATGCAGCTCGTCGAGGTCACCTCCGGCCCGCTGGAGCGGCACTTCGGCCTGGCCAGTGTGCAGCTGCACACGGCCGCCGCCGCGACCGACGCCACCATCCCCGGCCTGGACCCGGCCGAGGCGGAACGGCTGCGCGACCGGCTCACGGAGCTGGGCGAGGCTCGATCGGCGGGGCTGTGAGCGCGCCCGGCACCGAGGACGGCATACGCCGCGGCGGCGCGGTGACCGAGCGGCGGCTGCACCCGGTGACGCCGTTGCGGCGGGCGTGGGCACCGGTCGCCGTGCTGATCGGCTGGGCGCTGCACGACCCCGACGGGGCGCAGCGCCAGCTCGCCCGGCTGACCACGACCACCCTGCTCGTCGGGCTCGCCGTGCTCATCCCGGCCGCCGCCCTCTACGGCTTCCTCACCTGGTGGTTCACCCACTTCGCGGTCACGGAGTCGGAGCTGCGCATCCGCACCGGCCTGCTGTTCCGGCGCACCGCGCACATCCGGCTGGAGCGGATCCAGGCCGTCGACGTCACCCAGCCGCTCCTCGCGCGCGTGGCGGGCGTCGCCAAACTCAAACTCGACGTCATAGGCACCGACAAGAAGGACGAACTCGCCTTCCTCGGCGAGGACGAGGCCCGCGCGCTGCGCGCCGAGCTGCTCGCGCGGGCCGCCGGGTTCGCGCCGGAGTCGGCGCACGAGGTCGGCGAGGCCCCGGCGTACCGGCTGCTGCGCGTGCCTCCCAACGTCCTCGCGCTCTCCCTGGTGCTGACGGGCGCCACCTGGGGCTCGCTGGTCGCCGCGCTCGTCGTCCCGCCGGTGCTGTGGTTCGCCACCCACAGCCTGTGGACGGTCGTCGCCACGGCCGTGCCGCTGCTCGGCGCGGCGGGCGCGAGCAGCGTGGGGCGGTTCGTCGCGGAGTACGACTGGACGGTGGCCGAGTCCCCGGACGGGCTGCGGATCGACCGCGGGCTGCTCGACCGCGTCCACGAGACGGTGCCCCCGGGGCGGGTGCAGACCGTGCGGATCGTGGAACCGCTGCTGTGGCGGCGCCGCGGCTGGGTCCGGGTGGAGCTGGACGTGGCCGGGTCGTCGAACTCCGTGCTGCTGCCGGTGGCCCCGCGCGAGGTCGCCGAGTCCGTCGTCGCGCGCGTGCTGCCCGGCGTCACGGTGCCGCCGCGACCGGCGCTCACCGGGTCGCCGCGGCGCGCCGGCCGCTGTGCGCCGCTGTGGTGGCGGGGCTACGGCTTCACCGCCACCGACGCCGTCTTCGCCGCCCGCCACGGCCTGCTGCGGCGCCGGCTCGCCCTCGTCCCGCACGCGAAGGTGCAGAGCGTCCGGCTCAGTCAGGGCCCCTGGGAGCGCCTGTGGGGCCTCGCAGACGTCCACGTGGACACGGGAGCGGACAAGACCGTCACCGCCCGGCTGCGGGACGCCGAGGAGGCCGTGCGCCTGCTGCGCGCCCAGGCCGAGCGATCCCGCACGGGCCGCAGGGACGCCCGCCCGGACCGGTGGATGGCGTAGGCCGTGACCGCCGGCCGGGGCGGCGGCGCTCCGCGGCGCACGGCACGCGCCGCGCGCCCGGCGCCCGCCCGGACGGGCCCCGTGGACGGCCCTCCCCGGCGACGATGCCCGGGGCCGGAGGTGTGCCCCGGCCGCTCAGGAGGCCGCGGTGCGCAGGCCCTGGATGTCGATCTGTTCCGTCTCGTCGTGGGCCGTCAGGTCGATGACCTGGCCGACGGCCCGCTCGACGGCGGGGCTCGGCGGCTTGAACTCCGCCGCGGCCGGCCGCCCGGCCCTCCCCTCGGTCTCGGCCTTGTGCAGGTCCAGCGCCTCCTGGCCGACGACGTCGGCGAGGTCCTCGTTCTGCACCGCCTCCAGGGCGGCGGAGTCCGCGCTCTTCGCCTTGGTGCCGAAGAAGTCGAAGCCGCCCTCGACGGCGGGGCGCCGCGCGGGGGCGGGCGGTACGACGGCGACGGCGGTCGGCACGGCGAAGTGCCCCGCGGGCTGCCGCGGGCCGGCGGACCGGTCCGCGGGGACGTCGGACCGGTCCGTGGGGGCGGCGGCCGCGTGCTCCTGCCCGTCGGCCGCCTCGGGCTTCCCCCGCGCCTCGTCCTCCCGCGCGGCCTCCGCCTCGGCGGGACGCCCGGACCCGGGCCGGGTGCCCTGCCGCGGCACGGTGGCCTCGGGGACATCCGTGGCGCCGGCCCCGGCCGACACGCCGGGCCCCGACGACGCACCGGCCGACACGCCGGGCCCCGACGCCGTACCGACCGACACGTCAGGCTCGGGAGCCCCGTCCGGCGACACGCCGGCCGTGGACGTCGCACCGGAGCCGGCGGAGCCGGACCGCGCACCGGTCCCGGACGCACCGACGGCACCCGAGCCGGTCCCGGACGCGTCATCAGCGGCCGCGCCGCCGGTCCCGGACGGCTCATCGGCACCCACGCGGGTTCCGGACGCGTCATCAGCACCCACGCGCATCTCGACCGCGGCGTCAGCACCCGCACCCGCACCCGCCTCGGACGCGCCGTCAGCACCCGCCGGGCCGGCGAACGCGTCGTCAGCACCCGTGCGCGGCCTGGCCTCCGGGCTCGCGTCCTCCGCGTCACCCGCCCCGGGGGCCGCACCGGACCCAGGGGCGGCCGCGTCGGCCGACGCTTCCGGGGCCGTCCCGGCGCTGAGGCGGGCGAGGGCCGCCCCGGCGCGCAGGAACAGCCGGGAACCCTCCGGGGAGGAGAGCGCGGGCACGGCCGGCCCGCCCGGGACGGCGTCGGCCGCCTGCCCCGCCTGCTCGGGCTGCTGCTCCCGCACCGGGGCCGGCGGCAGTGCCCGCGCGGGCGACGTGGTCTCGATCTCCAGCAGTCGCCGGCCCTCCAGCGCGCTCGCCCGCTCGGTCTCCGCGGTGGCGTACCGGCGCAGCAGCGCTGCGTGCTCGTTGCGCAGGCCGGCCAGTTCGGCGCGCTTGGCGCGCAGCCGCTGCTCCAGCTTCCGGCGCAGCTCCCGGGACTCGTCGAGGTCGCTCTCCAGTTCGGCGACCCGCTCCTCGAAGCGCCACTCGTCGCTCGCCCGCGCGCGCGTGAGCTCGGCGACGCGCTTGCCCGCCTGCGTGTCCCAGCGCCGCATGACGACCGCGCCGACGACCGCCGTCACCGCGGCGGCGGCGGCCAGCCCCCGCAGCACCATCGGTTCCGTGAACACCCAGGGCCCGACGGCGCAGACGAGGGAGAGGCCCGCGATAGCCGACGGGGGAAGCAGCCTGTGCAAGGGCGGGGAATGACGGTGACGTCCACGTGGCATGGCCAGAAACTTACCGCGCGTACGCGAATCGTGGTGCCCCGGGCCGTAAAAAGAAAGCCACCGGCGAGGGTTCACATCCCATCAGGAAGACAAGGCGGAAGGAAAGGGTCCGGCACGGGGAAAGAGCCCGGCGCCGAATTCACCAAGATCGTTTCACTCCTCGGTCAGCCGCCCGCCCAGCCACTCCAGCGCGGCCGGGATCTCCCGCCGCCAGGTGTTGAAGTTGTGCCCGCCGCTTTCCAGGATGATCGACGAGATACGCGTCGGGGGCGCCGCTTTCACCCGGTCGATGAACTTCAGTGTGTCCTTGTAGTTGCTCTCACCGGACTTACTGCTGGTGACGAGCAGCGAGGTCTTCGGCGCGGGCAGATGGTCCAGGCACCACCACAGATCGGCGCGGTCGCGCACCGACTCGTCCCCCTGGAAGAGGTCGCCCGTGGTCGCGTCGGTCAGCGCGTCGTAGTACGGCGACAGGCCCGCGCCGGCGCCGTAGACGTCCGGGTGGTGCATCGCGAACTTCAAGGCGCAGTAACCGCCCGTGGAGTCGCCGATGACACCCCACCGGCCCGGCTCGCCGTCCACCCGGTAGTGGCCCCCGACCGCCGCCGGCAGGTCCTTCGCGAAGAACGTCTCCGCCTGCGGGCCGCCGGGGACGTCCACGCACTCGGTGTCCCGCGGCGGCGCCACGGTCGGCCGCAGCATCACCAGGACCATCGGTTCCATCCGGCCCTTGGCCGCCAGATCCCGGGCGGTGCGCGGGAAGTGCAGCTTGTCGACCAGTGACCGCGCGGTGCCCGGATAGCCGCTCAGCACCACGGCCGCGGGGAAGGCGTGCGTGCGGTAGCGCGGCTGGAAGTACTCCGGCGGCAGGTACACGTACGCGGGCACCGTCAGCCCGGTCGAACGGCCGGCCAGGGCGACCTTCTGCACCCGCCCGTTGATCTCCGGCCGCAGTCCCGGCGCCCCCGGCACCCGCTCGTTCTCCAGGACCTTCACACCGCCGCCCCCGGCATGGTCGACCACCACGCCCAGGTCGTCCTCCTGCCCGAACAGGTCCGCCCAGCTCGCGTAGAAGCCGAACGACTGGTTGGCGGCCAGCCCCACCGCGGCGAACAGCGCCACCTGTGTGGCCAGCAGCAGCCCGACCCGGCCGCCGACGGCCCGCCAGCCGCGCCGGGCCAGCCGTGGCCACAGCCACACCGTTGCGGCGAACAGCGCGACGGCCGACCCGACCGCCAGCGCCAGCACCACGTCACTCGTGAGCCCCATGGGTGGCACCCACCCGTCCTTCCCTGACTTTCCCCGGGTTTCCCCGGCCTTTGACCCCGCTTGGGGGAACGGAGTGAACCTCCGCCCCCGAGACACCGTCCTAGAGGGCGCAATGTCGCCGGATGCCCGAATCGGCACCGGATCCAAGCTCTCTCGCAGAACCACGGGATGCGATGTCTGTCAGGCAAGATGGGGAAATGTCGGATGGGGTTCCGGGCGGGCCGAGCCGGGCGCGCCGACTGCTGCGCGGCCCGCGACCGGAGGCCGTGCCCGTCCTCGTCGCCAGGGCGTGCGCCCTCGTGGGACTGCTGGACATCGCCGCGGGCGTCTTCCCGCGCTTCCGGTACAGCAGGATGCACGCCCTCGCCGAGGTGCTGCCCGGCGCGCTCGGCCCGTTCGCGGCGGCACTCGCGCTCAGCGCCGGTGTGCTGCTGCTGCTGCTCGCACACGGCCTGAAGCGCCGCAAACGCCGCGCCTGGCGGGCCGCCGTCGCCCTGCTGCCGGCCGGCGCGGCCGCCCAGTTCGCCTACCGGCACTCCGTGCTCGGCGTGCTGATCTCCCTCGCCCTGCTCGCGGTGCTGCTGCGCCACCGCGACCAGTTCGCCGCCCTGCCCGACCCGCGCAGCCGGTGGCGCGCCCTCGCCAACTTCGTGCTGATGAGCGCCGGTTCCCTCGCCCTCGGCCTGGTCATCGTCGGCGCCCACCCCGGCCGCATGGTCGGCGACCCCAGCCTGGCCGACCGGCTGACGCACGTCCTGTACGGCCTGTTCGGCTTCGAGGGCCCGGTCGGCTACCGCGGCAACACCTCGTGGACGGTCGGCTTCTCCCTGGGCGCCCTCGGCCTGCTCACCGCCGTCACCACGGCCTACCTCGCCCTGCGCCCCGAGCACCCGGCCGCGCGGCTCACCCCGGAGGACGAGGTCCGGCTGCGGGCCCTGCTCGACAAGCACGGCGGGCGCGACTCGCTCGGCCACTTCGCGCTGCGCCGCGACAAGGCCGTCGTCTTCTCGCCCAGCGGCAAGGCCGCGGTCACCTACCGCGTGGTGTCCGGGGTGATGCTCGCCAGCGGCGACCCCATCGGCGACGTCGAGGCCTGGCCCGGCGCCATCGAACGCTTCATGGACGAGGCCCGCGCCCACTCCTGGACGCCCGCCGTGATGGGCTGCTCCGAGACCGGCGGCGAGGTGTGGACCCGCGAGACCGGTCTCGACGCCCTCGAACTGGGCGACGAGGCGGTGGTGGACGTCCCGGATTTCTCCCTCGCCGGCCGTGCGATGCGCAACGTGCGCCAGATGGTCAAGCGCATCGAGCGCGCCGGTTACCGGACCCGGGTACGACGCGTGCGTGACCTGGACGCGGCCGAACTGGAGCGGATCCGCCGGGCCGCCGACGACTGGCGCGGCACCGACACCGAACGCGGCTTCTCCATGGCGCTGGGCCGCATCGGCGACCCGGCCGACGGCGACTGCCTGATCGCCACCGCGCACAAGGACGAGGCCCAGCCGGGTCCGTACGGCGACCTGAAGGCCGTCCTGCACTTCGTGCCCTGGGGCACCGACGGCGTCTCTCTGGACCTGATGCGCCGCGACCGCTCGGCCGACCCCGGCATGAACGAACTTCTGATCGTCGCCGCCCTCCAGGCCGCCCCGGAGCTCGGCATCGCGCGCGTGTCGCTCAACTTCGCGATGTTCCGCTCGGCGCTGGCCCGCGGCGAGAAGATCGGCGCGGGGCCGGTGCTGCGCGCCTGGCGGGGGCTGCTGCTCTTCCTGTCCCGCTGGTTCCAGATCGAGTCCCTGTACAAGTTCAACGCCAAGTTCCGGCCACGCTGGGAGCCGAGGTTCGTCGTCTACCGCGCCTCCGCCGACCTGCCGCGCATCGGCTTCGCGGCCATGCAGGCCGAGGGCTTCCTCGACCCCGCCGAGCTGCTGCCGCGCCCGTTGCGCCGCCGCCGGCCCGTGCCCCGCCCGTGCGTCCACGCGGTACGGGACGCGACCGCCCGGCCGGCGGGCGAGGGGGACGCCCGCGCGGCGCGTGCCCAGGACGTCCGCCCGGCCCCGGGGCACAAGGCCCGCACGGCGCACGGACAGGACGCCCGCCCGGCGCCGGCACCCGGCACCCGCCCGGCCGGCGACCAGGTCCCCGCGGCCGGGGAACACGAGGTCGCCCCGGCCCAGGAGCGCGAGGTCTCCCCGGCCGAGAAGCGCGAGGTCCACGCGGCCTGACGCGCTGGACGGCGCGGCACGGCCCCCAGGACAGGCCCGGACGGCGGCCCGCCCCCCTCCTCCCCCCGGAGGGCTTCCGTCCGGGCCGCCCGACGTGAAGAGCCGCACGCCCGCGGGGGCCTACGCTGAACGTATGAGCAACCAGAGCGGACGCGGGCACATCACAGGCCTTCCGGATTGGGACCGCTGCGCGGTCATGGGCGTGGTGAACGTGACGCCCGACTCCTTCTCCGACGGCGGCCGCTGGTTCGACACGACCGCCGCGGTCAAGCACGGCCTGGAGATGGTCGCCCAGGGGGCCGACCTGGTCGACGTCGGCGGCGAGTCCACCCGCCCCGGCGCCACCCGGGTCGACGAGGCGGAGGAGCTGCGGCGGGTCGTCCCCGTCGTCCGCGGACTGGCCTCCGAAGGCGTCGTCGTGTCCGTCGACACCATGCGCGCCTCGGTCGCCGAACAGGCCCTCGCGGCGGGCGCCGCCCTGGTCAACGACGTCAGCGGCGGCCTCGCCGACCCGGCGATGGTCCCGGTCGTGGCCGACGCGGGCGCCCCCTTCGTCGTCATGCACTGGCGCGGCTTCCTGCAGGGCGGCAACGTCCGGGGCGTCTACGCCGACGTCGTCACCGAGGTCGTCGACGAGCTGCACGCGCGCGTGGAGGCCGTCCTCGCGGGCGGCATCGCCGCCGACCGGATCGTCGTCGACCCCGGCCTCGGCTTCTCCAAGGACGCCGAGCACGACCTGGCCCTGCTCGCCCACCTGGACCGGCTGCGCGGCCTCGGCCACCCGCTGCTCGTCGCCGCCTCCCGCAAACGGTTCCTCGGGCGGGTGCTCGCCGGACCGGACGGCGCCCCGCCGCCCGCGCGGGAACGCGACGCGGCGACCGCCGCCGTCTCCGCGCTCGCGGCGCAGGCCGGCGCATGGGCGGTGCGGGTGCACGAGGTGCGCGCGACCGCGGACGCGGTACGCGTCGCACGCGCCGTGGAAGGAGCGCGTACGGCCGGACATCCGCCGGTCGCGGCCCCCGCACACCAGACGTACGGCACCGCGCACACGCCCGGCGCCTGCACCCCCGAAGCGCGCCCCGTCGACATCACCTCCGCCGGCGCACACACCTCCGAAGGAACCCGGTGAGCGCTCCCCACACCGACGTCGAGCAGGTCGAACTCGCCAACACCGCCTTCTACGAGGCACTGGAGCGCGGCGACTTCGAGACCGTCTCCCGCCTCTGGCTCACCCCGTCCGACCTGGGCGTCGACGAGACGTACCACGACCCGGCGGACACCGGCGTGATCTCCTGCGTACACCCCGGCTGGCCGGTGCTCACCGGCCGCGGCGAGGTGCTGCGGTCGTACGCGCTGATCATGGCCAACACCGACTACATCCAGTTCTTCCTCACCGACGTCCATGTCTCCGTCACCGGCGACACCGCCCTGGTGACCTGCACCGAGAACATCCTCAGCGGCGGCCCCGCCCCCGACGACGGCGACGAGCTGGGCCCGCTCGTGGGCCAGCTCGTGGTCGCCACCAACATCTACCGGCGCACGTCCGACGGCTGGAAACTCTGGTCGCACCACGCCTCGCCCGTCCTGACCGAAACCGACGACGCCGAGGGCGACGACACCCCCGCCTGAGCGGGTAACAGCCACCCAAGAGGGTCCCGGACGCACCGGAAGAGGGCCCGAAGGGACCAAGGAGTGGTTGGAATCACGACGTGTCGGGTAGGGGCGGCTACCAGCCCGTGAGCCGGATTCACCAGGAGGAACGCACACCCGGCCCTCCTGGCCCGGCCGGGTCACGCCCCCGTGGCCCGGTGCTGTCCGTGCCCGCAGGTAGATTCGTCCGAGGCCGGTGTGCCGCCCGCACACGGCACGGACCGGCCGCAACCGACGACTGCAGGAGTGATTCGCGTGGATCGTGTCGCGCTGCGCGGCCTGAAGGCCCGCGGGCACCACGGTGTGTTCCCCAAGGAACGCGAGGAAGGCCAGACCTTCATCGTGGACCTCGTCCTGGGCCTGGACACCCGCCCGGCCGCGGCCGACGACGACCTGGCGAAGACCGTGCACTACGGCATCGTGGCGGAGGAGGTCGTGGCCGTCGTCGAAGGCGAGCCCGTCAACCTCATCGAGACGCTTGCCGAGCGCATCGCCCAGGCCTGTCTGAAGCACGAGGGAGTCCAGGAGGTCGAGGTCTGCGTCCACAAGCCGGACGCACCGATCACCGTCCCCTTCGACGACGTGACCGTCACCATCACCCGGAGCCGAGTATGACCCCGTCCTTCACGCAGGGTCCCACCGACCCGACCGTCCAGCCGGTGCCCGCCGCCGTCGTCGAGAAGGTCGACGCCGCCGACACCACCCTGCACAACCCGCAACGCGCCGTGCTCTCCCTCGGCTCCAACCTCGGCAACCGCCTGGAGACCCTCCAGGGCGCCGTCGACGCCCTGGAGGACACGCCCGGCGTACGGATCAAGGCGGTCTCCCCCGTCTACGAGACCGAGCCGTGGGGCGTCGAGCCCGGCACCCAGCCGTCCTACTTCAACGCCGTCGTGGTGGTGAAGACCACCCTGCCGCCCTCCTCCCTGCTGGAACGCGCCCACGCCGTCGAGGAGGCCTTCAACCGGGTGCGGGACGAACGCTGGGGCCCGCGCACCCTCGACGTCGACATCGTCGCCTACGCCGACCTGGTCTCCGACGACCCCAAACTCACCCTCCCCCACCCCCGCGCCCACGAACGCGCGTTCGTCCTCGCCCCCTGGCACGACGTCGACCCCGACGCCCAGCTGCCCGGCCGCGGCTCCGTCGCGGGTCTCCTCGGCACCGTCACCCGCGAAGGGGTCGCACCCCGCGCCGACCTGGAACTCCGGCTGCCCGAGTAGTCGTTAAGGTCGACACGACCCACCGTCGGGGAGATCCGCCAGGCCGGACACCCGGGAAGCCGAAGGGACACCGTGAGAGAGCTGCGCATCAGGGTGCTGGCCGCCGTGTTCGTCGTCGCCGGAGTGCTCTCCTGGGCGGGCGCCCGCCTGTGGAGCTCGTTCGGCACCCTGCCGAGCGTCCCCCTGGCAGCGCCCATCGTCCTGGCCCTGATCGCCGTGGTCCTCCTGGCCACCGCGCTCTCCCTGCGCGCCCGGCTGAAGGCCCAGCGCGAGCGCCGTCCCGAAGCCAAGGGCGTCGACCCGCTGATGGCGGCCCGCGCGGTCGTCTTCGGCCAGGCCAGCGCCCTGGTCGCCGCCCTCGTCGCCGGCATGTACGGCGGCACGGGCGTCGTCCTCCTGGAGTCCCTCGACATCCCCGCCCGCCGCGACCAGGCCATCTACGCCGGCTTCTCGGTCCTCGCGGGCATCGCCGTGATAGCGGCGGCCATCTTCCTGGAGCGCGTCTGCAGACTCCCCGAGGACGACGAACCGGGCGGCCCGGGCACGGCACCGGCGGCCTGACCACCTGGCGGCCCGGTCCGGGCGCGAACGGCCGGGTCGCGCGCGTTGCGCGATCGGCGCACCGCACGGGCGCCCAGGGGCGTTCTGCTCGCCGTACGCTCAGTGCGCCATGATCAGGCTCATCGCCTCGTTGCGGGTCGCCGCGTCCCGGAGCTGGCCGCGGACCGCCGAGGTGATGGTCTTCGCTCCGGGCTTGCGTATGCCACGCATCGACATGCACATGTGCTCACACTCGATGACCACGATCACGCCGCGCGGCTCCAGGATCTCCATCAGGGAGTCGGCGATCTGCGTGGTGAGCCGCTCCTGCACCTGGGGGCGGCGGGCGTAGACGTCCACGAGCCGGGCCAGCTTGGACAGGCCCGTGATCTTCCCGCTGGTGGACGGGATGTACCCGACGTGGGCCACGCCCCGGAACGGGACCAGATGATGTTCACAGGTCGAGTAGATCTCGATGTCCTTCACGAGCACCATCTCGTCGTGACCGAGGTCGAACGTCGTCGTGAGCACGTCCTCCGGCTTTTGCCACAGCCCGGCGAATATCTCCCGGTACGCCCGCGCCACCCGCGCCGGCGTCTCGCGGAGGCCCTCGCGGTCCGGGTCCTCGCCGACCGCGATCAGGAGTTCGCGTACGGCGTTCTCGGCGCGCTTCTCGTCGAACTCGCCGATGGTGCCCTCGCCGTCCAGCGTCACGGGGTCGGTCATGTGGTGCCTCGTTCCTGTGTGTCGTGCATTCCCGGCGGCCGGAAATGGCGGAATGCCGCGCCCCCAGGCTAGAACCTGGTGGGCGCGGCATTCATTCCGGGCCTGGTGGGGCCGCCGGGGCGGCTCCCGGGCGGGTCAGCTGTCGGTCCGGTCCTCCTGGACCGGGTCCGGCGCGGACTCGGTGGCCGTGGACTTCGCGGTGATCGCCGCCGACGCGCCGTTGGCGCCGTTGGTCAGTGCCAGCTCCTTGGGGGAGAGCACCGGCGGGCGGGTGGACGGCGTGCGCCGCGAGGAGCCGGTCCAGGCGGGCCGCGGCGGGCGCTTGACGATCGGGGCGAAGATCTCGGCGATCTCCTCCTTGCCCAGGGTCTCCTTCTCCAGCAGCTGGAGAACGAGGTTGTCGAGCACGTCGCGGTTCTCGACCAGGATCTCCCAGGCCTCGTTGTGCGCGGTCTCGATGAGCTTCTTGACCTCTTCGTCGACCAGCGCGGCGACCTCTTCCGAGTAGTCGCGCTGGTGCGCCATCTCGCGGCCGAGGAACGGCTCGGTGTTGTCGCCGCCGAACTTGATGGCGCCGAGGCGTTCCGTCATGCCGTACTGGGTGACCATCGCGCGGGCCAGGTTGGTGGCCTTCTCGATGTCGTTGGCGGCGCCGGTGGTCGGGTCGTGGAAGACCAGTTCCTCGGCCGCCCGGCCGCCCAGCATGTAGGCGAGCTGGTCGAGCATCTCGTTGCGCGTGGTCGAGTACTTGTCCTCGTCCGGGAGCACCATCGTGTAGCCGAGGGCGCGCCCGCGGGACAGGATGGTGATCTTGTGGACCGGGTCGGAGTTCGGTGAGGCCGCCGCGACCAGGGCGTGACCGCCCTCGTGGTACGCGGTGATCTTCTTCTCCTTGTCGGACATGATCCGGGTCCGCTTCTGCGGGCCCGCCACGACGCGGTCGATGGCCTCGTCGAGCATCTTGTTGTCGATCAGCTTCTGGTCGCTGCGGGCCGTCAGCAGGGCGGCCTCGTTCAGGACGTTGGCGAGATCGGCACCGGTCATGCCGGGGGTGCGGCGGGCGACGGCCGAGAGGTCGACGTCCGGGGCGACCGGCTTGCCCTTCTGGTGGACCTTGAGGATCTCCAGGCGGCCCTGCATGTCGGGGCGGTCGACCGCGATCTGGCGGTCGAAGCGGCCCGGGCGCAGGAGGGCCGGGTCGAGGATGTCGGGCCGGTTGGTCGCGGCGATGAGGATCACGCCGCCCTTGACGTCGAAGCCGTCCATCTCGACGAGGAGCTGGTTCAGGGTCTGCTCGCGCTCGTCGTGTCCGCCGCCGAGGCCGGCGCCGCGGTGGCGGCCGACCGCGTCGATCTCGTCGACGAAGACGATCGCCGGGGCGTTCGCCTTGGCCTGCTCGAAGAGGTCGCGGACGCGGGAGGCACCGACACCGACGAACATCTCGACGAAGTCGGAGCCGGAGATCGAGTAGAACGGCACGCCGGCCTCGCCCGCGACGGCACGCGCGAGCAGGGTCTTGCCGGTGCCGGGCGGGCCGTAGAGCAGGACGCCCTTGGGGATCTTGGCGCCGACGGCCTGGAACTTCGCCGGTTCCTGGAGGAACTCCTTGATCTCGTGCAGTTCCTCGACGGCCTCGTCGGAGCCCGCGACGTCCGCGAAGGTCGTCTTGGGGGTGTCCTTGGTGATGAGCTTGGCCTTCGACTTCCCGAAGTTCATCACTCGGGAGCCGCCGCCCTGCATCTGGTTCATCAGGAACAGGAAGACGACGACGATGAGGACGAAGGGCAGCAGGGAGAGCAGGATCCCGACGATCGGGTTCTGCTTGGACGGCGAGACCGTGTAGCCGTCCGGGATCTGCTTTTCCTGGTACTTGTTCTGCAGCGTGCTGGCGATGGTCACGCCCTGGTCGCCGATGTAGCTCGCCTGGATCTTCGAGCTGCCCTCGATCTTCACACCGTCTTTGAGCTGGACCTTGATGATCTGCTCGTCGCCGGTGGTCAGCTTGGCCTGCTCGACCTTGTTGTCATTGATCGCCTGGACGACCTGGCCCGTGTCCACCGTCTTGTAGCCGCCGGACGAGCCGACGACCTGCATCAACACGACCACGGCAAGGACGGCCAGCACGATCCACATGACCGGCCCACGGAAGTATCGCTTCACGTCCATCCATACGGAGCGGTGCCGCCCCGTCCCTCCTGCCATAGTGAGTTTGATAAAGACAGTTCTTCTGACGGTACCCCAGCATTGTCGCCCGAAGCGGCGCAGGACGGCTGGCATTCCCGTCTGCATGCTCCAACGGCGTGCGGCCCGCCGGGGTTCCCGATCTCCCCGCGAAGGGCGCCCCCGGCGGCTCAGCCGCCGTAGACGTGGGGCGCCAGGGTGCCGACGAACGGCAGGTTGCGGTACTTCTCGGCGTAGTCCAGGCCGTAGCCGACGACGAACTCGTTGGGGATGTCGAAACCGACCCATTCGACGTCGATGGCGACCTTGGCGGCGTCCGGCTTGCGCAGCAGCGTGCACACCTTCAGCGAGGCGGGCTCGCGGGAGCCGAGGTTGTTGATCAGCCAGGACAGAGTCAGGCCGGAGTCGATGATGTCCTCGACGATCAGGACGTGCTTGCCCTTGATGTCGGTGTCGAGGTCCTTGAGGATCCGCACCACGCCGGAGGACTGGGTGCCCGCGCCGTAGGAGGACACGGCCATCCAGTCCATGGTGACGGGGGTGGACAGCGCCCGCGCGAGGTCGGCCATGACCATCACCGCGCCCTTGAGCACGCCGACGATCAGCAGGTCCTTGCCCTCGTACTCCGCGTCGATCTTCGCCGCCAGTTCGGTCAGCTTGGCGTCGATCTCTTCCTTGGTGATGAGCACCTGCTGGAGGTCGGCACCCATGTCTTTCGCGTCCACCCGCATCACTTTCGGTCGTCCCACCGGCTGTCGGCCCCCGTGGCGGGGGCCGGCGTTCAGCCTTGCCGAATCACCAGTCTGCCACCCTGCCGCTGGGCGACGACTTTGCCGGGCAGGTTGATGGCGCCCTGGCCGCGCCAGCCGGTGATCAGCCGGTCGACTTCCTCGATGTGGCGGGCGAAGAGGGAACCGGCCGGTGCGCCGGCCTCGATGGCGGCGCGGCGCAGGATCCGGCGGCGTACGGCGGGCGGCAGGGCGTAGAGCTTGGCGCACTCCAGGAGACCCGCGGCGTCACGGACGGTGGCCTCGGCCTGGCGGGCCCAGGTGTCGAGGGCGTCGGCGTCGTCGCGGGAGAGCTGGGCCGTCCGGGCGAGGGCTTCGACGACGCCTTTGCCGAGGGCCTTCTCCAGGGCGGGCAGTCCTTCGTGGCGCAGCCGGGAGCGGGTGTAGGCCGGGTCGGCGTTGTGCGGGTCGTCCCAGACGGGCAGGGACTGCATCATGCAGGCCTTGCGGGCGGTCTGCCGGTCGAGTTCGAGGAAGGGGCGCCGGTAACGGCCGCCGGCCCCCGAGACCGCGGCCATTCCGGACAGCGAGCGGATGCCGGAGCCGCGGGCGAGGCCGAGGAGCACGGTCTCGGCCTGGTCGTCGCGGGTGTGGCCGAGCAGGACGGCGGCGGCGCCGTGGCGTTCGGCGGCGTGGTCCAGCGCGGCGTACCGCGCGTCGCGGGCGGCGGCTTCGGGGCCGCCCTCGCGGCCCACGGTGACGGCGGTGGACTCGACGGGGTCGAGTCCGAGTTCGCGCAGGCGCAGGCAGACCTCCGCGGCGCGCAGGTCGGAGCCGGGCTGGAGGCCGTGGTCGACGGTGACGCCGCCCGCGCGGATGCCGAGTCTGGGCGCTTCGAAGGCGAGGGCGGAGGCGAGGGCCATGCTGTCGGCGCCGCCGGAGCAGGCGACGAGGACGAGCGGCGGGGACGGGGCCTCTGCGCCGGAGCGGGGCGGGGTGCCCGTGGGGAGCGCGGCCCCGGCCTGCTGGGGGAGGCTGTGGTCGTTGAGGATGTCGTGAAGGACGCGGCGGACCGCCAGGCGTATCGCCGCGACCGCAGGATGGGGACCCATGTCCGGTTCCCTTCATGAAGTTTTCCGGGGGGTGAGCCCGAGTCGGTCACTGAGAGTGTGTAGATGGTGACAGAACCGGGCCGTTCCCCGAGCATTGCACGCCTCTGCGACGCTCACGCTCCCTCGGACGGGTGATTGGAGGGGCGTCCGTCTGCCGTCGGCCGGTTTCGGTTCGCGACCGTCTCACCCGGTGTCAGGTTTCGCTCCGGCGGTGCACCCGTGCGATCCAGTCCGCCGGTTTGGCGATCTCCGCCTTGGTGGGCAGGGTGTTCGGGGAGGTCCACACGTGGTTGAAGCCGTCCATGCCGACCTGGTCGACGACGGCCCGGACGAACCGTTCGCCGTCGCGGTACTGCCGCAGCTTGGCGTCGAGGCCGAGGAGCTTGCGCAGGGCGAGGTCGAGGCGGGAGGCGCCCTTGGCGCGGCGCTGCTGGAACTTCTCGCGGATCTCGCCGACGGCCGGGACGACCGCGGGGCCGACGCCGTCCATCACGAAGTCGGCGTGGCCCTCCAGGAGGGACATCACGGCGGTGAGGCGGCCCAGGATCTCCCGCTGGGCGGGGGTCTGCACGAGCTCGACCAGGGACCGCCCGCCGTCGTCCTCCTCGGCCTCGGGGCGGCCGCCGGCGAGCGTCTGGGCGGCTTCGCGGACACGTTCGAGGACGGTCATGGGGTCGACGTCGGTCTCCGCCAAGAACGACTGGATCTCACCCTCCAGGTGGTCCCGCAGCCAGGGCACGGCGGTGAACTGCGTCCGGTGGGTCTCCTCGTGCAGGCACACCCAGAGCCGGAAGTCGTGCGGGGGTACGTCGAGTTCGCGTTCGACGTGGACGATGTTCGGGGCGACGAGCAGCAGCCGGCCGCCGCCGGCCGCACCGGCGGGGAGGTCGCGGGTGGCGGGGGCGAAGGTCTCGTACTGGCCGAGGACGCGGGAGGCCAGGAAGGACAGCAGCATGCCCAGCTCGACGCCGGTGACCTTGCCGCCGACCGCGCCGAGGACCGCTCCGCCGGGGCTGCTGCCGCGGCGTTCCTGCATCTTCTCCAGCAGCGGCCGGAGGATCTCGCGGAAGCCGGCGACGTTGGCCCGGACCCAGCCGGGGCGGTCGACGACGAGGACGGGTGTGTCGTGGGTGTCCTCGGTGCCCATCCGGGTGAAGCCCCGGACGTGTTCCTCCGAGGCCTTGGCGTGCCGGCGCAGTTCCGCGACGACGGCGCGGGCCTCGTCGCGGCTGACCTCCGGGCCCGGCCGTACGAGCCGGGTCGCGGTCGCCACCGCGAGGTTCCAGTCGACCATGCCGGGTGCGGTGCCACCGATGCTCGTCATGTGTCAACCGTACGTGAGGGGTCCCCGCGGGGGCAGGGCGTGCGCGACCGGGGGCGGAGCCGGTCGCCCGGCACCCGGGCGGACTGTGCGGACACGCTCGATGAGCAGCCGCCTGCCGTGAACGCGCCTTCCGACCGACCCGAGCGGGGTCCGGTACGTGCAGCTGAAGCGGAGCTTCGGCGAGTGACGACAACGCGGCAGATCGCGTGCCGGACCCCGCGACGCCGGGATGATCCGAACGACAAACCCCTAGCCGCAGCCGCATTCCGCCAGGGCGGTGGCCGCGCGGTCCAGGGCCGTCTGGGCCGCAACCGGGTCGGTGGTGTCCGAGCCGAGGAAGGCGAAGGCGAGGACGCGGCCGGACGCGTCGACCACGGTGCCCGCGAGGGCGTTCACTCCGGTCAGGGTGCCGGTCTTGGCGCGTACGAGGCCCGCCGCGCCGTCGCCGTAGCGGCCGGTGAGGGTGCCGGTGAAGCCGGCCACGGGGAGCCCGGTGAGGGTCGCGCGCAGCTCGGGCCGGGCGGGGTCGGCGGCCTCGGTGAGGAGCCGGGTGAGCAGGGCGGCCGTCAGTCTGCCGTCGCGGTTCAGGCCGCTGCCGTCCTTGATGACGGCGCCTCGCGTGGGCAGGCCGAGCTTCTTCAGCCGCCGCTCGACGGCGCGGCCCGCCCCGGCGAAGTCGGCGCGCTCGCCGGTCGCGAGGGCGGTGTGCCGGGCGAGGGCCTCGGCGAGGTCGTTGTCGCTGTGGGTCAGCATCCGCTCGACGAGCGCGGACAGCGGGGGCGAGGAGACGGTGGCGAGGGTCTGCGCGCGGCCGGTGGCCTTGGACGGGCCGGGCGGTGTGGTCTCGATGCCCTCGGCGGCCAGGAGGTCCGCGAAGGTGCGGGTGGCCTCGGCGGCGGGGTCGGCGTGGCGCGGGGCGGGTCCGCTGGTGGAGCCGTCGGTGCGGGCCTCGTCGGCCATGAGGGCGGTCACGCGGGCGATGTTGTCGTTGACGCCGATGGGGTGGAGGTCGTCGCCGGCGTACAGGGTGGTGTCGTACGACAGGGTCACCGCGCGGACGTCCCGCTTCTCCAGCGCGGCGGCGGTGCGGGCGGCGAGGGTGCGCAGGCTCGCGCGGCCCTCGGCGTCGCGGTCGGCGGTGAGGGTGGGGTCGCCGCCGCCGACCAGGATCAGTTCCTCGGTGTCGGGTTCGTAGACGGCGCGGGTGTCCAGGCGGTGGTCGGCGCCGAGGGCGGACAGCGCGGCCACGGCGGTGGCGATCTTGGTGGTGGAGGCGGGGGTGAGCGCCTGGTCGGCGCCGGTGGCGTAGAGCCGGGTGCCGGTGGCGACGTCGACGACCGCGGCGGACCGGCGCCCGCCGAGCGCGCCGCTCGCGAGGAGCGGGTCCAGGACGTCGGCGAGGGCCTCGCGGTCCGGGAGCCCGGCGGCCGTCACCCCGCCCAGTCCGGTGAGCACGGACGCGGCGCTGGGGGCGGGGCGGGGTCCGGTGCCGTTCGCGCCGCCCCGGCCGGAGCCGCCGTGAGATGCGCCACCCGGTTGTCCGGCTGCGGCCGCGCGGTCGCGCTCGGCCGTACGCTGGCCCGAGTCCCAGGGCCCCGCGGCGGTCACCACGCCGGCGGCCAGCGCCAGACCGGCGGTGGCGGCACCCGCGGTGTACTGCCAGGTCTTCACCCGCGTGATCCGCGTGACCTGCGGTGACGCGGCCCGCGCCAGCCGCGCGACCCGCGGCCCCGTCGCCTCGACGGCACGGGCGAGACGGGGCCGTACGGCCTCCGTGATCCGCGCCAGACGCGGCCTCACGGCCCGCCAAGGCCTCAGCTCGGGCACGACCACCAGCCCCTTTCGCGATCACACACCTGCGTGAGGGACACTTAACCACCAAGACTGTGTGCTGATCATGGAGGAGCCACCGGTGGAGTTCGACGTCACGATCGAGATTCCGAAGGGTTCGCGCAACAAGTACGAGGTGGACCACGAGACCGGTCGGATCCGCCTGGACCGCCGTCTGTTCACGTCGACGGCGTACCCGACGGACTACGGCTTCGTCGAGAACACCCTCGGCGAGGACGGTGACCCGCTGGACGCGCTGGTCATCCTGGACGAGCCGACCTTCCCCGGCTGCCTCATCCGCTGCCGGGCGATCGGCATGTTCCGGATGACCGACGAGGCCGGCGGCGACGACAAGCTGCTGTGCGTCCCGGCCACGGACCCGCGGGTGGAGCACCTGCGCGACATCCACCACGTGTCCGAGTTCGACCGCCTGGAGATCCAGCACTTCTTCGAGGTGTACAAGGACCTGGAGCCCGGCAAGTCGGTCGAGGGCGCCAACTGGGTGGGCCGTACGGACGCCGAGGCCGAGATCGAGCGGTCCTACAAGCGCTTCAAGGAGCAGGGCGGTCACTGACCTGCCCCTCGCTGGGTAGACGGGCCGTACGCGTGTGCGTGCGGCCCGTTCGTCATGTGCGCGCATACTGGGGTACCGGAGGTGTCGTACAGGGAGCACTGCACGTGACGGACGCGGAGGACCGCAAGCCGCAGTCGGACGAGGCGAGGATGGCGTTCACGCCGCCCGCCGGGGTCGAGGTCGGGGACAGCGAGTCGGAGACGACGTCCGAGTTCGCGCTCCCCGTCGGCCTGGACGTCCCGCATCCGGCGGGCGCGGAGTACGAGGGGTCGGCGTTCGTCCCGCCCAGCACCTACAGCGCCCGGGAGGCGCCCGCGTTCACCCCGGCCGCCGGGATACCGGCGGTCAGCCTGACCAAGGACGCGCCGTGGCAGGACCGGATGCGCACGATGCTGCGCATGCCGGTGACCGAGCGGCCCGCGCCGGAGCCGGTGCAGAAGGCGGAGGAGGGCGGCCCGGCCGTTCCGCGCGTGCTGGACCTGACGCTGCGCATCGGGGAGCTGCTGCTGGCGGGCGGTGAGGGCGCGGAGGACGTCGAGGCGGCGATGTTCGCGGTGTGCCGGTCGTACGGCCTGGACCGCTGCGAGCCGAACGTCACCTTCACGCTGCTGTCGATCTCGTACCAGCCGTCCCTGGTCGACGATCCGGTGTCGGCGGCGCGGACCGTGCGGCGGCGGGGGACGGACTACACGCGGCTCGCGGCCGTCTTCCAGCTCGTCGACGATCTCAGCGACCCGGAGACGCAGATCTCCCTGGAGGAGGCCTACCGGCGGCTCGCCGAGATCCGCCGCAACCGGCACCCGTACCCGACCTGGGTGCTGACCTCGGCGAGCGGGCTGCTCGCGGGCGCGGCCTCGGTGCTGGTCGGCGGTGACCTGATCGTGTTCGTCGCGGCGGCGCTGGGCGCGATGCTCGGCGACCGCCTGGCCTGGCTGTGCGCTGGGCGCGGGCTGCCGGAGTTCTACCAGTTCACGGTCGCCGCGATGCCGCCCGCCGCGATCGGGGTGGCGCTCACCGTCGCGCACGTCGATGTGGCGGCGTCCGCCGTGATCACCGGTGGGCTGTTCGCGCTGCTGCCGGGGCGGGCGCTGGTGGCGGGCGTGCAGGACGGGCTGACCGGCTTCTACATCACCGCGGCGGCGCGGCTGCTGGAGGTCCTGTACTTCTTCGTCGGCATCGTGGTCGGCGTGCTGGTGGTGCTGTACTTCGGTGTGCAGCTCGGGGCCCAGCTCAACCCTGAGGCCGCGCTGGGCAGCCGGGAGCAGCCGCTGGTGCAGACCGGCGCGTCGATGCTGCTGTCGCTGACGTTCGCCGTGCTGCTCCAGCAGGAACGGTCCACCGTGCTCGCGGTGACCCTCAACGGCGGTGTCGCGTGGGTGGTCTACGGCGCCATGCACTACACCGGCGGTCTGTCGCCGGTGGCCTCCACGGCGGTGGCGGCGGGTCTGGTCGGGTTGTTCGGGCAGCTCATGTCGCGGTACCGGTACGCGTCGGCGCTGCCGTACACGACCGCGGCGATCGGGCCGCTGCTGCCGGGTTCGGCCACCTACTTCGGGCTGCTGGCGATCGCGCAGAACGATGTCGACGGGGGGCTGGGGTCGCTGACCAAGGCGGCGGCGCTGGCGATGGCCATCGCCATCGGGGTGAACCTCGGGTCGGAGGTGTCCCGGATGTTCCTGCGGGGCGCCGGCCGCGGGCGCAAGGCGGCCAAGCGGACGCGGGGATTCTGACGCCGGCCCCGGCGCCCCGTGCGGGCGGGTGCTTTCAGTAGCCCTGGTTCCGGTCGTACGGGTAGGGCTGCTGCTGCGGGTACTGGCTGTCGGTGTGCGGCTGCTGCTGGGGGTACTGCCCGCCGTGGCCCCGCTGGTCGTGGCCCTGCTGGGAGTACTGCTCGTCGTGGCCCTGCCCGTCGTAGGCCGGCCGGCCGTAGGCGCGCTGGTCGTGGCCCTGCGGGTCGTAGCCGTACTGCTGCTGCGGGTACTGCGGCTGGTTCTGCTGGGGGTACGGCTGCTGCTGCTCGGCCGGGGGGATGCGCCGCAGCTGCGTGGTGGCGTCGTCCATGACCGGGTACGCGGGCTGCTGCTGCGGCTGGGCCCGGTACGGGTGCTGCGGGGTCCCGGCGGGCTCCTGCCGCGCGGCCTTCTTGTTCTGGGAGCGGGCGCGCCAGAACTCGATGATGATCGGGACGACCGAGATCAGGACGATCAGGATCAGGATCGCCTCGATGTTCTTCTTGACGAAGTCGATGTTGCCCAGCCAGGAGCCGAGCAGGGTGACGCCCGCGCCCCAGAGGACGCCGCCGACGACGTTGAAGATCAGGAAGGACCGGTACCGCATGCCGCTGACGCCGGCGATGATCGGCGTGAAGGTGCGCACGATGGGCACGAAACGGGCCAGGACCAGGGACTTCGGGCCGTACTTCTCGAAGAACTCGTGGGCCTTGGTGACGTTCTCCTGCTTGAAGAAGCGGGAGTCGGGGCGGGTGAAGAGCGCGGGTCCGACCTTCTTGCCGAACATGTAGCCCACCTGGTCACCGACGATGGCGGCGACGCAGATCAGCACGATGGCCGCCCACAGGGGGAAGTCCAGCTGCTTGGAGGTGATCAGCAGGCCCGCGGTGAACAGCAGCGAGTCACCGGGCAGGAAGAAGCCGATGAGCAGGCCGGACTCGGCGAAGACGATGAGGAGCAGGCCCCAGATCCCGAAGGTGTCGAGCAGGTAGTTCGGATCCAGCCAGCTGGGTCCGAGAGCGAGCGTCGTCACGATTCCGGGCTCCTGAGGGGTGAAGGGAGGTGCGGCGTCCAGTTCGGCCGGACAAAGCTATCAACGCCGCGCGCCCGCCCCGGGTTCCACCGGCCCCCTCCAGGATGCACCGTGCGCCGAGTGGGAGAAAGCTGTGGGGCATGGGCATCGAAGACTACGGCGGCGGTCAGGTTCCGCAGTCGGACGTACTGGTGGTGACGGCGAACGACGTGCCGGGATACCGCGTGGAGCGGGTCATCGGAGAGGTCTTCGGGCTCACCGTGCGCTCCCGGCACCTGGGCAGCCAGATCGGCGCCGGCCTGAAGTCGCTGGTCGGAGGTGAGCTGAGGGGGCTCACCAAGACACTGGTGGAGACCCGCAACCAGGCCATGGAGCGGCTGGTGGAGCAGGCACGCGCGCGTGGGGCCAACGGGGTGCTGGCGTTCCGGTTCGATGTGACGGAGGCCGCGGACGTCGGCACCGAGGTGTGCGCGTACGGCACGGCGGTGGTCCTGGCCCGGGAGTAGCCCGCCCGGGGGAAGGACTCCCCCGGGGGGTGTCTCCCGGGCCGGGACCATGGGCTCACCCCCCGTGGCGGGCGGTGTTCGCCTCGATCGCGTCGCGCAGGTACACGGCCAGCCCGGACCGGATGTTGTCGTACGTCGCGGTGAACCGCGGGTCGTCGACGTACATCCGCCCGAGGTGGGCGTGCATCTCGTGCGAGCACTCGTAGTAGCCGCCGCAGATGAACCTGCGGTGCTCCTCGGCCACGTCCATGGCGGCCTCGGAGTCGGCGGGGACGCCCCCGTCGAGCAGCTCGGCCATCCGGTGGTGGATGGCGTCCATCTCGCGGGTCAGCCGCTTCCAGTCCTCCTTCGTGTAGGAGGCGGTCCGGCGCCGGGACTCCCGGTAGGCGTCGGTGTCGCCCCAGCGCTGCCGGACCTCGTCCTCGTACCGGTCCGGGTCGAAGTCCCCGAACACCTCGAACTTCTCCTCGGGCGTGAGATCGATCCCCATCTTGCGTGCCTCCATGGCGTGCTCCACGGCCGCCGCCATCTTCCGCAGCTTCTCGATCCGGGCGGTCAGCAGCTCGTGCTGCCTGCGCAGGTGGGCCTGCGGGTCCGCGTCCGGGTCGTCGAGCAGGACGGCGACCTCGTCGAGCGGAAAGCCGAGCTCCCGGTAGAACAGGATCCGCTGCAGCCGGTCGAGGTCGGCGTCGTTGTAACGCCGGTGGCCCGCGTGGCTGCGCTCGCTGGGCACGAGCAGCCCGATCTCGTCGTAGTGGTGCAGGGTGCGCACCGTCACTCCGGCGAATCCGGCGACCTGTCCCACGGAGTAGCCCACTTCCGCTCCCTTCTCGGTACGCCGTCCACGCTGCGGCATCACGTCGCGTGAGGTGCAAGCCTCAGGCGGGGACCGGGGGCCGGGCCCCGTGTCACGCTGCCCGGATCAGGATCCCGCGGCGTCCGCCTGCTCGGCGAGGGCGACCAGCTCGAAGGCGGTCTTGCCGTCCAGCGACTCGCGGATGATGTCGGCGTGGCCCGCGTGACGGGCGGTCTCGCGGATGAGGTGGAGACACAGCCAGCGCATCGAGACGGCCTCCTTGGGGAACCACGGCTGGTCCGGAAGGTCGAAGGTGTCGTCCAGGCTGGGCACCGCGCGGATGAACGCCTCCGTCTCGGCGGCGACCTTCTCCCAGTACGCCAGCTGGTCGGCGAGGGTCTCGCCGTCGACCAGCTGGAAGCACTCGTGCCAGTTCGACCGGTCGCGCTGGACGGCCGGCGGCTCGCCCTGGGCCAGCGCAATCCAGAACTGCTCCACCTCGGCGACATGCTTGACCAGCCCGGCAAGGCTCAGCTCGCTCGCGCTGGGGTGCGAGGACGCCTGCTCGTCGGTCAGTCCGAGCACCGCCCGCCGGATGCCGCCGCGCTGCTCCGCCAGGAAGGCGAGCAGCGCTCCGCGCTCGTCGCCGTGGGCTTCCGCGCGCACGTGGGTGACCATGTCGGACCGCCTTTCATCGGGGGCTTTCGCCTGACACAGATGAAGGTACGGGGCATCGAGGTCAGATCCTGGCCTAGAAGCGCCCGGATCGGCGGCCGCGTGCCCGGAGGCGGCCGGAAGGCTCAGAAGGGGAACCTGCTGCGCCCGTGCTGCACCGAGATCCACTTCAGGGTGGTGAAGGCGTCGAGGGTCGACTCGCCGTTCAGCCGGCCCACACCGGAGTGCTTCTCGCCGCCGAAGGGGACGAGGGGCTCGTCGTGGACGGTGCCGTCGTTGACGTGGAACATGCCGGTGTCGACGCGCTCGGCGAAGCGGACGCCGCGCTGCACGTCACCGGTGTGGACGGCGCCGCTGAGGCCGTACGGGGTGTCGTTGACCAGGCGTACGGCCTCCTCCTCGTCGTCGAACGGGATGAGCAGGGCGACCGGGCCGAAGAGCTCCTGGCGCAGGATCGGGGAGCCCGCGGGCACGTCGGTCAGCACGGACGGCTCGACCAGGTTGTCGCGCACCGTGCCGCGCAGCAGGGCCGTGGCGCCCTCGGCGACCGCCTGCTCCACCGCGCCGGACAGCGACTCGGCCTGGGAGGAGTTGATGACCGGGCCGATGACGGTCTGCGGGTCGCGCGGGTCGCCCACCTTCAGGGACCTGACCTTGGCGACGAACTTCTCGGTGAACTCGTCCGCGACCGAGCGGTCCACGAGGACGCGGTTGGCGGCCATGCAGACCTGGCCCTGGTGGACGTAGCGGCTGAAGACGGCCGCGTCGACCGCGTAGTCGAGGTCGGCGTCGTCGAGGACGACCAGCGCGCTGTTGCCGCCCAGCTCCAGGACGGCCCGCTTGAACCGCGCGGCGCAGACGGTGGCGACGTGCCGGCCGACCGCGTCGGAGCCGGTGAAGGAGATGACCTTGGGCACCGGGTGCTCGATGAAGGCGTCGCCGATCTCGGCTATGTCGGTGACCACGACGTTCAGCGCACCGGCCGGGAGGCCCGCGTCCTCGAAGATCCTGGCGACCAGGGTGCCGCCGGTGACCGGGGTGTCCTGGTGCGGCTTGAGGACCACGGCGTTGCCGAGCGCCAGGGCGGGCGCCACGGACTTCAGCGACAGCAGGAAGGGGAAGTTGAAGGGGCTGATGACCCCGACGACGCCGACCGGTACGCGGTGCAGGCGGTTCTCCTTGGCGGGGTCGGGCGAGGGGATCAGCCGGTGCTCGGGGCGCGTGGCGAGCGCGGCGGCCTCGCGCAGGAACTCCTTGGCGAGGTGCAGTTCGAAGGCGGCCTTCACGCGGGTGCCGCCCAGCTCGGCGACGATCGCGTCGCCGATCTCCGCCTCACGTTCCTCGACCAGCCGCAGCGCCTTCTCCAGCACCGCGCGGCGGGCGAAGGCGCCCGCGCGGGCCCAGTCCCGCTGGGCGCGTTCGGCGGCCCGGTATGCCTGATCTATCTCGTCGGCGGTGGCTATGGTGATCGAGGCCAGCTTCTCGCTGTCGTACGGATTGAAGTCGATGATGTCCCAGGAGCCGGTTCCGGGCCGCCACTCGCCGTCGATGTACTGCTGGGCCAGGTCGGTGAAGTAGGACGACATGTGATCCCTCAATCCCTGCCGCGGGCGCGGGCAGCCAGACGCACCTGATCGGTCGTCATCGTACTTGTGCCGCACCGCAGTTGGCCGGTGTCTCAGGAGAGTTGGAGCAGCCCCCGCAGGAGGTCGCGGCTCTCGGCGGGGCCGGGGCTGTCCTGCTGGAGCTCCTTCAGCGCCGTCTCGTACTGGGCGACGTCCTCCGCCTTGTCCAGGTAGAGGGCGCTGGTCAGCTGCTCCAGGTAGACCACGTCCGACAGGTCGGACTCCGGGAAGCTGAGGATGGTGAACGCACCGCTCTCGCCGGAGTGCCCGCCGAAGCTGAACGGCATGATCTGCAGCCGTACGTTGGGGCGCTCGGAGATCTCGATGAGGTGCTGGAGCTGGCCGCGCATCACCTCGCGGTCGCCGTAGGGGCGGCGCAGGGCGGCCTCGTCGAGGACGATGTGGAAGTCGGGGGCGTTCTCCGCGACGAGGTGCTTCTGCCGCTCCAGGCGCAGTGCCACGCGGCGCTCGACGTCGGCCTCGCTCGCGCCCTTCATGCCGCGCCGCACCACCGCGCGGGCGTACTCCTCGGTCTGCAGCAGACCGTGCACGAACTGCACCTCGTAGGCGCGGATCAGGGACGCGGCGCCCTCCAGGCCGACGTAGGTGGGGAACCAGCTCGGCAGCACGTCGGAGTAGCTGTGCCACCAGCCGGCGACGTTGGCCTCGCGGGCGAGCGAGACCAGGGAGCCGCGCTCGTTCTCGTCCGTGATGCCGTACAGCGTCAGCAGGTCCTCGACGTCTCTCGTCTTGAAGCTCACCCGGCCCAGCTCCATCCGGCTGATCTTCGACTCGGAGGCACGGATGTGGTAACCCGCCGCCTCGCGGGTGATGCCGCGCGCCTCGCGCAGTCGCCTGAGTTGCGAGCCGAGCAGCATCCGCCGCACCACCGATCCGGGCTCTCCCGCGCTCACGTTCGCCAGCCTCCCCAACCGTCTTCCCGGGCCCGCAGTCTGCCACTAAAACACTCCGAGCTGTACTCGTCCGATTACACAGACGGAAAGAAGCCAAAGATTGCGGGCAGGAGGGCGTACCGAAGCGACGCCCGGACGGCACCCGAACGTCGAGAAGATGACGGGTACGACAGGAAGATGGCGGAAAAAATGGCCAAGAAATGGTACGGGTGGGACTAATTCGGTCCCGTGCACGTGCATCTGCCCTTGCATCTGCTCTGCGCTTCCGAAACCATGGGTGCCGCGCCACCGCTGCATCGCAACGACCGCGAATCCCGGGAGTGCCCCGCATGGCAACGAATGGATCGACCATGCTCGAGCCGTTACGGCAGGGCCTTCCGCCGCTGGACCCCACCGCCGTCTCCAGTGCCGCCTCCTGCGCCCTGCCCGCCCGCTTCGAAGCGGTGCGCGACGCGCGCCAGTTCACCCGCAGGACCCTCGACCAGTGGGACCTGGGCGACCGGTTCGACGACGTGTGCCTGGTCGTCTCGGAACTCGTCACCAACGCCCTGCGGCACGCCGTTCCCGGCGCCCCGCGGGCCCTCGGGCAGGAGCCGCCGGTACGGCTGCACCTGATGCGCTGGACGGAACGGCTGGTGTGCGCGGTGCGCGACCCCAGCAACGACAGCCCGGTGGCGCGCGAGGCCGACGACTTCTCCGCGGAGTCCGGCCGCGGGCTGTTCCTCGTCGACTCGTTCTGCGACAGCTGGGGCTGGCACCCGCTGGCCGGCACGCTCAGTGGCAAGGTCGTCTGGGCGCTGTTCCGGCTCCAGCCCGCCGGCTGAGGAACCGCGGCACCCGCGTGTGCCGCGGTTCTCCGCGCGTCCCGGCGACGACGTGGACATCCGCGGCGATCCGTGCCGGTCCGCCCCGTTCAGCCGGCCACGAGGTGGTCGAACTCGCCGTCCTTCACGCCGAGCAGCATGGCCTCGATCTCCGCGCGCGTGTACACCAGCGCGGGTCCGTCGGGGAAGTTGGAATTGCGTACGGCGACCCTTCCGCCCGGCAGCCGGGCGAACTCCACGCATGACCCCTGCGAGTTGCTGTGTCTGCTCTTCTGCCAGGCCGCACCGCGCAGCTCGGTGGCGGCCATGCCGTTGTACACGTCGTGGTCCACAGATCGCTCCCCGGTGGTGCACTGGCTGAAGTGGCCATAGATGCAGTGGTCAACTGTGCCGGATCATAACCCTGTTCATCTGCACTTGCATGAGCAGATGCACGTGCACGGCGGGTGGTCCCGTGACTACGGTTTTGCCCCCGCTTCGCCGAAGTGGTGCCGTACTAAGAACAGACGCGTGTCATCGCCTTTGTGTTCCATTGAACTTCCTTCCGCCCTCGCGTACGCGGTGCCGGATTCGCGCGCGCACGCCGACGGGCCCCGCCTCGGGTGCGGCGGGGCCCGTCGGTACGGGGAGAACCGGTGCGGGGTGTCAGCGGCCCGGGTACGGCAGCAGGGCCATCTCCCGGGCGTTCTCGATCGCGCGGGCCAGCCGCCGCTGCTGCTGGGGGCCGACCCGGGTGACCCGGCGGCTGCGGATCTTGCCGCGGTCGGAGATGAACTTCCGCAGCAGGTCCGTGTCCTTGTAGTCGATGTACGTCACGCCTGCCTGCTCCAGCGGGTTCGGCCGGTTCTTGGCGGGCTTGCGGTCCGGTGTGCGGGGCATCGGTGGTCAGACCTCCAGGAGGGTGTCGAAGGCGGACGGCAGCCGCCTCCAGGCGTCGCGCCCGGCGGCGTACTCGGCGTCGGTGAGCAGGCAGGACTCCAGCAGGCCGCGAAGGCCCTCGCGGTCCAGGCCGGGCGAGGTGAAGACCAGGTGCTGGCAGCGGTCCCCGTGCTCCGGGTGCCACTCCAGCGCGGCGGCGGCGCGGCGCACCGGCGGGACCATCTCCCAGGCCGCGTCGGGCAGCGAGGCGAGCCAGGGGCCGGCGCTCTCCACGCACAGCGCGCCGCCGGCCGCGTCCCAGTGCAGCAGGGTGTCCGGCCGGTCGGCGAGCCAGAACCGTCCCCGGCTGCGGGCGGCGGCGCAGGTCAGGTCCTCCAGCGCCTGGTAGAGCCGCTCGGGGTGGAAGGGGCGGCGGTGGCGCCAGACGAGGGTGCCCACCCCGTGCGCGTCGGCCTCGGCGGGCAGCAGCGCGCAGGCCGGGTGCTGGGCCGCTGCGGCGGCCTCGATGTCGAACCCGCCGAGCGCGGCGCCGGCCAGGTCACCGTGGGCGATCGCGATCCGGCGGGCCGTCGGGTGCAGCTGGGCGAGCAGCTCGTGGTCCTCGTCGTCGGCCTCCGGGGAGTCGGCGACGGCGAGGACGGGGGCGTACTCGAGCTGGCGGGCGAAGGTGTCGGCGACGGTCCGCCGGTCGGTGGCGGCGGCCGCGAGCCCGGCCCCGGCGAGGTCGTCGCCGTTGCCCAGGTACGGCAGCAGCAGCGCGGGGTCGACGGCGGTGATCACCCCGGTGACGGTGAGGCCGCCGGCCGCGACGACCTCGGCCATGGCCTTCGGCTCGACGGAGTCCCACAGCTCGACGACGGCGAGCCGGGTGTCCCCCGCGTCGGCGAGCCGCCGCAGTTCGGGCACCAGGTCCTCGCGCAGCGCGCAGCACGCGCAGTCGTTGACCAGCGGGGCCGTACCGGTGTCCCGCAGGCCCCCGGCGTCGCGGACGGTGCGGACCACGGTGCCGTCCGCGGCGGTCGCCAGGTCGTGGTGGAGGACGACGCTGCCGGGGACGTCGGCGAGCAGCCGGCGGACGGCCGCCCCGCGGGCGGCGGAGTGCAGTCCGCCGACGATCACGACGGAGAGGTCGGGCACGGCTCTCAGCTCCGCTTCCCGTACCGGCGCTCGAAGCGCTCGACGCGGCCCGCGGTGTCCAGGACACGGGCGGTGCCGGTGTAGAAGGGGTGGCTGACGTCCGAGATCTCGACGTCGACGACCGGGTACGTGTTGCCGTCCTCCCACTCGATCGTCTTGTCACTGGTCATGGTGGACCGGGTGAGGAAGGCGTGGTTCGCGGCACGGTCGCGGAAGACGACGGGGCCGTAGTCGGGGTGGATTCCCTGGCGCACGGCGGTCAGCGCTCCTCTCGGAAGTCGACGTGGCGGCCGGCGACCGGGTCGTACTTGCGCAGGGTCATGCGGTCCGGGTCGTTGCGGCGGTTCTTCCGGGTCACATAGGTGTAGCCGGTGCCGGCGGTGGACCGGAGCCTGACGACCGGGCGGAGTTCGTTGCGTGCCATGGCTGCTATGTTACTGAAAATGAATTCCATTTCTACTTCGATCGAGGAGAGGTACGTCACCCGATGTCCGCCCACTGCATGCTGACCGGCGCCCGGCCCGGCTTCGGCAACACGATCTCCCACTCCCACCGGCGCTCCTCGCGCCGTTTCGACCCCAACGTCCAGTCCAAGCGCTACTGGCTGCCCAGCGAGAACCGGTACGTACGGCTGAAGCTGAGCGCCCGGGGCATCAAGACCGTCGACACGATCGGGATCGAGGCCGCCGTCGCGCGGATCCGGGCCCGAGGGGTGCGGGTCTGATGGCGAAGAAGAGCAAGATCGCGAAGAACGAGAGGCGCCGGGAGACCGTCGCCCGGTACGCCGCGCGGCGGGCCGAGCTGAAGGAGATCATCCGCCGGCCCTCCACCCCGGACGCCGAACGCGCCGCGGCCCGGGCCGAGCTGCGCCGCCAGCCGCGCGACGCGAGTGCCACGCGCGTCCGCAACCGGGATCAGGTGGACGGCCGCCCGCGCGGGTACCTCCGGGCGTTCGGGCTGTCCCGGGTGTCGCTGCGGGAACAGGCGCACGCCGGATACCTGCCGGGGGTGCGCAAGGCGTCCTGGTAGCCGGGATTCCGTCGCGGGAAGAGGTGGCGGGGCGGTTACGGGCTGGTAGCTTGCTGCGGTCGTACCGTCCTACCGGTTCATCCCTGGGGGCACGCAGTGACTTCGGCGACGTACGCGCGCGGAGCGCGCAGGCGGGCACGAGCCGTGGCCATGGCCGCCGGGCTGGGCGGCGTGCTGCTGCTCGGCGCATGCGGCGGCGGCTCCGGGGACGAGGCGGCGCCCACCGCGCCCGCCTCCTCCCCCGCGCCCACCGCGTCGGCCTCCCCCGCCCCCACCGGGAGCCCGTCCGGCGCCGCCCCGGGGGAGCTGGAGGGCAGCTGGCTCGCGACCAGCGGCGGACAGGCCGTGGCCCTGGTGATCACCGGTGATGAGGCGGGGCTGTTCGCCAGCCGGGGAACGGTGTGCGGCGGCCGGGTCGGCGAGAGCGCCGGGCAGCGGACGGTCCGGCTGTCCTGCGGCGGCGCCGACCGGTCGCGGGGCACCGGGACGGTCGACTCCGTGACCTCGACCACGCTGCGGGTGACCTGGTCGGGTTCGGCGGGCACCGAGACGTACACCAGGGCCGAGGGCGGGAAGCTGCCGTCCGGGCTGCCCACGGCGGACGCCTCCTGAGCTGGGCCCGCCCCCTTCAGCCGCGCCCCACGGACCCGTTCCCGTGGTCCGAGGCGCCGGCCAGGGCCGTCGGACATCCGGTGCAGGGACGTGAGCCAGAGCCGGGCGGCGGGGCGTACGACGGTGTCGGCGGTGGCCGGTCAGGCCGGGTCGGTGAGCGCGGCCTGGACGGTCTCCCACCGCGGGTCCCGGCGTTCGCGCACCGCCCGCGCGCCGTGGGCCGTGGCCTCGCGCAGGGCGTCGGCGCGACGGGCGGCCGGGGGCACCGGCGGGGCGTCGCGGTCCGGGAGGCGGGCCTGCAGCGGCATCGCCGCCCGGCCGGCGAGCCCGGCCGCGCCGCGCGGGGCGAGCAGCGGTTCCAGCGGCTCGCGTTCCGCTGCGAGCCCCGAGCGCGCGGTCTGCTTCAGCGCCCGGAAACAGCCCATTCCGCCCGCCGGCGTACGGGAGACAAGGGGAACGGCAGGCGAGGGAGTGCGGGAGGGGGCGCGGGAGGCGGGGCGGTGAGGGAGGGGGCGACGGTGCCGCCGTCTCCGTGCGTGATGATCGTCCCGTTACCGTCACCGTCACCGGCCCAGGGGGTCCCTATGCGCGTCATGCCGCTCACCGTCACCGCACTCGCCGCCGTGCTCCTGCTGTCCGGCTGCGACGGGGACGGAGGTGACGGCGGGAACGGCGGCGACGGCTCCGGCCGGAAGGGCGCGGCCGCCGGTCCGTGCGCCCTCGGCGCGCTCGGCGTGGCGGTCGGGCCCGTCGACGCCGCGCCCGCCGCCGGCGACCTCGGCAACGTCACCGTCACGCTCACCAACCGCGGTGACACGGCCTGCACGCTCCAGGGCTTCCCCGACGTCACCCTGGCGGCGGGGAGCACGACCGCGGCAGTGAACCCACAGGAGGCCACGGCCCGCCGGATGAGCGTGCCCCGCGAAGGCACCGTGACCTTCACGATCGGCTACACGCGCGGCGCGGCGGGCGCGGAGCGCAGCCTCGCCGTCGAAAGGGTGCGCTTCGGCCTGCCGGGCGCCACGCAGACCCACGAGTTCCCCTGGTCGTACGGCGCTGTGGCGCTGCGCGGCGGGGGCGTGCCGGAGGCCTCGGTGAGTCCCTTCCAGCAGCCCGCCGGGGACTGAGCGCGGCCCCGCGCCGTCAGCCGAGGCGAGGGCGGCGCCCCACCTGGGCCCGGTCGGCCGCGCGGGCGCCCTCGTGCCAGCCCGCCGCGTCGCTGACGCCGCGCAGCCGGGTGGTGGTGGTCTCGGGGAACATGCGCTCCGCGCGGTCGGTGACCGCGACCGCCCGGGAGGCGAGCACGGGCAGCAGATCGTCGGTCACCTGGGTCTCCGCGGCGGCCGTGAGGCGGGTGCCGATGCGGTGCGCGTAGGCGGCGAGGAAGGACTGCCGGAAGGTCTTCGTGCGCTTGCGCCCGCCCGCGCGCTGCGCCGCCTCCGCCTTCGTCATCGCGGTCGTGGCCTGGACGAGGAGCGAGGTGTAGAGCAGTTCGACGGCCTCCAGGTCCGCGTCGAAGCCGACGACGGTCGAGAAGCCGAGGGGCTCGTTCCACACCGCCCGGCAGTGGTTCGCGGCGGCCACCGCGTCCAGCAGCACCGCCTTCGCCTGCTCGTACGGCGCCTCCACCCCGATCCGGCAGGCGGCGGGGGCGTCGGCGGCGTCCGGGGAGCGGGCCGCGAGCAGCGCCTCGTCGATGCTGTGCCGGGCCATCAGCTCCTGCGCCTTCGCGCTCAGCGCCTCGGCCTCCTCCGGGTACCCGGTCGCCTCCGCCTTGGCGAGCAGCGCGCGGATCCTGGCGAGCATCCGCGACTCGGCCGGCGCGTCCCGGCGCGCCGGGGCCGGTTCCCGCTCGTCGAGGTGCTCCAGGGCGGGCAGGCGCAGCAGCAGGCGGTACAGCTCCAGGACCGCGGTGGCGTGCGAGAAGCGGTCGGCGCGGGGCGGGCTGGTCCCGGGCGGGCCGGACAGGTCGTCGAGCTGGGCCCGCCAGCGGCGCCCGCGCGGGCGGTCGTCCGGTGCCTGGGCGCGGATCAACGCTGCGGCGAGCCGTACGTGCGTGTCGTCGAGCTCCCGGCGCACGACGCGGACGACATCCGCCGGCTGCCAGCCGCGCCGCCAGGCCCCCGCGACGAACTCCCGCCCGCGCCGTTCGAGCTCCGTGTCGGCATCCGGGTCGGCGGCGAGCAGGGACGCTCCGGTGTCGAGCCCGGTGTCGTCGGTGGCGTACAGGGCGGCCTCGAAGGCGCGGTCGACGGTGCTGGGCGTACTCACCTGGTGATGGTGCCACGGACCGGCCCACCCGCGTGTCAACCATCGGTTGACAGCCCTCGGAGTGCAACCTACGGTTGACACATGTCGACGAACCCCAAGATCACGTCATCCGTACGTCTCGACGACCTCATCGCGGCCATCAAGAAGGTCCACCCGCAGCCCCTCGACCAGCTCCAGGACGCGGTCATCGCCGCCGAGCACCTCGGCGACGTGGCGGACCACCTGATCGGCCACTTCGTGGACCAGGCACGCCGCTCCGGCGCGTCCTGGACGGACATCGGCAAGAGCATGGGCGTCACCCGGCAGGCGGCGCAGAAGCGGTTCGTGCCCAAGGAGTCCGCGGACCTGGATCCCAGCCAGGGGTTCAGCCGCTACACCCCCCGCGCGCGGAACGTGGTCATGGCCGCCCACAACGAGGCCATCGCCGCCCGCAACGCCGAGGGCCGCCCGGAGCACCTGCTCCTGGGGCTGCTCGCCGAGCCGGAGGGCCTGGCCGCCCACGCGATCACTGCGCAGGGCGTCACGCTGGACCAGGTCCGCCAGGCGGCGACGGCCGCGCTGCCGCCCGCCGCCGACGAGGTCCCCGAACTGGTCCCCTACGGCCCCGACGCCAAGAAGGCGCTGGAGCTGACCTTCCGCGAGGCGCTGCGCCTCGGCCACAACTACATCGGCACCGAGCACCTGCTGCTCGCCCTCCTGGAGTTCGAGAACGGCGAGGGAGTCCTGTCCGGCCTCGGCGTCACCAAGGAAGCGACGGAGCGGTACATCACCGAGCTGCTCTCCCAGTTCCTCGAGACCAACCCGAGCGCGGGCGGGACCGCCGGGGAGGACTGAGGCCCCTTCCGCGAGCCGGGGTCCGAGCCCGGCCCTCGGTCGTTGCGGGTGGCGGGGTTCGAGCCGAGTCCTCGGCACTTGCCGGGAGGCAGGGTCGTTGGGCCCGGTCCTTCGGCCCTCGCCGGGAGCCGGGGTCCGTGCCCGGCCCTCGGCCCATGCCGGGAGGCAGGGTCCGAGCCGAGTCCTCCGCCCATGCCGGGAGGCAGGGTCCGAGCCGAGTCCTCGGCACTTTCCGGGAGGCAGGGTCCGAGCCGAGTCCTCGGGTCGTTGGGCCCGGTCCTTCGGCTCCTGCCGGGGGCCGGGGCCGGTCCTCGGCCTGTGCCAGGAGACGGCGTCCGGCCCCGGCCGACACCAGAGCTCGGGCGCCCGGCCCGCGGCAGGCGCGAAGCGCCGACGTCACGGCCCCGGCGGGGCCGGTGGCGAGGCCCCGCCCGGCCCGCGGCACGCCCGCGGCACGCCCGAGGCGCCGACGCGACGGCCCCCTCGGGGCCGGTGGTGAGGCCGTTGTCAGACCCCCCTGCCACACTCGCCCGTATGACCGACCGGTGGGCGCTCGCGTCGGCCGAGGGTGGTGGCGTGGAGCTGGCCCCCCTCGGCCCCGACGGGCTGCCCGCCGGCCCGGTGCTGCGGGAGGCGGACCCGGTGTCGGCCGTGCGCGCGCGGCCGGAGGTGAGGCGCTGGGTGTGGCGGTCCACGGCGGAGGTGTATCCGGCTCTGCTCGCCACGGGGGTGCGAGTGGAGCGGTGCTACGACGTCGAGGCCGCCGAGAACCTTCTCCTCGGCCACGAGGGGCGGTACGGCGAGCCGCGTTCGGCCGTCGCCGCCCTGGCCCGGCTGCGCGGCGGACCGGTCCCGCCGGATCCGCCGCAGCGGTCGGCCGTACCGGGCGCGCAGTCGCCGCTGTTCGAGCCGCAGGACCACCCCCTGCCCCTGGCCGACCTGCTCGCCGTCTACGCCGAGCAGCAGCGGCGGCACGAGCGTGCCGCACACCCCGGCCGGATGCGGCTGCTGACGGCCGCCGAGTCGGCGGGGACGCTGGTGGCCGCCGAGATGAACCACGCGGGACTGCCGTGGAGCACGGACGTGCACCGCGCGGTCCTCCACGACCTGCTCGGCGAGCGGTACGCGGGCGGCGGGGAGCCGCGGCGGCTGGCCGAGCTGGCCGACGAGGTGTCCGCCGCGTTCGGGCGGCGGGTGCGGCCCGATCTGCCCGCCGATGTCGTCAAGGCGTTCGCGCAGGCCGGGATCAGGATCCGCTCGACCCGCCGCTGGGAGATCGAGTCCGTCGACCACCCGGCCGTGAAGCCGCTGGTCGAGTACAAGAAGCTGTACCGGATCTGGGTCGCCCACGGCTGGTCCTGGCTCCAGGACTGGGTGCGCGACGGGCGGTTCCGGCCCGAGTTCCAGGCGGGCGGCACGGTCACCGGGCGCTGGGTGACCAAGGGCGGCGGTGGCCTGCAGATCCCCAAGGTGATCCGGCGGGCCGTGGTCGCCGACCCCGGCTGGCGGCTGGTCGTCGCCGACGCCGACCAGATGGAACCGCGCGTGCTGGCCGCGATCTCCCGCGACCCCGGCCTGATGGAGGTCGCCGGGCGGGAGAGCGATCTGTACCAGTCGGTGTCCGACCGGGCCTTCTCCGGCGACCGCGCCCAGGCCAAGCTCGCCGTGCTCGGCGCGGTCTACGGCCAGACCTCCGGGGACGGCCTGAAGAACCTCGCCGCGCTGCGCCGCCGCTTCCCGAAAGCGGTCGCGTACGTCGACGACGCCGCCCGGGCCGGCGAGGAGGGGCGACTGGTGCGCACCTGGCTCGGGCGGACCTGCCCGCCCGCGGCCCGGGCCGGTGAGGACACGGCGGAGGAGGCCGGCATCCCGGCGGCGGACGAGGACGGCGACGACCGCGCCTGGGTGCCGGGGTACGCCTCGACCGACGCCCGCGCCCGCGGCCGCTTCGCCCGCAACTTCGTGGTCCAGGGCAGCGCCGCCGACTGGGCGCTGCTGCTGCTCGCCGCGCTGCGCCGGGCCTGCGCGGATCTCGCGGCCGAGCTGGTCTTCTTCCAGCACGACGAGGTGATCGTGCACTGTCCGGCGCAGGAGGCGGAGACGGTCGTCGCGGCGATCCGGGAGGCGGCGGAGCTGGCGGGGCGGCTGACGTTCGGGCAGACGCCGGTGCGGTTCCCGTTCACCACGGCGGTGGTGGAGTGCTATGCCGACGCCAAGTGAGCCGCTCGGCGCTCAGCACCGGGCGCCGGCGGTGGCCAGCAGCTCCCGGAGTTCCGCCGTCACCGCGGTCTCGTCCGTGCCGTCCAGGGCGGCGAGCGCGGTGCGCCACTGCGCGTGCGCCCGCTCGTGCAGCCCCTGGGCGCGCAGCAGCAGACCGTGCTGGTGGCGGGCGAGACCGCCGGTGTAGTGGTCGGCGCGGGCGTCCGCGCGGCGCAGCAGTTCCGCGCACTCGCGGGCGGCGCGGTCGCCGTGACCGAGCAGGCGCAGCGCGCGGACCAGGCCGAGGCGGGTCTGGGACTCGCCGTGCCAGTCGCCGTGGCCGCCGAGGATGCGCAGGCTCTCCTCGAAGTGCCGGGCCGCGGAGGCCGGTTCGCCCAGGGTCAGATAGGCGTAGCCGATGTTGCAGTGCGCGGAGTGCTGCACGATGACCGCGCCGACCGAGACGCCGATGGCGAGGGAACGGCGGTGCTGTTCGATCGCGGCGCGCGGGTCGGTGTGCTCGTAGAGGTTGCCGAGGTGGCTGTAGGTGACGGCCTCGCCGTGCGGGTCGTCGAGCTGCCGGGAGTAGGTGAGGCTCTGGCGCAGCGCCGCCTCCGACTCGGCGTACCGGCCGAGCCCTTCGAGCAGCAGCCCGCGGTTGTTCAGGCAGCGCCGGATCCAGGAGACCACCCCGAGCCGCCGCCAGATCTCCAGCGCCCGGTCGTTCAGCGCGAGGGCGTCGCCCTGGCGGCCGGTGAGGAAGTGGAGGCCGGCGAGGTCACCGAGGGCGTAGGCCTCGGCCGCGGGGTCGGCGAGACGGCGGGCGGCGTCGAGGGCCGCGCTGCCCAGCACCTCCATCTCGGCGACCCGGCCGCTGCGGTGGACGTACGGGAAGAGCAGACGGATGAGGGTCGAGACGTACGCGGCGGTGCGGTGGTCGTGGGCCGGATCGCCCGCGTGCCGCTCCACGAGCGTGACGATGTTGGGCAGCTCCAGGTCCCCCCAGGCGAAGGCCGCCTCGGCGGACGCGAAGGGCGGGGTGGCCGCCACGTGTGCCGCGTGCTGCGGGGGCTGGGCGGCGGTGGGGCGCCGGCGGTCGTCCTGGTCGAGGCCGGGTTCGACGATGGCGACGAGGGCACGCTCCGCTGTCGCGGCGTACCAGTGCAGGGCGGTCTCGATGGCGGCCGGGGTCTCCGTGCCGGCGGCCGAGGAGCGCAGGGCCGAGGGGCGGAGGGCCGAGGGGTTGGTGGGGACCGCTGGGCGGGGGACCGATGGGCCGGGGGCCGGCACGCCGGGGGCCGATCCGCTGGGCGTCGGCGCGCCGGGGGCCGTTCCGCTCGGTGCGGGGAGGTGCGAAGCGGGGAGCCCACGGCCCGGAAGGCCGGGGTCCGGGAGACCGGGGTCCTGAAGACCAGAGTCCGCGAGACCGGGGTGCGGGAGACCGGGGTGCGGGAGGCGGGAGGCAGGGGGGTCGCCGGGTGCCGGGTCCGGTCGCAGCGACAGCTCGCGGGCGAAGTCGCGGACCAGATCGTGCGGCGCGTATCTGCCGTACGCCGTCTCCTCCAGCAGGGCCACGTCGACCAGCCGGTCCAGGGCCGCCTCCGCCCGGCGTTCGTCGGTGCCGGTGAGGCGGGCGATGAGGGGGGCTCCGTAGGCGGGCAGGTCGAGGGCGCCGATGCGGCGCAGGGCGAGGGCCGCGTCGCGGTCGGCCTCACGGTCGGAGGCGGCGAGCGCGTCATGGGCGACGGCGAGGGACCGCCGCACGCTGAGGTCGTCGTACTCCAGGTGGTGCAGCCGGCCTTCGGTCGCGGCGAGCTGGTGGGCCAGGACGTCCGGGGTGAGGGCGCTGCGCGCGGCGAGCCGGGCCGCGACGACCCGCAGGGCCAGTGGCAGCCGGCCGGTGAGGTGGACGAGCGGGTGGGCGGCGTCCAGTCCGGGCCGGCCGGACACCGCGCGCAGCAGGGCGGCGCTGTCCTCGTCGGTGAGCGGGGAGAGCGGGAAGCGGCGGGCGCCGTCGAGGGCGGTCAGCGGTGAGCGGCTGGTGACGATGACGGCGCAGCCGGTCCCGGCGGGCAGCAGCGGCCGTACCTGCGCGGCGGTGGCGGCGTCGTCGAGGACCAGCAGGGTGCGGGTGGGCGCGAGCAGGGACCGCAGCAGCGCGGCTGCGGCGTCCGGGTGGTCGGGTACGCGGCGGGGCTCGGTGCCGAGGTCCCGCAGCAGGGCGGCGAGGGCCTGGGCGGGGGTGAGGGGCGTCATGCCGGGGGTGGCGCCGTGCAGGTTGATGTAGAGCTGCCCATCGCAGAAACGTTCCGTCAGAGCGTGGGCGACATCCAGCGCGAGCGCGCTCTTGCCCACCCCGGCCATCCCGCTGACCACGGCGACCGCGCCCGGTTCCAGCAGGGCCGCGCGCAGCGCCGCCCGGTCCGCCCCGCGGCCGGTGAAGTGCGGCGGGGGCGGGGGCAGCTGCGCGGGCCGCGGCGCGGCGGGGACGGCGGCCCGGGCCGCCGGACCGGCGGACGGCTCCTGCGGCATGCCGGGCGACGGCTCGTCCCGCGGCACCCCGCGCAGCACCTCCACATGCGCGTCCCGCACCGCGGGCGCCGGTTCCACGCCCAGCTCGTCCAGCAACCGGGCACGCAGATCCCGGTGGACGGCCAGGGCCTCGGCGCGCCGGCCGGTGCGGTGCAGGGCGAGCATCAACTGACGGTGGTACGCCTCACGCAGCGGATACTCGGCGGCCAGCTCCGCCAGCTCCGGCACCAGCTCGCCGAGCCGGGCACCGCCGACGGCCAGTTCGGCGTCGTAGCGCCACTCCAGCAGCAGCAGCCGGGACTCCGCCAGCCGCTGGACGAAGGCGTAGCCCCCCAGGTCGGAGGGGAGCCCGCTGAGCGGGGTGCCGCGCCACAGGGCGAGCCCGGCGGTCGCCTCGCGCACCACCCGCGCCCAGTCCCCGGCGGCGTGCGCGCCGCGCGCGGCGGTCACCCGGCGTTCGAAGACGTGGACGTCCAGCTCGTCCGGTTCGACCCGCAGCACGTAGCCCGGCGGCACCGCGCGCAGCCGGTCGGGGTCGTCGAGGAGGCGGCGCAGCCGGGTGACGTGGTTGTGCAGGGAGGCGTGCGCGGAGGCGGGCGGATCGCCGCCCCACAGGGCGTCCTTGAGGGAGTCGACGGAGACCACCCGGCCGGGCTCCAGCAGCAGCGCGGCGAGCAGGGCCCGCGCCTTGGGACTGCGGATGGCGCGCACTGCGGCACCGTGCGGGCCGGGGGACGTGGCCGGCTGGTAGAGGACGGGTGGGCCCAGCAGTCCGAACCGCATCACACCCTGGCGCATTTCCGCCCTCGTCACGACGGTTTCCCGCCACCCGCTCACTGTCGGTCCCCGAGGGGGACCCCGCTGCTGTTTCCTTGCCGTTCCCGGCGCCGCCGGGGTCGCGCGTCCGGCTCCGGAAGACGGCTTCGCGCCAACTGACAGACAGCACTCCCGAGAACCGTTGGCCACATGTTAGCGATCCGTTGGTGCCGCCTGATGTGATCACTTCATCGGAACCGGCGCGACGGTGCGCGCGTAGAACGCGTTGCTCGGGGGAGTGTCGCCGCCGCGGCCGGATCCGGGACGCCAGTGGGCCCCGGTCGTCAGAGGTGAACGACCGGGGCCCGCGTCCGCACCTCCGCACGCCGACGGGGACACCGCTGCCCCGCCGCACCTCGGCCACGTCTCCCACACCGACTACGGCCGGTGCTACGGCCGGCAATACGGTCGGTGCCACGGCCGGGTGGTCGAGCAGCCGGGCGTACCTGGACGGCGCGCCGATCCGCCTGCCGGGTGAGCCCCCCCCCGTACCGCCCCGCCGGACCCTCCCTGCCGGCCCCGGCCCCGCACCCCTCGGCCTCCGCGGCCCGCTCCCTCGCGGCTCCGGGCCCGTCAGCCCCGGTTCCCGCCGACACCCCCGCCCGGTGCCGTGTCGCCGGCCGCGTTCTGGTTCCCGGCCCGGGCGCTGAGCCCGACCCGCACCAGCACGGCGATCAGGCCGGCCACGCAGACCACGGTCAGCGCGGCGGCGGTGCGGCCCTCGAACACCACCTGGGCGAGACTGATGCCCGCGACCAGGATCGGGATGACCAGGAGCAGCCTCTGAGCGGCCACCTGCCCGGCCTCGTTCTCCGCCATCTCGCCGTCCCTCGTCCTTGACCACACGTTTCCTGCCTGGGAGACGGCCACCGGGCCCTTCCCGTTCCGTTCCCGCCCCCTTCTTCCTCTTTCTCGTCCCCTCGTCCCCGTTGCCGCCCACGCACCGGCCGGCGGCGCCCGTGACATCGTGGTGCCATGGCCATAGAAGTGCGCCCCGCCACGGTGTTCGAGGACGTCCGCACCGTGCTCGGACCGAAGTCGCCCACGGCGAACGTCTGCTGGTGTCTGAGCTACCGGATCCCCTCCAAGCTCAACAACGAGCTGCGCGGCCCGGCCCGTGGCGAGTACGTCGCCGAACTGTGCCGCGCCGATCCCCCTCCGGGCGTACTCGCCTACGACGGTGACGAGCCGGTCGGCTGGGCGGCCGTGGCCCCGCGCGCGCAGACCTCCTTCGCCCGCAACCGCAAGATCCCGCACGTCGACGACCTGCCGGTCTGGTGCGTGTGGTGCGTCCGGGTGCGCCCCGGCCACCGCAAGCGGGGCATCTCCCACGCGCTGATCGCCGGCGCGGTCGACTTCGCCCGCGCACACGGCGCGCCGGCCGTCGAGGCGTACCCCCTCGACAACGGCGACGCCCGTGTCGACCTGACCATGGCCTACCCGGGCCTGCGCAAGAACTTCGAGCGCGCGGGATTCACCCACGCCGCCGACACCACCTCCGTCCTGTCCGGCCACCCCCGCGTCCTGATGCGACTGGACCTGCGCCGTCCCCCGCACCCCTGACCACCCCTCCGGGCCGCGTCGCCCGCACCCTCATCCGCCGCCGCAGCACCTCTGCACTCAGCCGAGACCAGGGAGTTCTTCCGTGCCGTTCAAGCCTTCTCTCGTCAGAGCGGTGTTCAGGGACGTGACCCCGATGCACGTCTCCCGGACGGCCGCGTCGGCCGCCGCGTCGGTGACGTGGACAGTGCTGACGGAGATCATCGACGGCGCGAGGAGGTCGGCTGCGGAGGAGGCCCGGAGGAAGCTGACTCCCGGGGACCTCGTCTCGGCGATCGACCGGAACGTCGAACTCGAGGTGGGGCACAAGTGGTACGCCCACAGCCCGACGTTTCGAGGCCTGACCGGTGTCGTGTACGACGCCGAGGGTGTCATCGTGCCTCCTCGCCGGCGCAGCGGGTCGCGCAAGCCGAGTGCCGTGGCCGGCGCCCACAGGTTCGAGGCCGGGGTCAGGAAGCTGCTGCGGAGCCAGGGGGTGACGGCCGTCCCCGCGCTGGTCCGCGACCTGGACGGGATCGCGAGCGTGTTCCTGACGGACCTCGCCCGTGACGCGGCCATGGTCGTCCGCGAGGGCGGGGTCAGGCGTTTCGGCTCGGTCACCCTGACGGTGCCGGGCGAACCGGCCCCACCCCCGTCCCTCGACGACTCCCTCCGGGCCCTGTCCACCCGCAGCGGGGACCGGCGGACCATCGGCGGGGACGACATCCTGGCCGCCGCCACGATGCAGTTGTTCGGCGGCGACCTCCGACGACGAGCCCTCACCGCGGCACACGAGGCGACGCGTAACCTGCCATGATCACCAGCAGCATCACCGCGTAGCCGGATACCACGGTTGCTGACCCTTCACGCACTCCCGCTCAGCAAGTCGGCGATGCCCTGCGGTGTCCAGTGGCCCTCCGCTCCGGGGCAGGCCGCAACATAGGTGGCGACCGCTTCAAGGTCCCAGGCGCCGGCGGACAGCAGGCCGGCGGCGAGAAACCGAACGTAAGCAGCGGATGGCGGCGTCCACCGAACGTCGTTCATCCGCCATGGCGCCGTGAAGGTCAGCACCGGCATGCCGTCGATCTGGCCGGCGCAGACGAGTGTTTCGTAGCGTCCCTCGCCCAGCACGGCACGACCCCGCGTGAGGACATCCTCCAGATCGAGGTCCATGTCCGGTGCCCTGTACATCTCCTGAGCCGCGATGTCGGCGAACTGGTCGGCGGTCACCAAGTGCGCTCTCGCCAGTACCCGCCCGGTCGCCTGCGGGTCGTAGAAGGCCCTGCCCCCGCCCCACACGGGCGACTCGGTCGCGAAGTACATCGCGCCGGTCAGTTCCACCGGGATCGACCGGGCCGGCATCGCGGGGTTGCGGCACCCCGGATACTCCCTCGCTGCCCCGGGTGGGCGTCCGCCCTGGAGGTAGGCGGCGAGGCGATCGAGGTGCATGTTGGAGCCGTAGGACGTGTACCAGACCCGCTCCGGGTGCCGGTCGAGCGGCAGCGTCGAGTCGATACTGGGCAGGGCCTTCAAGCTTCCTCGTTCCTGGGAGACGTTCTCACTCTGACGGTCTTCCGGACGAATCGTGATCATCGCTCGTTGGGGCGGTCGTTCTTGTCGTAGCGGGTACGCATGTGGGCGGCAAGGAGATCACTCGCCTGAGCACAGTCACCGCTGCGCCCGTCGACGCCGTACCCGCCCACGACAAAACCCCAGGTCGGAGGTGATCCGGCCTGGGGTTCCAAGGGAGCCGCTTTCGGGATTCGAACCCGAGACCTACGCATTACGAGTGCGTTGCTCTGGCCATCTGAGCTAAAGCGGCGCGTCGTCCGCACCATGGTGCGATCGGCGACGTCGGTAAGTCTACACAGTTTCGGGGAGTGCTTCGTACCGCCCCCGAGTGGGGTCCCGGGGGCGGATGTGGCCAGCGGTGCGGCTGGGCCCAGGGCTAGGAACAGCGCTTGCCGTCCGCCGGAGGGGTGCCGCGCAGGAGGTAGGCGTTGATCGTGCGGTCGACGCAGTCGCTGCCGCGGCCGTAGGCGGTGTGGCCGTCGCCGTCGTAGGTGAGGAGGCGGCCGGAGGAGAGCTGCCCGGCCAGCGAGCGGGCCCAGCGGTAGGGGGTGGCGGGGTCGCGGGTGGTGCCGACCACGACGATCGGCTTCGCGCCCTTCGCCTCGATGCGGTGCGGCTCCCCGGTGGCCGCGACCGGCCAGTACGCGCAGTTCAGCGCGGCCCAGGCCAGGCTCTCGCCGAAGACGGGGGACGCCTTCTCGAAGGCGGGCAGCGCCCTGCGGACGTCCTCGGGGCCATGGAAGGAGGGCGGGAGGTCGAGGCAGTTCACGGCGGCGTTGGCGAACATCAGGTTCGAGTACGAACCCTCGCCGTCCCGCTCGTAGTAGCTGTCGGAGAGCATCAGCAGGCCGGCGCCGTCCTTCTCCTTCATCGCCGAGGCCAGCGCCTCACGAAGCTGCGGCCACGCCGACTCGTCGTACATCGCCGCGATCACCCCCGTGGTGGCCAGGGACTCGCCGAGCCTGCGCCCGTCCGCGTCGCCCGCGGGGACCGGTGCCGCGTCCAGCTCGTCGAAGAACGCCTTGAGGTTCTTCCCGACCTGCCCGGGGCTGGTGCCGGCGCCGCCCAGCGGGCAGTCGGGCTGCCGTACGCAGTCCTTCGCGAAGGCCTGGAACGCGGTCTCGAAGCCGGCCGTCTGGTCCAGGTTCATCCGCCGGGCGGACAGCGACGGGTCCATCGCGCCGTCCAGCACCAGCCGGCCGACCCGCTGCGGGAAGAGCCCGGCGTACGTCGCGCCGAGGGAGGTGCCGTACGACGCGCCCACGTAGTTCAGGCGCTCGTCGCCCAGCACCTCCCGCAGGATGTCCATGTCCCGTGCCGCCTCGGTGGTGGAGACGTGCCGCAGCAACTGCGGTGCGTCCGCGCCGCAGCCCTCGGCGAACTTCTTGTACGCGGCGACCAGCCCGTCCGTCTCCCGCTGGTCGTCGGGTGTGACGTCCGTCTGCGTGTACCGGTCCATCTCCGGCCCGTCCAGGCATTCGACGGGTTCGCTGCGGGCGACGCCGCGCGGGTCCACGGCCACCATGTCGTAGCGCGCGCGGACCTGTGCCGGGTAGCCGATCCCGGCGTGCATCTGGAGGTACTGGATCGCCGAGGCACCCGGCCCGCCCGGGTTGACCAGCAGCGAGCCCAGCCGCTCGCCGGGCCCGGTGGCCTTCTTGCGGGCGACCGCGAGCCGCACGTCGCCCTTGCCGGGGTCGGCGTAGTCGAGCGGGGCGCGCAGGGTGGCGCACTCGAACCCGGGGGCGCCACAGGCACGCCAGCTCAGCTTCTGGTCGTAGTACGGCGCCAGTGCGGACGGGGTGGCGCGCGGCAGGGCGGTCAGCACGGCCTCGCCCGCCTGCGCCGCCGGCGCGGCCGATCCGGCCGAACTCGTGGTGCTTCCGGTGCTGCACGCGGAGAGGACCAGCGCGGTGGCGGCGAGGAGGACGGCTCCGGTACGGGACCTGGACCTGCGGTGGGGGCGCCTTGAGTTCATTCCGCGAGCGTAACGCTGAGCGATGCTCCGTTCGCGGTGCGTGCGGGGTGTGCCACGGACGGGTGGCCGTTGTCCAACGGACGAGGTAACCCCGTCAACCTGCCGACGGTTTTCACCCGCGCCCGTGCGCGGGGCCGGAGCCGGCTGGCTCGGCGCGGGAGCCGGCTCGGCGCGGGAGCCGGCTCGGCGCGGGTCAGCCCGCTCTCAGCGCCATCGTCATGGCCTCCACGGCGAGCAGCGGGGCCACGTTGCGGTCCAGGGCGTCCCGGCAGGCGGCGATCGCCTCGATCCGGCGCAGCGTCGACTCCGGGGAGCTGTCGCGGGCGATGCGCTCCAGGGCGTCCTCGGCGTCGGTGTTGGCCAGGGCGACGCGAGAGCCGAGCTGGAGGGCGAGGACGTCGCGGTAGAAGGCGGTGAGGTCGGTCAGGGCGAGGTCGAGGCTGTCGCGCTGGGTGCGGGTGCGGCGGCGCTTCTGCTTGTCCTCGAGGTCCTTGATCACTCCCGCCGTGCCGCGCGGCAGCCGCCCGCCCTGCGCCGCGCCGAGGGCCGCCTTCAGCTCCTCGGTCTCCTTGGCGTCCGTCTCCTCGGCGAGCTGCTTGGCGTCCTCCGCGGCGGCGTCCACCAGCTCCTGCGCGGCCTTGAGCGCGCCGCCGACGTCCGCGACGCGCAGCGGCAGCTTCAGCACGGCGGCGCGGCGCTCCCGAGCGGCCGGGTCGGTGGCCAGGCGGCGGGCCCGGTCGACATGGCCCTGGGTGGCCCTCGCCGCCGCGGCGGCGACCTCGGGGTCGATGCCCTCCCGGCGGATCAGCATGTCGGTGACGGCGGCCACGGACGGGGTGCTCAGGTTCAGATGGCGGCAGCGGGAGCGGATCGTCGGCAGGACGTCCTCGATGGACGGCGCGCACAGCAGCCACACGGTGCGCGGGGCGGGCTCCTCCACGGCCTTCAGCACCGCGTTGGCCGACTTCTCGTTCAGGCGCTCGGCGTCCTCGACGAGGATCACCTGCCAGCGGCCGTTCGCCGGCGAGGTGAACGACTTGCGGACGGTGTCCCGCATGTCGTCGGCGAGGATCTGGGTGCCGACGGCGGCGACGGTGGAGACGTCGGCGTGCGTGCCGATCAGGGCGGTGTGGCAGCCGTCGCAGAACCCGCAGCCCGGGGCCCCGCCCAGCGCCCGGTCGGGGCTCACGCACTGCAGCGCCGCCGCGAACGCCCGCGCCGCCTGCGTGCGGCCCGCGCCCGGCGGTCCCGTGAACAGCCACGCGTGCGTCATCTTCGACGCCTCCGGCGACGGCGCGTCGGACGCGGCCGCGGTGACCAGGGCGTCGGCATCCCGAGCCGCGGCCTCCAGCTGCGCGCTCACCCGCTCCTGACCGACGAGGTCATCCCACACCGACATGGGCCACCGTGCCCTTCCGTCCACTCCCGGTACGTCCTCCATTGTGCGGGGCCCCACTGACAACGAGGGCACCGCGCTCAAGGGGACCCTTCAGGCGGGCGGAGGCGAGAGCAGGCGGGGGGCGGAGACGGGCACCGGGAGGCAGGGGCGGGCGGAGGTGCGCCGGGAACGCCGGGAAGGACCCGAACGAGCCCGCACCACTCCCGCACCGTCCCCGCCCGGCACCGCACCGTCCCCGCCCGGCACCGCACCGTCCCCGCCCGGCACTGCCGGTCAGCGGCCCTTGCCCCGCCCGCCGCCGCGACGCCCCTCGTCCCCGTACTCGTCCTCCCGCGGCCCCAGCAGTTCGTCCGCCAGCGTCGGCAGGTCGTCCAGCGGGGTCTCCTCCGCCCAGTCGGACCGGGCCCGGCGCGGCGCGGTGTCCTCGGCGCCGATCTGCGGCAGCTCACGCGTACGGTCGGCGGGGTCGTCGGTCCCGGTCCCGTCCCCGTCCCGCTCGTCGCGGAAGAAACCCCGCGGAACGCGGTCCGCGGGGGCCTCCCCGCGGACCGGCGGCAGCACCGCGGTCTCGTCCGCGGCACCCGGAACCTGCGGGAGCACCGCCGTCTCGTCCGCGGCCCCGGGCGCGCCCTGCGCGCCCGCGAGCGGCGGCTGCGGCAGCTCGGCGGTCACCTCGGAGTCGGGGTCGCGCCGCCGCGGGTCGCGTTCCCGCACCGGCCGCAGCACCGTCGTCGCGTCGTCCGCGGCCTCTCCGGGCCGCACCACGGGCGTCGGCACGGTCACCGCCTCGGCCGGAGCCGCGGGAGCCACCGGCGCGGGCGGCTTCGGGCCCGCCTGCGCGGCCGCCGCGGCCTGCTCGGCGGCCCGCCGGGCCTCCTCGGCGCGCCGCAGGGCCTCCTCCGCCTTGCGCTGCTTCTCCAGCCGCCGCGCCTCGGCCTCAGCCCGCAGCCGGGCCTCCTCCTCGGCCTGCCGGCGGCGCCGCTCCTCCTCGGCCTTGCGGCGGGCCTCCTCCTCGGCCCGCGCCTTCTCCTCGGCGAGCAGCCGCTGCCGCTCCTCCTCCGCGCGCCGGCGCGCCTCCTCGGCCCGCTGCCGGGCCTCCTCGGCCTGCCGTTCGGCCTCGCGCCGCTGCGCCTCCTCCAGCTCGCGCCGCTTGCGCTCCTCCTCCTCGGCACGCAGCCGGGCGAGCTGTTCCTGGCGCTCGCGCTCCAGACGCTCCTCCTCGGCCTTGCGGGCGGCCTCCTCCTCGGCCTTGCGGCGGGCCTCCTCCTCGGCCTTGCGGCGCGCTTCCTCGCGGGCCTCGATCTCGGCCTGGGACAGCGGCAGCACCTGGTCGAGCCGGGCGCGGATGACGGTGGTGACGGCCTCGGGCTCCTGCCCGGCGTCGACGACGAGGTAGCGCCCGGGGTCGGACGCGGCGAGCGTGAGGAATCCGGAGCGCACGCGCGCGTGGAACTCGGCCGGCTCCGACTCCAGCCGGTCCGGCGCCTCGGTGAACCGCTCACGGGCGGTCTCCGGCGCGACGTCCAGCAGGACGGTCAGATGCGGGACGAGCCCGTTGGTCGCCCAGCGGTTGATGCGGGCGACCTCCGTCGGGGACAGATCGCGTCCCGCTCCCTGGTAGGCGACGGACGAGTCGATGTACCGGTCGGAGATGACGACCGCGCCGCGCTCCAGCGCGGGCCGCACCACGGTGTCGACGTGCTCCGCGCGGTCCGCGGCGTACAGCAGGGCCTCCGCGCGGTGCGAGAGACCGGCGCTCGACACGTCGAGCAGGATGGACCGCAGCCGCTTGCCGACCGGCGTGGCGCCGGGCTCACGGGTCACCACGACCTCGTGGCCCTTGCCGCGGATCCACTCGGCGAGCGCTTCGGCCTGGGTGGACTTCCCGGCGCCGTCCCCGCCCTCCAGGGCGATGAAGAAGCCGGTGCCCGCGGGCACCTGCACGGGGTCGTCACCGCCGAGCACCGCGTCCCGCAGGTCGTGCCGCAGCGGCACGCCGGAGCGGTCGTCGAGCTTGGCGAGGACCAGCGCGGCCACGGGCAGCAGCAGCGCGCCGACCAGCATCAGCGTGAACGCGGCGCCGCCGTGTGCGAAGACGAACTTGCCGCTCTGCAGCCGGTGCGGGCCGATCAGCGCCGCCACCAGGGGCGCGAGCAGGGCGCCGAGCGCCACGAAGACCCGTACGACGGCGTGCAGGTGCTCGGTGGTGCGGGCGCGCCGGTGCTCCTCGGTCTCCTGGTCGAGCAGCGCGTGCCCGGTGTTGGCGGCCATGCCGGCGCCGGCCCCGGCCAGGGCGACGACGAGCAGCACGGTGGTGACGTCCGGGACCAGTCCGGCGGCCAGCAGGGCCACCCCGGTGAAGGCGACGGCCAGCGCGAGCATGCGGCGCCGCGACAGCGACACCAGCACCCTGGGCGCCGTGCGGATGCCGACGACGACGCCGCCGGTCAGCGCGAGCACGAGCAGCCCGTACGTCACGGGGCCGCCGCCGAGGTCCTTGGCGTGCAGCACGGCCACGGCGACCGCTGCGGCGACCGCGCCCGCGACGGCGGCGCAGGCGAGCACCAGCAGCGGGATCGCGCCGGTGCGGCCCTTGTCGGCGCCGGCGGCGGTCCTGGGGCGGCGCAGGCCCTCCAGCGGCGACCGCGCGCGGGGGGTGCGGGCGGCGGGCAGGTCGAGGAAGCTCAGCACGGACAGGGACGCGGCGAACAGGCCGGCCGCGACATACGCGCCGAGGGCCGCCTGGTGCTGGGAGAACCAGTCGGCGCCGGCGCCGAGGAGGTTGTTGAGCAGGGCGGCGGCGACCAGCACGGCGCCCGCGACGGGGACGGCCACGAAGTTCGTGCGCAGCGACAGGCGGCGCAGGGCGTCCAGGTGGTCGGGCAGCGGCCGTACCGTCGCGCCCTCCGGTGGCGGGGCGGGCAGCAGGGCGGGCGCGGCGCTCTCCCGGCACACCGTCCAGAACCGTTCGGCGACGCCGGTGACGAAGACGGTGACCAGGAGCACGGCGAGCGCGTCGTCCGGTGTCCAGTCGATCCACAGCGGGGCCACGATCAGCAGCGCGGCGCGCACGCCGTCCGCGCCGACCATGGTCCAGCGGCGGTCGAGGGGACCGTCCGGCGAGGTGAGCGAGGTGAGCGGGCCGAGGAGGACGGCACCGAAGAGCAGGGTGGCGAGGATGCGCACCCCGAAAACGGTCGCCACTGCGAACGCCACGCCCCGGTAACCGCCGCCGAAGGAGCCCGCGGCGATGGCCGCCTGGAGGGCGAGGAGGACCAGGACGAGGAGAGCGAGGACATCACCGACCCCGCTCACCAGCTGCGCACTCCAGAGCCGTTTCAGCTGCGGCTGGCGCAACAGGGAACGGACGGCGCGCTCGCGGGAGTCCGCTACCAGCGCGTCGTCGGGGTCCGGGTGAGGGGCCGTTGGCTGCTCGGCTCGCGTCATGCGTTCAGACTATCGGGCCGCGCCGACACTCCGGGGCGTGCACCCGAACGCCCGCGCGCCTTGACACCCGAACGTTGCCGGAGTGTTGGGTTTCGCGAACGCCGGACGGGGAAAGCCCGTCCGGCGTTCGCCGGAAATCACCCACACCCGGCGCTCGCCGGGTGACGCGCACCCGGCTCCCGCCGGAACCCGGCTACCCCGCGCCCGGCGGGACACACCCGTCCGGGCGCCGGCCGTCCCGGTTCGCGCCGGGGCTCAGTCCTCGGACGCCGCCTTGGACGCCGTGGCCTTCTTCGCGGCCGTCTTCTTGGCGGTCGTCGTGGCGGCGGTCTTCTTCGCCGTCGTCGTCGTCTTCTTCGCCGCCGTCTTCTTCGCGGCCGTGGTCTTCTTGGCGGCCGTCTTCTTCGCGGTGGTCGTCTTCTTCGCGGCCGTCTTCTTCGCCGTCTTCTTGGCGGGCGCCTTCGCCCGCTTCTCGGCGAGCAGCTCGAAGCCCCGCTCCGGCGTGATCGTCTCGACGCTGTCGCCGGAGCGCAGGGTCGCGTTGGTCTCGCCGTCGGTGACGTACGGGCCGAAGCGGCCGTCCTTCACCACGACCGGCTTTCCGCTGACCGGGTCCTCGCCCAGCTCCTTCAGCGGCGGCTTGGCGGCCGCGCGGCCACGCTGCTTGGGCTGGGCGTAGATCGCCTGGGCCTCTTCGAGCGTGATCGTGAAGAGCTGTTCCTCGGACTGGAGCGACCGCGAGTCCGTGCCCTTCTTCAGGTACGGGCCGTAACGGCCGTTCTGCGCGGTGATCTCCTGGCCGTCGGCGTCGGTGCCGACGACGCGCGGCAGCGACATCAGCTTGAGCGCGTCCTCCAGCGTCACCGTGTCCAGCGCCATCGACTTGAACAGCGACGCCGTGCGCGGCTTGACCGCGTTCTTGCCGGTCTTCGGGGTGCCCTCGGGGAGGATCTCCGTGACGTACGGGCCGTAGCGGCCGTCCTTGGCGACGATGGTGTGGCCGGTGGCGGGGTCGACACCCAGCTCGAAGTCGCCGCTCGGCTTGGCGAGCAGCTCCTCGGCCAGCTCGACGGTCAGCTCGTCGGGCGCCAGGTCCTCGGGGATGTCCGCGCGCTGGTGGCCGTCGGTGTCCTTGTCGCCGCGCTCGATGTACGGCCCGTAGCGGCCGACCCGCAGCACGATGTCGTTGCCGACCGGGAACGACGACACCTCGCGGGCGTCGATCGCGCCCAGGTCGGTGACCAGTTCCTTGAGGCCGCCGAGGTGGTCCCCGTCGCCGTTGCCGGCGTCGGCGGCCACGCCCTCGACGGTGCCCTCGCCGAAGTAGAACCGCTTCAGCCACGGCACGGCCTGCGCCTCGCCGCGCGCGATGCGGTCGAGGTCGTCCTCCATCTTGGCGGTGAAGTCGTAGTCGACGAGCCGCCCGAAGTGCTTCTCCAGGAGGTTGACCACGGCGAAGGAGAGGAAGGACGGCACCAGGGCCGTGCCCTTCTTGAAGACGTAGCCGCGGTCGAGGATGGTGCCGATGATCGACGCGTACGTCGACGGGCGGCCGATCTCCCGCTCTTCCAGCTCCTTGACCAGGGACGCCTCGGTGTAGCGGGCCGGGGGCTTGGTGGAGTGACCGTCGACGGTGATCTCCTCGGCCGTCAGCGGGTCGCCCTCGGCGACCTGCGGCAGGCGGCGCTCACGGTCGTCCAGCTCGGCGTTCGGGTCGTCGGCGCCCTCGACGTACGCCTTGAGGAAGCCGTGGAAGGTGATGGTCTTGCCCGACGCGCTGAACTCGACGTCCCGTCCGTCGGCGGCGGTGCCGCCGATCTTCACGGTGACGGAGTTGCCGGTCGCGTCCTTCATCTGGGAGGCGACGGTCCGCTTCCAGATCAGCTCGTACAGCCTGAACTGGTCGCCGGTCAGTCCGGTCTCGGCGGGGGTGCGGAAACGATCACCCGAGGGGCGGATCGCCTCGTGCGCCTCCTGTGCGTTCTTGACCTTCGCGGCGTACGACCGCGGCTGCGGCGGCAGGTAGTCGGCGCCGTACAGCTGCGTGACCTGGGCGCGGGCGGCGGAGATCGCCGTGTCGCTCAGCGTCGTGGAGTCCGTACGCATGTACGTGATGTAGCCGTTCTCGTACAGCTTCTGCGCGATCTGCATCGTGGCCTTCGCGCCGAAGCCGAGCTTGCGGCTGGCCTCCTGCTGGAGGGTCGTCGTACGGAACGGGGCGTACGGCGAGCGGCGGTACGGCTTGGACTCGACGGACCGGACCGAGAACCGGGTGTTCTCCAGCGCGGCGGCGAGCGCGCGGGCGTTCGCCTCGTCGAGGTGGAGGGTGTTCGCGCCCTTGAGCTGCCCGAGGGAGTCGAAGTCGCGGCCCTGGGCGACACGCCGGCCGTCGACCGTCTGGAGCCGCGCGACCAGCGACGACGGGTCGGACGGGTCCCCCGCGCGGCCGGTGGCGAAGGTGCCGGTGAGGTCCCAGTACTCGGCGGATCGGAACGCGATGCGCTCCCGCTCCCGCTCCACGACCAGCCGGGTCGCGACGGACTGCACGCGGCCCGCCGACAGCCGCGGCATGACCTTCTTCCACAGCACCGGCGAGACCTCGTAGCCGTAGAGGCGGTCGAGGATGCGGCGGGTCTCCTGGGCGTCGACGAGCTTCTGGTTGAGCTGGCGCGGGTTGGCGACGGCGGCCTGGATCGCGGCCTTGGTGATCTCGTGGAAGACCATCCGCTTGACCGGGACCTTGGGCTTCAGCACCTCCTGGAGGTGCCAGGCGATGGCCTCGCCCTCGCGGTCCTCATCGGTGGCGAGGTAGAGCTCGTCGGATTCCTTCAGCAGGTCCTTGAGCTTCTTGACCTGGGCCTTCTTGTCGGCGTTGACGACGTAGATCGGCTCGAAGTCGTGCTCGACGTCCACGCCGAGGCGGCGCACCTCGCCGGTGTACTTCTCCGGCACCTCCGCGGCGCCGTTGGGGAGGTCGCGGATGTGCCCGACGCTCGCTTCGACTACGTAGCCGGGGCCCAGGTAGCCCTTGATCGTCTTCGCCTTGGCAGGCGACTCGACGATGACGAGTCGGCGGCCGCCCTGTGCGGTCTCGCTGGTCGGGGACAACTTGGCTCTTCTCTCCGGTCGACGCTGGGGCCTCCCCAGGCCTTCTCGTTCCCGGGGTCGGGTGGTGGTGACGCTGCGGAGTGTGACGGTACATCCCGCCCCGTTGTCAAACGGGAAAAGCCCGCAACGGCCACTCGAACGGTAACCCGACTTCCGCCATTCCTGCCGCCCGGTGTGTCCGCCGCCGCTTTCCGGCCGATCCGGAGCGATGGACTCCCGTTCACCGTGGCAGCGTCCCCTCCATGATGCTCACACCCGGGTGAGACACCACGCCCCCACGGCGAGCGCGAGCACCCCGACGACGCTCGCGAGGGCCACCGATGCGAGCGGACTCACACCCTGCGCCACCGGCTGCCCCTGCCGGGTCCGCACCCCGGTCCACACCAGCAGCCCCCCTCCGAACAGGGCGAACACCATCCCCGTGAAGATCGCCGGCCCGTTCTCCATGCTCCCCGTGCCCCCAGTTCCGCGTCCGCGCGTGCCCCGTAGCCCGGAGGCTGGCACGCGTGGGCTGCGCGGAGGCGAACCCGGGGTGAACGCGAGGCCGACGATTGCCCGCGCGGCCTCAGGGCGGCCCAGGAGGAGCCCCGGAAGGCACCGCGCGGCCTCAGACGGCACCGGGCGCGGATATCTTTCCGGTCGTCTTCTCGTTGTCGACCCGGCTGACCGTGCAGACCACCTTGGTGAACCCCTTCTCCCAGTCCTCCTCGTCGGCCATCCAGCCGAAGACGGCCCGCTCGGGTCCTGGCGCCCAGTTCGACTCGAACTTGTTGCTGCACAGCTTGGTCGCGTTGTCGCCCGCCGTGTCGAAGCTCATCCCGGCGGGAGCCTGAGCGGTGCCGATGACCTGGTCGGTGTGGGGTTCGGCGCAGTCGGTGAGCGGTGCCTCGTAGCCGTCGTCCAGGTCCTTGTAGATCCAGCAGTCGCCGACGCTCATCTGCCCGACCCACAGGTCGGTGCCGCTGTCGCGGAAGCGGCCGACCTCGCCGCCGATCGCCGCGTGCCGGCCGAGCACCAGGCAGGCGGTGCCGCCGCCCGCCGCGTCGAAGCCCTCCCGGGTCGGCAGCACGGCGTAGCCGCCCGCGTCGGGCAGCGCTTCCACGAGCGCGCGGGTCTGGTCCGCGCACCGCCGCGCCCCGTTCGCGCGCGCGTCGGCGTGGTCCTCGGCGGTGTCGACGGCCACGACCTGCCCGTCCGGCCAGTCGTCGGCGCAGTCCACCACGCCGAGGTTCGGCGGCGACTCGAACGGCGTCCCCGTCCACACGGCCTTCACGCAGTCCCCGGCCGCCAGCGGTTCGGTCAGCCCCACGGCGTCCCCGTACGGCGGCACCGGTCCCGCCGGTGACGCCGAGTCCTCGGCCGCACTCGTCGAGGGAGAGCCCCCGCCCGCGATGTTCCCGTCCCCTTCCGGTGCGAACACGGCCCAGCCGCCGAGTCCCACGGCGAGGACGACGGCCAGCACAAGACCGGCGACCAGGACGAGCCTGCGGCGGTCGGGTCCGGGCGGGGGCGGTGCGGCCGGGTGGTGGAACGCGCCCGGCGGATACGGCGGCTGCCCACCGGAGGCGTACGGACCGCTCGGCACGGGTGCGTACGGGCCGCCCGGCGCCGGTGCGTAGGGAGCGCTCTGCGTCGGCGCGTACGGGTTGCCCGGCGTCGGCGCGTACGGGTTGCCGGGCGTCGGGGTGTGCGGGTTGCCCGGCGTCGGGGTGTGCGGCCGGTCCGGGGTGGCGGGGTCTGCCGCGCCCGCCGGGGTGTGCGGGACCCGCGCGTCGCCGTACGGGCCGCCCGCTGCCGCGTGGCCGCCCGCGCCCGCCGGAGTGTGCGGCGTCCGCGGGGTGCCCGGGGTGGCGGACGCGCCGGGCGCCTGCGGGGTTCGCCCCTCCCCCGCCTCCGCGAAGCCGGCACCGGCACCGGCACCGAACGGGGCCGACGGCGGCCCGAATCCCCGCGGCGAGGCGCCGGACCCGTCGGCTGTGGCGCCCTCGCCGCGCGCCTCCCGCGCCAGCACCCGTTCCAGCCCGCGCGCCACCGTCTCCGGTGCCCATCGGCGGACCGGGTCCTTCACGAGCAGGCCCTGGAGCACGGGTGCCAGCTCACCCGCCCGCACGGCAGGTGCCGGTTCCTCGCCCAGCAGAGCGGTCAGGGTGGCGTACTCGCCGTCGCGGTCGAACGGGCCGCGGCCCTCCACCGCGCAGTACAGCGTGGCGCCGAGGGAGAACAGGTCGGCGGCCGGGGTGGGCGGCTCGCCGCGTGCCCGCTCCGGGGCCAGATAGCCGGGCGTGCCGAGGATGCCGGCGGTGGCGGTGAGCCCGGGTTCGCGGGACTCGGGCCGCAGGGCGATGCCGTAGTCGGTGAGCAGCACGCGCGCGTGGGCGTCGCCGGTGGTGTCCGGTGCCAGCAGGATGTTGGCCGGTTTCACGTCCCGGTGCAGGATGCCGACGCGGTGCCCGGCGCCGAGCGCGTCCAGCACGGCCAGGCCGATGCGGGCCACCCGCGCGGGAGGCAGCGGGCCGGATCGCCGGATCACCGCCTGGAGGTCGACCGCGTCCGGGACGTACTCCATGACGATCCACGGCAGTCCCTCGTGCACCACCACGTCGTGCACGGTGGCCACGTGCGGGTGCCCGCGCAGCCGCGCCGCGTGCCGTGCCTCGCTGCGCGCCCGGGCGATGCGCTGGGCGGTGCCCTCCGGGTCCGCCGGCAGGTCCGCCGACGCGATCTCCTTCAGCGCGACCTGGCAGGCCAGTTCCTCGTCGTGGGCGAGCCACACCCGGCCCATGCCGCCCGCGCCGAGTGTGCGCAGCAGCCGGTAACGCCCGTTGATGATCCTGCCGTCGCTCCGGTCCGGCGTCCCACCCGCCATCACGCCTCCCCCGAGACAGCGCGCCTCCCCCGAGGCCGCGCGGCCGTTCGTCCCCCTTGAAGGTAGCTTCGCACCCACCACTGACAGGAGTCCTTTTCCGGAGCAATCCCGTCAGAGCGGACACGTGGGCCACCTGGACAACGGAGGTCTCAGGAGTGACGGCGTGGCGGCGGGCTCAGGCCGGTTCGAGGAAGCCCTGCTCCACCAGGAGCCGGATCTGGGCGGGTGTACGGTCGCGCAGCAGGACCGGATCCTCGCCGACGAGTTGGGCGATCGCGTCCAGGATCCGCCCGGCGGTCAGCGAGCCGTCGCACACCCCCGCGAAGCCCGCGCCGACGGTGTCGACCTTGGTGGCCCGGCGCATGCCGCGGTGCTGGCGGAGCACGACGTGCTCGGGGTCCTCGGCACCGGGCAGACCGACCTGCTCCTGGACGACCTCGGCGGCGAGCCGGAACCGCTCCTCCAGCAGGGCCGCGTCGTCGTGCGAGCGGAGGTAGTCCAGGCGGGCGAAGTGCGCCCGGACCGTCTCGCCGAGCGGCTGTTCGACCGGGTGCGGCCATTCCTCGACCGTGATGGACGGCTCGGCGGAGTCCGTCCGGCGCAGGGTGATCCAGCCGAAGCCCACACCCTTCACCTTGCGGGCCTCGAACTCGTCCAGCCAGGCGTCGTACCGCGCCTGGTACTCGGCCGGGTCACCGCGGTGGTCGCCCGCGTCGCGCAGCCACAGCTCGGCGTACTGGGTGATGTCCTGCACCTCGCGCTGCACGATCCAGGCGTCGCAGCCGCGCGGCACCCACGACCGCAGGCGGTCCTGCCATTCCTCGCCCTCGACGTGCTGCCAGTTGGCGAGGAACTGCGCGAACCCGCCCTCGTTCAGCCGCTCGCCCGCCTGCTGGACGAGCGTGCGGCACAGGTCGTCGCCGCTCATGCCGCCGTCACGGTAGGTCAGCCGGGCGCCCGGCGAGATCACGAAGGGCGGGTTGGAGACGATCAGGTCGAACGTCTCGTCCTCCTCGACCGGCTCGAACAGCGAACCCTCCCGCAGGTCCGCGGCGGGCGCGCCGGACAGGGCGAGGGTGAGGGCCGTGATGTGCAGCGCGCGCGGGTTGACGTCGGTCGCGGTCACCCGGGTGGCGTGCCGGGCGGCGTGCAGCGCCTGGATGCCGGAGCCGGTGCCCAGGTCGAGGGCGGCGGCGACGGGAGTGCGCACGGTGATGCCGGCCAGCGTGGTCGAGGCGCCGCCGACGCCGAGCACGACACCCTCGTCACGGCGCCCGATGCCCCCGGCGCCGCCCACCGCGCAGCCCAGGTCGGAGACGATGAACCAGTCCTCGCCCTCGGGCCCGCCGTACGGCCGTACGTCCACGGTGGCCGCCAGCTCGTCCTGCCCGGCCCGCACCAGCCAGCCGCTCGCCAGGCACTCCTCGACGGGCAGCACGTCCGCCACGCGCGCGTGCGGCACGGGCTGCTGCAGCAGGAACAGCCGGACGAGCAGTTCCAGCGGGCTGTCCCCGCGGGTGGCGCGGAGCGCGGGCACGGTCTCGCTGCGGGCCAGCGCCGCGTACGCGGAGGCACCGAGCAGGTCGAGCAGCCCGTCGGCGGTGAAGGAGGCCCCGAGCAGGGCCTCCCGCAGCCGGGCGGCGACCTCGGGGCGGTCGGTGGCGGGCAGGGGGGACGGCGAGGAGAGGCTGGCGTTGCTCACCACCCCATTGTGTCGGCTCCCGCCGACACCGCACGCGCGCGCGTGCGGGCCCCGGCCGGCCCGCCCGCCGTTCAGCCCTGCGCCGCCGACGGGGACGCCGACGCGGAGGCCGACTTGCAGCTTTCCTGCTTGGCCATCGCCTGGCCGACCTCGCCCTCCTCCAGCGTCTTCAGCGCGTCGCTGCCGGTCTTGCCGAGCTTCTTCATCTCGGCGGCGATGTCCTTGAGGCCGGCGGCGAACTTGCCCTGGTCCTTGGTGTCGAGCGCGTCGACCTGCTTCTGCAGCGAGGTGTAGGAGGCCGAGATGGTGTTCAGCTCCTTGACCGCGTCCCGCTGCTTCTTCTCGCCCTCTTCGACGTTCGGCGGGCCCGCCTTGGTGATGGCGGTCCCGATCGCCTTGTAGGCGTCGGCGATGTCCTGGAACGCCTGGGAGTCGGCCTTCTGGACCTCGGCCGGCGTGCTGTTGTCCGAGGTCTCCTTCTGGATCGCGGCGTTGGCGGCCTTGATCGTCCTGGCCTGGACCTGGAGCTCGTCGCAGACCTGCTTGGCCCAGGCGTCCAGTTCCTCGTTGCCGTCGTCGCCGGTGCATCCCGACAGCGCCAGTACCAGTACCGCACCGCCGGACAGTGCGGCCGCGAGCTTCTTGTTCACCGGATTGGTCCCTTCCATGGCTCTCGGCCCCGGAACATACACGCCATGCGCGCGACCCCCGCACACCGATTGCCGCGTGAGATACGTTCCGTCACGTTTTGTCCCACGGAGAGAAGGCTCACGACCGGGCCGGCCACCGTCCGCCGCGGCCGTCGTCCGGGTCACCGTCGTCGGCGCGCACGACGCGGGGCGGGCGGGTGACGCGTCAACACGCGCCCCACGCCCGCCCCTTGGAGGATGCGGCCGCCGGTGCCCTAGGGAACCGCCGCCGCGTCGGGCGACTTGGAGCCCGTGGAGCCCGGCTCGGGGCCGTTCTCGTCGCCCATCGCGATGCCGCGCCGCTTGGAGACGTAGACGGCGCCCACGATCACCAGGAACGCGAGCACGGCGACCAGCACCCGGACGCCCACGTTCTCGTCGGCGCCGTACGAGAACTTGATGATCGCCGGCGCGATCAGCAGCGACACCAGGTTCATCACCTTCAGCAGCGGGTTGATCGCCGGACCCGCGGTGTCCTTGAACGGGTCGCCGACCGTGTCGCCGATCACCGTCGCGGCGTGCGCGTCGCTGCCCTTTCCGCCGTGGTGGCCGTCCTCGACCAGCTTCTTGGCGTTGTCCCAGGCGCCACCGGAGTTGGCGAGGAACACCGCCATCAGGGTGCCCGCGCCGATCGCACCCGCGAGATAGGCGCCGAGGGCGCCGACGCCCAGCGTGAACCCGACGAAGATCGGCGCCATGACCGCGAGCAGACCCGGTGTGGCCAGCTCCCGCAGTGCGTCCTTCGTGCAGATGTCGACGACCTTCCCGTACTCGGGTTTCTCGCTGTAGTCCATGATCCCGGGACGCTCGCGGAACTGGCGGCGCACCTCGAACACCACCGAACCCGCCGACCGTGAGACGGCGTTGACGGCCAGTCCGGAGAAGAGGAAGACGACCGCCGCGCCCGCGATCAGGCCGACCAGGTTGTTGGGCTGCGAGATGTCCATCGCGAGGGTCAGCGGAGCGCCCTCGCCGGCCAGCTTCTCGCCGACGTCGCGCGCGCCGGTGGTGATGGCGTCGCGGTACGACCCGAAGAGCGCCGCCGCCGCGAGCACGGCGGTCGCGATGGCGATGCCCTTGGTGATCGCCTTGGTGGTGTTGCCGACGGCGTCCAGGTTGGTGAGCACCTGCGCGCCCGCGCCCTCGACGTCGCCGGACATCTCGGCGATGCCCTGCGCGTTGTCGGAGACCGGTCCGAAGGTGTCCATCGCCACGATCACCCCGACCGTGGTGAGCAGCCCGGTGCCCGCCAGCGCCACCGCGAACAGCGCCAGCATGATCGACGTACCGCCGAGCAGGAAGGCCCCGTAGACCCCGAGGCCGATCAGCAGGGCGGTGTAGACGGCCGATTCGAGACCCACCGAGACACCGGCGAGGACGACGGTGGCGGGACCGGTGAGGGCGCTCTTGCCGATGTCCCGCACCGGGCGGCGGCTGGTCTCGGTGAAGTAGCCGGTGAGCTGCTGGATGACGGCGGCGAGCAGGATGCCGATCGCCACCGCGACCAGCGCGAGGATCCGCGGGTCGCCGTCCTTCGCCAGGATCGCCTCGTCGGTGACCCCGTCCAGCTCGGAGTACTTCCCCGGCAGGTAGGCGAAGACCGCGATGGCCACCAGCGCCAGCGAGATCACCGCGGAGATGAAGAAGCCGCGGTTGATCGCGCTCATCCCGCTGCGGTCGGCGCGCCGCGGGGCCACCGCGAAGATGCCGATCATGGCGGTGAGCACGCCGATCGCCGGGACGAGCAGCGGGAACGCCAGCCCCGCGTCGCCGAACGCCGCGGTGCCCAGGATCAGTGCGGCCACCAGGGTGACGGCGTACGACTCGAAGAGGTCGGCCGCCATGCCCGCGCAGTCGCCGACGTTGTCGCCCACGTTGTCGGCGATGGTCGCGGCATTGCGCGGGTCGTCCTCCGGAATGCCCTGCTCGACCTTGCCGACCAGGTCGGCGCCGACGTCGGCGGCCTTGGTGAAGATGCCGCCGCCGACACGCATGAACATCGCGATCAGCGCGGCGCCGAGACCGAAGCCCTCCAGCACCTTGGGCGCGTCGGCCGCGTACACCAGCACCACGCAGGACGCGCCCAGCAGACCGAGCCCCACCGTGAACATGCCGACCACACCGCCCGTACGGAAAGCGATCTTCATCGCTTTGTGCGAGACGGCGGTGAGATCCTTTTCCGGCTCACCCGGCGCGGGAGTCGCCTCGCGGGCGGCCGCGGCGACCCGGACATTGCTGCGCACGGCGAGCCACATGCCGATATAGCCGGTGGCCGCCGAGAACGCCGCGCCGATCAAGAAGAACACCGATCGGCCGGCGCGCTGATTCCAGTCGTCCGCGGGCAGCAGCATGAGCAGGAAGAACACGACGACCGCGAATACGCCGAGTGTGCGCAACTGCCGGGCCAGATAGGCGTTCGCGCCCTCCTGCACCGCGGCCGCGATCTTCTTCATGCTGTCGGTGCCCTCGCCGGCCGCGAGCACCTGGCGCAGCAGCGCCCCGGCGACCAGGAGCGCAGCCAGTGCCACCGCTCCGATGACCACCACCATGGCTCGGTTGCCGTCGGTGAGCACCGCTGCCGCGAGGGCTGTGGAGTGATCCAGCCGATCGAGCTGATCTGGAGAAGAAAGCCCCGCCATTCGTCCTCCTTGACGCTTGGGCTGAGCTCACGATGTGGACGGATTCCGAAGATCTTTTCCGGAGATCTGTTCCGGATCAAAACAGTACGCGGAAAACGGAATCCGTACACCCCGGCGCACTCCGAGTAATGCCCCCGAAGCATTCTGGGCCATTCGGGTGAACCGCGGGGTCCGGCAGTGATCGCGAATTGATCGTGAATTCCTTCACGAATATCGCGCGAGGCCCGGCATCGGCCGGCGGAGGAAAAAAACGAGGGCCCTGCCGAGCAGGGCCCTCGATGGCGTGCGAGCGGTGCGCGTCAGGGCAGCACCGCGGCCGACGGGGGTGTGGTCGGCCAGGTCATCCGGATCGAGCCGCCGTCCGCGCCCGTGCTGACCTTCATGTCGTCGACGAGGCCGCTGATGACCGCGAGGCCCATCTCGTCCTCCTCGACCTCCACGTCGGCGTCCTCGGACGCGCCGGGAGAGCCGTCGTGCACATGGTGCGGGGCTTCGTCGCCGACCTCGATGGAGAACTGTTTCTCCTCTTCGATCAGCAGCACCCGAACCGGCGCGGTGATCCCGCTGTTCTGGTGCAGGCCGACCGCACGGGAGCAGGCCTCGCCGACGGCCAGCCGGACCTCGTCGAGGACGGCCTCGTCCACTCCGGCCTTGCGGGCTACGGAAGCGGCCACCAGCCGGGCGGTCCTGACGTGTCCGGGGACCGCACTGAAGCGGAGCTCAACGGTGGCCATGCATCCCCCTCGGAGCTACGGGCGTGCTGTCGGAAGGCCCGGGCCGCCGCGAGCCCGGACCCCCTTCCTTCCACTCTGCGGTCCGGGCCACCGCCCGGACCACAGGTCAGTCGGTCGCCGCAACCGCGTCCTCGACCGAGGTGTGGATCGGGAACACCTTGGTGAGACCGGTGATGCGGAAGATCTTCAGAATGCGCTCCTGGTTGCAGACCAGGCGCAGCGAGCCCTCGTGGGCACGCACGCGCTTCAGGCCGCCGACCAGCACGCCGAGCCCGGTGGAGTCGAGGAAGTCCACGCCCTCCATGTCGACGACGAGGTGGAAACTGCCGTCGTTCACCAGCTCGACCAACTGCTCGCGCAGCTTGGGCGCGGTATATACGTCGATTTCGCCACCGACCCTGACGATCGTGCGATCGCCCACGGTCTCGGTCGACAGGGACAGGTCCACGGATCCTCCAGCACCTTGCTATCGAGCGGTCGTCCTCGGGGCATCTCGGTTTTCAGCCCCCATGACGGTTCGCCAGCCGCGATGGCATTCAATCACTTACCGGCAGGCGTGCACGACGCCTTGGTCCCATTGTCCGTCACGCCAGTGACACACTCGGTGCCGATGGCCAAGAATCACCGATCCGATCGATCCCCGGCTGACCCCGTGTCCCGCCTCGGGCCGGGCACGGTCCTGGACCGGCTCGCCTCCGGGCCGAGCCGGGCTTCGCGCATCACTCATACGGAGCACTTGCCCCCGCGTGCGGGTCGCCATGCCGTCTGGCCGGACCGGATCCGTCCGGAGGTGATCGCCGCGGTCCGGGCCGCGGGGATCGAGCACCCCTGGGCCCATCAGGCGCGCGCCGCCGAGCACGCCCTGGACGGCGACTGCGTGGTGGTCGCCACCGGTACCGCCTCCGGCAAGTCCCTGGCCTATCTGGTCCCCGTGCTCTCCACTCTTCTGGACGGTTCCGAGGCCCCGAACGGCCGTGGCTCGACCGCCCTCTACCTGGCCCCCACCAAGGCGCTCGCGGCGGACCAGTGCCGATCGGTGAAGGAACTCTCACGACCTCTGGGCCACGCCGTCAGGCCGGCCGTGTACGACGGCGACACGCCGTTCGAGGAACGCGAGTGGATCCGCCAGTACGCCACGTACGTCCTCACCAACCCCGACATGCTCCACCGCGGCATATTGCCGTCCCACCCCCGCTGGTCCTCCTTCCTCAAGTCGCTCAAGTACGTCGTGATCGACGAGTGCCACACCTACCGGGGCGTGTTCGGCTCCCATGTCGCCCAGGTGCTGCGCCGGCTGCGCCGGCTGTGCGCCCGCTACGGCGCCGACCCCGTCTTCCTGCTGGCCTCCGCCACCGCCGCCGAGCCCGCCGTCGCCGCCCGCCGGCTCACCGGCCTGCCCGTGGTGGAGGTCGCCGACGACGCCTCCCCGCGCGGTGAGCTGGTGTTCGCCCTGTGGGAACCGCCGCTCACCGAGATGCAGGGCGAGAAGGGTGCCCCGGTCCGCCGCACCGCCACCGCCGAGACCGCGGACCTGCTCACCGACCTCACCCTCCAGGGCGTGCGCTCGGTCGCCTTCGTCCGCTCCCGGCGCGGCGCGGAGCTGATCTCCGTCATCGCCCAGGAACGGCTCCGCGAGATCGACCGCTCGCTGGTGCGGCGGGTCGCGGCCTACCGGGGCGGCTACCTCCCGGAGGAGCGCCGCGCCCTGGAACGCGCCCTGCACTCCGGCGAACTCCTCGGTCTCGCCGCCACCACCGCCCTGGAGCTCGGCGTGGACGTCTCCGGCCTGGACGCGGTCGTGATCGCCGGCTACCCCGGCACCCGCGCTTCCCTGTGGCAGCAGGCCGGCCGCGCGGGCCGTTCCGGGCAGGGCGCCCTGGCCGTCCTGGTCGCCCGCGACGACCCGCTGGACACCTTCCTCGTCCACCACCCCGAGGCCCTGTTCGACCAGCCGGTGGAATCCACCGTCCTCGATCCCGACAACCCCTACGTCCTCGCCCCGCACCTGTGCGCCGCCGCCGCGGAACTGCCGCTGACCGAGGACGACCTGGAACTGTTCGGGCCCGAGGCAGCGGACCTGCTGCCGCAGCTGGAGGCCGCGAAGCTGCTGCGCCGCCGCACCAGGGCCTGGCACTGGACCCGCCGGGAACGGGCCGCCGACCTCACCGACATCCGCGGCGAGGGCGGACGGCCGGTCCAGATCGTCGAGGCCGGCACGGGCCGGCTGCTCGGCACGGTCGACGAGGGCGCCGCGCACGCCTCCGTCCACGAGGGCGCCGTCCACCTCCACCAGGGCCGCACCTACCTGGTCCGCTCCCTCGACCTGGACGACTCGGTCGCCCTCGTCGAGGAGGCCAGCCCGCCGTACTCCACCGTCGCCCGCGACACCACCTCCATCTCCGTCCTCGAGACCGACACCGAGATCCCCTGGGGCGAGGGCCGCCTCTGCTACGGCTCCGTCGAAGTCACCAACCAGGTGGTCTCCTTCCTCCGCCGGCGCCTGATCACCGGCGAGGTCCTGGGTGAGACGAAGCTGGACCTCCCTCCGCGCACCCTGCGCACCCGGGCGGTGTGGTGGACGGTCACCGAGGACCAGCTCGACGAGGCCCGCATCAGCCCCGAGATCCTGGGCGGGGCCCTGCACGCCGCCGAGCACGCGTCGATCGGCATGCTGCCGCTCTTCGCGACCTGTGACCGCTGGGACATCGGCGGCGTCTCCATCCCGCTGCACCCCGACACCCTCCTGCCGACCGTGTTCGTCTACGACGGCCACCCCGGCGGCGCGGGCTTCGCCGAGCGCGCCTTCCACACGGCACGCGCCTGGCTCACCGCCACCCGCCAGGCGATCGCCTCCTGCGAGTGCGACGCCGGCTGCCCCTCCTGCATCCAGTCCCCCAAGTGCGGCAACGGCAACGACCCCCTGCACAAGCGGGGCGCGGTCCGGCTCCTCACCGTGCTCCTGCGGGGCGCCCCCGCCGAGAAGCCCCCGGAGGCGGACGGGACGGAGGGGGCGTAGCCCGCAGGGCGGAGGGGCCGAGGGGTCGTATCGCCCCTCCGCCCCCAGGCACGCCCCGGCCCGAGGGGGCGCGGCCCGGGCCCAACCGGGCTGGCGTAACCCCGTCCTCCGAAGGCGAAGGGCTCATGCCGCCCGGCGGTGCCTCCGGAAGAGGTGGTGGCGGAGGGCCGGGGGCCGTCCCGCCGGGCCCGCCCGGGCCCTGGCCTCCGCCGCGAACGGCCCGCTGCCCGCCGCGACCGACACGTCGGAGATCTCCCCGACGACCGCGCACCGCACGAGCCGCGTGCCCTGAACCCGTGCCACCCGGTCCGCCCGGGCGCAGGCCTCGGCGGTGCCGTGCGCCCAGTGGTCCGCCGCCGCGAGCGCCGCGAGGTCCGCGCCGCCCGCCGCGCGGTGCCGGGCCACGACCGCCTGCCCCAGGGCGAGCACCACTCCGAACACCACACACAGCGCGGCGATCGCCCCGACGCTCCACACGGTGGCCGAACCCCGGTCGGCCCCCGTCCTCCGCGCGCGGCGCATCACCGCCCTCACGGCGACGCTCCCGGCGCCGGGGTGCCCTCCACGGACGCCACCGCCTCCTCGCGCAACTCGAACGCCAGATCGCCCAGCACCGGCGGCGTCGCGGTCACCACGACCCTGACCCGGTCCCCCTCCCTGGCGACCGTGACCTTCGCCCCGTGCGGAGCAGCCTCCCTGGCCAGTGCGGCGACCGCGTCGGCCGGGTCCTGGCGGGCCGCCGCGCGGGCGCCGGTGCGGGCCGCGTCCACACACTGGATCTGGGCGGCCACCACCAGCAGCCCCCAGGCCAGCGCCATCGCGACCGCGACCAGCACGGGCAGCACCACGGCCGACTCCGCCGTCACGAACCCGTCGTCCCGGCCCGCCCGCCGCCGCCGCTCACATCCCGGCATCGAGGGCCCGCTTGACGATGCTGTGCAGTGCCGCACTGACCTGTCCGCTGGTCACCACCTTGTACAGCAGCAGTGCGAAGCCCGCCGCCGCGACGATGCCCACCGCGTACTCCGAGGTGACCATGCCGGCATCCTCCCGCCCACCACGCAGTCCGCGCAGCGCGTCCACCATGGCCCGCACCCGCGCCCGTACCACCTTGCTCATCCGGCTCATCCCGATCTCCTCACTCGTCCTCGTGCTCGTCCTGCTCGTCCTGCTCGTCCTGCTCGCATGCGCCCACCTCGTCCTCCTCGGTCCCGGCCACCGCCGCTCACCGGCTCCGGCCACCGCCGCTAGCCACCACCCCCGCCCATCACCTCGCCCGCCATCCCGATCACCACGGGCAGTACGCCGATCGCGAGGAAGGCAGGCAGGAAGCACAGCCCCACCGGCGCCGTCACCAGGACCGCGGCCCGCCGGGCCCGCACCGTCGCGGCGCGCGCCCAGCCGGCGCGGGCGTCGGCCGCGAGCCGGGCGGCCGGCCCGGCGGCGGGCAGGCCCGACACATCGGCCCGCTCCAGCAGCCTCGCCAGACCCTCGGCACCCGGGATCGCGCCCAGGGCCCGCCAGGCCTCCCCTGGTTCTCCGCCCAGGCGGACCTCCGCCGCGCCCCGCGCCAGCGCCTGGCCCACGGGCCCGCCCAGTGCCTCGCCCACGGCCCGCGCGGCCGTCACCGGGGCGGCTCCGGCGGCGGCACAGGCGGCCAGCAGATCGGCGGCGAGGGGGAGCTGCCGGGTGGCCGCACGGGTGTCGGGCACCGCGCCGGTCACCGTCCCCCGCCGCCGCCCGCGCCACCGCCGCAACGCCACGGCCGCCAGCACCCCCGCCACGACCCCGGGAACGCCGCCCACCAGTGCCCACCCGGCACCTGTCACGGCCAGCTCCGGCAGCACGCGCCGCACCGCACCCGGCAGGTCCACGGGCGGCCGCACCGGCCTGGGCTCCGGGCTCACCAGGACGGCCGCGAGCCGCCGCCGCATCCGGCGCTCGCGCCGTGCCGCCGTGACCCGGTGGGCCGACCAGCCGAGGGCCAGCGCCATCCCGAGCAGTGTCCCCAGCCTGTGGACGGCGTCCGCACTCACGGCCGCCGCCTGCGCCACGCTCATGCCGCCTCCTCCGCGGCCCGGACGATCCGCAGCACCCACCACAGCCCCGCGGCCTCCAGCGCCGCGCCGAGCACCAGGCAGACCAGGCCCGGCCCGGTGTGCAGCAGTACGCGCAGGGGGTCGGCGCCGAGAGCGGTGCCGAGGAGGAGGCCCAGCGCCGGCAGTGCGGCGAGCATGGCGGCGGTGGCGCGGGCGCCGGACAACTGGGCGCGCAGCTCGGCGCGCTGGTCGCGTTCGGCGCGCAGGGCCGCTTCCAGCCGTTCGAGTCCGGCCGCGAGGCCCGCGCCGTGGTCGACGGCCACCTGCCAGCACGCCGCGAGCCCGAGCAGTCCTTCGGCACCGGGTTGCCGGGCCGCCGCCGCGAGCGCCTCCGGGACCTCGCCGCCGAAGCGGGCCGCCGCCAGTACGGCCGCCTGGGCGCCGGCGAGTCCTCCGGTGTCGTGCGCGGCGCGCTGCAGCGCCTCGCCGGGCTGCCGCCCGGCCCGCACCTCCCCGGCGAGTGCCGCGCACAGGGCGATCACCGCTTCGCCCCGGCGTTCCCGGGCCAGCCGTGACTCCCTGGCCAGCCGAGCACGGCGCAGCAGCGGCACTCCGGCCGCCCCCGCGACGGCCGGCAGCGGTGACGAACCCAGCACCGCGAGCAGCGCACCGGCGGCCACCGCCCACCACTCGGCCCCCAGCCGCCCGCGCAGCCGCCGCGCCAGGACCGTCCACCGCCACGGTGGCGGCCCGGTGCCCACGGCCCCGGTACCCACCGTCCCGCCGCCCGCGAGCAGCAGCCGTGCCCGGCGTGCCGCGGAGTGCGGGCCGCCCATCGTCCAGGCGGCCGCCCCGGCGCACAGCACCGCCGCGCCCATCGCCGTCCCGCCGACCGCTGTCTCACCCATGCCGCGCTCCCTCGGTCCCCTCGTCGCTCCACTCGTCGCCCAGCAGCTCCCGCAGCCGCTCCCAGCCCCGCTCGCGCACGAACCCCCGCGCGCCCCAGCGCACTGCGGGTACGGTCCGCACCAGTCCGGTCGGGTCCCGTTCCAGCACCCGCACCTCGGCGATGCGGCGCCGCCCGGACCGGTCGCGCACCAGGTGCAGCACGACCGACAGGGCCGCCGCGAGCTGGCTGTGCAGCGCGGCCCGGTCGAGCCCGGCGGCGGTGCCCAGCGCCTCCAGCCGGGCCGGCACATCGGCGGCGGCGTTGGCGTGCACGGTGCCGCAGCCGCCTTCGTGGCCGGTGTTCAACGCGGCCAGCAGATGCACCACCTCGGCCCCGCGCACCTCGCCGACGACCAGCCGGTCGGGCCGCATCCGCAGTGCCTGGCGCACCAGGTCCTCCAGGGTCACCAGGCCCGCGCCCTCCTGGTTGGCGGGTCTGGTCTCCAGCCGGACGACGTGCGGGTGGTCGGGGCGCAGCTCGGCGGAGTCCTCGGCGAGCACGATCCGCTCACCCGGTCCGACCAGCCCGAGCAGTGCGCTGAGCAGGCTCGTCTTGCCGCTGCCGGTGCCGCCGCTGATCAGGAAGGACAGCCGGGCCCGCAGCATGGCGCGCAGCACCCGGTCCCCGCCCGGCGGAACGGTGCCCGCGGTGACCAGTTCGTCGAGCGTGAACGCACGGGGCCGGACCACCCGCAGCGCCAGGCAGGTGCAGCCGACCGCCACCGGAGGCAGCACCGCGTGCAGCCGGGTGCCGTCGGGCAGCCGGGCGTCGACCCAGGGCCGGGCGTCGTCGAGCCGCCGACCGGCCACTGCGGCGAGGCGTTGCGCGAGCCGTCGCACGGCGCCCGCGTCCGCGAACGCCACGGACGTCAGCTCGAGCCCACCGCCCCGGTCCACCCACACCCGGTCCGGTGCCGAGACCAGGACGTCGGTCACCGACGGGTCGGCGAGCAGCGGCTCCAGCGGCCCGCTGCCGACCAGTTCGGAGCGCAGCCGTTCGGCGGTGCCGAGGACTTCCGCGTCGCCGAGCACCCGTCCCTGTTCGCGCAGCGCCTGCGCCACCCGCGCGGGTGTGGGCTCGGCCCCGTGCTCGGCCAGCCACTGCCGAACGCTGTCCAGCAGCGGTACGGAAGGCCCGGGGGCGGACGGGCCCGCCACGAAGACTCCCCGTGCGGACGAGCCCGCCGCGGACCCTGCAGAGGACGGATACGGGCCGGAACGACCCGTCGATGACGGATACGGGCCGGAACGACCCGTCGATGACGGATACGGGCCGGAACCACCCGTCGGGGACGGATACGGGCCGGACCCACCCGTCGGAGACGGATACGAGCCGGACCCACCCGTCGGAGACGGATACGGGCCGGACCCACCCGTCGGGGACGGATACGGGCCGGACCCACCCGCCGCAGGCGGACCCGGGGCGAAGTGATCCGTCAGGGACGTGCCCCGGGCGGACCGGCCCACTGGGGAACGGCCCTCCCCGTATCGACTCCCCGCGGAACGACGCGTGGCCGAACGGCGCGGCACCACGGCGTGTCCCCCGGTCATGCCGTTCCCGCCTCGACCAGCGCCCGCTCCCAGAAGTCCTTGCAGAACCGTGCGAGCGGCCCGCGACCGCCCGCGCCGGGCGGCTCCTTGCCGTCGGCCAGGCGTGACAGCCCGGGCTCGACGGGCAGTTCTCCGGCCAGGGGCAGCCCCAACAGCCGGGCCACCTCGTGGTCGTCCAGGCCCGGGGCGTACGGTCCGCGGACGGCGACGCGCAGATCGCGCAGCACCATGCCGACGGCGGAGGCCATGCGCCCGGCCGCCGCGACGGCACGCAGCTCGGCCGGGACGACGAGGACGCCGAGGTCGAGCTGGGCGAGGATCTCGGCCACACCGTCGTCGATCCGGCGGGGCAGGTCGACGACGACGGTGCCGCCGCGGCGCCGGGCGGCGGCGAGCACCGCCCGTACGGCCTGCGGGGCGATGGCGAGGCAGTCGCCGCGGTCCCAGCTGAGCACCCGCAGCGCGTGCAGCTCGGGCAGTGACTCCTCCAGGGCGCCGCTGCCGACCCGGCCGCGCGAGGCGGCGAAGGCGGGCCAGCGCAGTCCGTCCGCGGTCTCCCCGCCGAGCAGGATGTCGAGTCCGCCGCCGAGCGGATCGGCGTCCACGAGCAGGGTGCGCAGTCCCTCCCGCGCGGAGGTGACGGCGAGGGCGCACGCGAGTGTGGAGGCCCCGGCGCCGCCCCGGCCGCCGATGACGCCGACGGTGAGCGCGGGCCGGCCGACGCCCTCGGTGACGTCCGCGATCCGGTCGACCAGCCACTGCTCCCCGTCGGGCAGCATCAGGACGTGGTCGGCGCCGATCTCCACGGCTCGCCGCCACACCCCTGGGTCGTCCTGGTCCCGGCCGACCAGCACCACGCCGCCGCCGCGCGGGGCGCCGCGCAGCCGCCGTGCGGCGTCGTCGCCGACCAGCACGAGCGGCGCGGCCTCCCAGCCGCCGCCGCGTTCGGGCGGGCCGTGCCGCACCTCGGGTGTCGCTCCGGCGGCGGCACACAGGCGGAGCAGGTCGTCGAGGAGTTCGGGGTCCTCGGTGACGATCAGCGGTCGGCCCGGCCGGCCACCGGCGGTGGACGGCTGTTCGGATGTGGTGGATCCGGCCATGACGGATGTCCCCTTCGCTGTCTGGGCTGTCTGGGCTGGGCGAGCCGCCGGGGGCTCTCAGCGGTCCGGCCGTGTCGCTGGCGGGCCCCGGAAGGCCCGCGATTGCGGCGGACGGAGAACCGGCGACCGGGCCGCCCATATGAGCGGCCGACAGAAACCGGCCATACGCACACCACAAACGGAACCGTCCGGAACTCGTCCCGAGCGAGGCGCGTGGGAATCACGATGAGGCGAGCGCGAAAATGATGTGGATCTTGGTCGATAACTGTGGACAACCGGACCCCTGTGAATATCGCCGTCACCCATACCGGTGAGCCCTGGGCGCCCCCGCACCCTCTCCTGTGCGACTTCCGCAGAGGAGTCCGATGACTACGGAGAGTGAGGGATCATGGGCAGGGGGAACTCGCGGCCCGAGTCGGCCGAACGCGGCGTCCACGCCGATCAATGAAGGGGAAAACCCACCCGGACATGCGACGACCCCCGCCGGGGGGGAGAGCGGGGGTCGTCCCCACGGCCGACTCGGGGGGGGAGGAGTCGGACCGGGTTAGCACGGTCGCGAACGATCCGTGACTTCCATGGTGTACCCGAGAGCCCTCTCAGGCAAACCCACGCGCCCCACCTTACGCCGAATGGGCTGCGCCTATGCTCTGGGTCGTGGAAAACCACTCCTTGCCCCGCACAGCGGCCTTCTTTGACCTGGACAAGACGGTCATTGCGAAGTCGAGCACGCTCACCTTCAGCAAGTCCTTCTACCAAGGCGGACTGATCAACCGCAGGGCCGCCTTGCGGACCGCGTATGCCCAGTTCGTCTTCCTCGTCGGCGGTATGGACCACGACCAGATGGAACGGACGCGCGAGTATCTGTCCCGGCTCGTCCGCGGCTGGAACGTCCAGCAGGTGAAGGAGATCGTCGCCGAGACCCTGCACGACCTCATCGACCCGCTCATCTACGACGAGGCGGCCTCGCTCATCGAGGAGCACCACACCGCCGGCCGCGACGTGGTGATCGTCTCCACCTCGGGCTCCGAGGTCGTCGAGCCGATCGGGGAGCTGCTGGGCGCCGACCGGGTGGTGGCCACCCGGATGGTCGTCGGCGAGGACGGCTGCTACACCGGCGAGGTCGAGTACTACGCCTACGGCCCCACGAAGGCGGAGGCGATCCGGGAACTCGCCGCGTCCGAGGGCTACGACCTGGCGCGCTGCTACGCCTACAGCGACTCCGCGACCGACCTGCCGATGCTGGAGTCCGTCGGGCATCCGCACGCCGTGAACCCGGATCGGGCACTGCGCCGGGAGGCCGTTTCACGCGGCTGGCCGATCCTCGACTTCCACCGTCCGGTGCGGCTCAAGCAGCGGCTGCCCGCCTTCTCCGTGCCGCCGCGCCCCGCCTTGGTGGCGGCGGCGGCGATAGGAGCGGCGGCGGCGACGGCGGGCCTCGTCTGGTACGCGAGCCGCCGGCGCGCCGCCGTTCTCTGAGCCTGCTTGAACGCGAAAGTAAAAACTGGAGCCACCACTTCCGCTTACTGCCGGTCAGGAGTACAAAGGACTCAACGGCCCGCGAGACCAAGGACATCCGAGAGGATCACCTTCAGAAACGCAATTGGCCCCACGGACCGAAGCATGACCGCCTGGCACCCACGCGACGTCGACCCGTCGATTACGGGCCAGCCGCACCAGGTACGGGCAAAGTCCCCGGCCTGATGGGCGACATTCGAGGACGCTTGGTAACTGGGTGATCATGCCAGCGGCGGTACGAGTCCTCGTACCGCCGCAACCCTTTCCCGGCCCTTCCCGGCGCCTACGCCGCTCCGCGCTGCAGCGCCTCGCACACCGCCGTCGACTCGCGCGCCCCCAGCCCGACCGCCTTGCCGCAGTGGGCGATCCAGGCCGCCATGCCCTCCGCCGTGCCGGACAGATATCCGTCGAACGCGGTCAGATAGGCGTCCAGCCCCAGCTCGGCGTGGCCCACCTCGGCGGGGCAGACAGACTTCGGGTCCAGGCCGCTGCCGACCAGGACGATCCGCTCGGCCGCGCGCGCGACCAGGCCGTTGTGGGAGACGAACGGACGCAGGGCGAGCAGCTCGCCGTGCACCACCGCGGCCGTGACCAGCGCGGGGGCCGAACCTCCCGCGATGATCAGCTCCGCCAGACCCTCCAGGCGCGCCGACACCTCGCCGGCACCCGGCAGCGGCCGCTCGACCAGCGGCTCGTGCACCGGCTCGCCCGGCTGCCGCGGGCGGCCCACGACGTCGGCGTCGTCGGCCGCCGCGACCAGGTGCAGGCGGGCCAGCACCCGCAGCGGGGACTGCCGCCAGATGGACAGCAGCTGTCCCGCCTCGGCGGTCAGCCGCAGCGCCGCGCCCACGGTCCGGGCCTCGCCGTCACCACTGAAGTCGGTGCGCCGGCGCACCTCCTCCAGGGCCCAGTCGGCACCGGACAGCGCCGCCGAACCCCGGGCGCCGCGCAGGGCCGCCTCGGAGGTGATCTCGTTGCTGCGGCGCCGCATGATGCGGTGTCCGTAGACCCGGTCCACGGCCTTGCGCACGGACTCCACCGAGTCGGCCACACCGGGCAGTGCGCCCAGGGCCGCGAGGGGGTCCCGATCGGCGGTAGCGCCTGTCGTACTCATGAGTACGACATTACGCACCCGGGCGCCGAACCCCACGAAGGAGTGGTCTTCTTCACGTCCGCCCCGCGCGCGCGGCGCTCGCACCACTAGGCTTACTGAACATGAAAATTGCTTTCGTCGGGAAGGGCGGGAGCGGCAAGACCACCCTGTCCTCCCTGTTCATCCGCCACCTCGCGGCCGCCGGAGCGCCGGTCGTCGCCGTGGACGCCGACATCAACCAGCACCTCGGGGCAGCGCTCGGCCTCGACGAGGCGGAGGCCGCCGCGCTTCCCGCGATGGGTGACCAACTGCCGCTGATCAAGGACTACCTGCGGGGCAGCAATCCGCGGATCGCCTCGGCCGCGACCATGATCAAGACCACGCCGCCCGGCGAGGGCTCGCGGCTGCTGCGGGTACGCGGCGACAACCCGGTCTACGACGCCTGCGCCCGGCCGGTGGAACTCGACGGCGGCACCGTCCGGCTGATGGTCACGGGCCCCTTCACCGAAGCCGACCTGGGGGTCGCCTGCTACCACTCCAAGACCGGAGCGGTCGAGCTGTGCCTGAACCACCTCGTCGACGGCCGCGACGAGTACGTCGTGGTCGACATGACCGCGGGCTCCGACTCCTTCGCCTCCGGCATGTTCACCCGCTTCGACATCACGTTCCTCGTCGCCGAACCGACCCGCAAGGGGGTCTCCGTCTACCGCCAGTACAAGGAGTACGCCCGCGACTACGGCGTCCGGCTCGCCGTCGTCGGCAACAAGGTGCAGGGCCAGGACGACCTCGACTACCTGCGCGAACAGGTAGGGGACGATCTGCTCGTCACCGTCGGCCACTCCGACTGGGTGCGCGCCATGGAGAAGGGCCGACCGCCCCGTTTCGACCTCCTGGAGGATGCCAACCGCCGCGCCCTGCACGCCCTGCGGACGGCCGCCGACGCGACCTACGACGAGCGCGACTGGGAGCGCTACACCCGCCAGATGGTGCACTTCCACCTGAAGAACGCCCGGTCCTGGGGCAACGAGCGGACCGGGGCCGACCTGGCGGCGCAGGTCGACCCCGACTTCGTGCTCGGCGAGAGCGTGGTGGCGAACGCCTGACACACCGCTCCCGCCGGGCGCGGCGGGCTAGTCCCTGTCCGCCGGCGCCCCGGGCACGCCCTTCGGCGCGGGGGCCGGGCGGGCGGCCAGGAAGGCCGCCCAGCCCCGCTTCGGCGCCTCGCCGACCCTCAGTGTGCGCAGCTTCGCCAGGGTCTGCGGGTCCTGGGCGTCCAGCCAGTCGGCCAGTTGCCGGAAGGAGACACAGCGCACCTCGGGCTTGGTGCACACCCGCTCGATGACCTCCTCGACGGCACGCATGTACGTGCCGCCGTTCCAGGACTCGAAGTGGTTGCCGATGATCAGGGGCGCGCGGTTGCCGTCGTAGGCGCGCCGGAAGCCCATCAGCAGGCCGTCGCGCATCTGGTCGCCCCACGCGTCGTACTTGTCGGGGTCGCCCTGGGTGGTGGTGCCGGACTGGTTGACCATGAAGTTGTAGTCCATGGTCAGCTGCTCGTAGGAGTGCCCGGGGAACGGCACGAGCTGCATCGACAGGTCCCACAGGCCCCCCTTCTTCCGCGGCCACACCTGGTCGTTGACGCCGCTGGTGTCGTAGCGGAAGCCCAGTTCGCGGGCGGCCCTCATGAAGTTGCGCTGGCCCTCGAGGCAGGGTGTGCGGGCGCCGATCAGCTCCCTGTCGTAGTCGAACGGCAGTGGCGCCGCCTTGGTCATCCCGGTGTGGGTCTTCCAGGACTTCACGAACCGCTTGGCCTGGGCGATCTCGTCCTTCCACTCCTCCACCGACCACTCGCCGACGCCGCCGCCCTTGCCGCAGAAGTGGCCGTTGAAGTGGGTTCCGATCTCGTTGCCCTCCAGCCAGGCGAGGCGGAGCTGCTTCACGGTGTCGGCGATGCCCTGCCGGTCGTTGAAGCCGATGTCCGAGCGGCCCGGCGAGTGCTGCGGCGGTTTGTAGAGGTCGGCCTTGTCCTCCGGCAGGAGGTACACGCCGCTGAGGAAGTAGGTCATCGTGGCGCCGTTCGCCTTGGCGACCTTGCGGAAGTGGGAGAACAGCCGCTGGCTGTCCTCGCCGGCGCCGTCCCAGGAGAACACCACGAACTGCGGTGGCCGCTGCCCGGGCTTCATCCGCTCGGGGCGGGGCAGGTGCGGCTGGGCTCCGGTGAACGCCGTGGAACCGTCGCCGATGAGCCGGAGGGGGCTCCTGGGGGCGGGGGCCGCCTCGGGCCGCTGCGGTCCGCTGACGCCCTTCTTCGTGGTGCCGGAGTCCGCCGAGCAACCGGCGAGCGACACGGCACAGACCGCGGCGACCACGGCGCCCGCGGCGATCCTCTGGGTGGCGGCCATCTTCCGCCCACCTACTTCCTTCTCTCGGGCCAACGCCGCTGAGGGCGTTTTCGGGTGCAGTGCGCGCTGTGCTGCCACCCGGGCGAGATGCCGGGCCGGCCGACAGCGCCGCCAAGGTCGCACGGGACCGAGAAGGAATTAGTACGACAAGCCGATCAAAGACTCGGATCACTCTCTGGAGTGATTTACTGACCCATTTGCCGGGAAAATCCGGACTTCGCCTTTACCCAGCATTACTATTCGTTTACTGAGCGTTGATCCATCCCGCCACTGCACGCCGTGACTCACGGCCGCGACCGACCCGCCACCCGGCGGGACCGACCTGTTCCGCGACCGCTGCCCCGGAGGAGACGGGAAACATGTCAGCCTGCGTCCCCACACGCACGACCGACCCCCACCGGCCGAACCCCGACCACCAGCCGCACAGCCCGCCGAGCGGGCGCCCCCGCCGCTTCCGGATCGCCGGCGCGGACGTGTCGGCGTCCATCGCGGTCTTCCTGATCGCCCTGCCCCTGTCCCTCGGCATCGCCCTCGCCACCGGCGCCCCGCTCCAGGCCGGCCTCGTCGCGGCCGCCGTGGGCGGCCTCGTCGCCGGACGGCTCGGCGGGTCCCAGCTCCAGGTCAGCGGACCCGCCGCCGGGCTCACGGTCGTCACCGCCGACCTCATCCACCTCTACGGATGGCGGACGACCTGTGCCATCACCGTCCTGGCGGGTGCCGCCCAACTGGGCCTCGGCTGCCTGCGGGTGGCGCGCACCGCCCTCGCGGTCAGCCCCGCCATCGTGCACGGCATGCTGGCCGGGATCGGCGTCACCATCGCCGTGGCCCAGCTGCACATCGTCCTCGGCGGCACGCCGCAGAGCGCGGTGCTGGACAACCTGCGCGCGCTGCCCGCCCAGCTCGCGGACCTGCACCCCGCCGCCCTGTCGACGAGCGCGCTCACCCTGGCCCTGCTCTTCCTCTGGCCCCGGCTGCCCGGCCGGACCGGACGGCTGCTGCGCAAGGCACCGGCACCCCTGATCGCCGTCACCGGCGCCACCGCAACCGCATCGCTCGCGGGGCTCACCCTGCCCAAGGTGGAGCTGCCGTCCTGGAACAACCACGCGCTGGCCGGGCTGCCCGAGGGGCCCGTGCTCGGCCTGGTGGCCGCCGTACTGACCACCACGCTGGTGTGCAGCGTGCAGTCGCTGCTCGGCGCGGTCGCGGTGGACCGGCTGGCCGCCGCCCGCCCCGGCCTCACCGGCCGGGTCCCACGCTCCGACCTGGACCGCGAACTGCTCGGTCAGGGCGCCGCGAACATCGTCTCCGGCGGGCTCGGCGGACTGCCGGTCGCGGGTGTCGCGGTGCGCAGCACGGCGAACGTGAACGCGGGCGCGGTGAGCCGCAACTCCACGATGCTGCACGGTGCTCTCGTGGTGGCCGCCACCTTGCTGATGGTCCCGCTGCTGGAGCAGATCCCGCTCGCCGCACTGGCCGCCCTGGTGATGGCCGTCGGCATCCAGATGGTGTCCCTGCACCACATCCGCACGGTGACCCGCCACCGCGAGGTGCTGGTGTACGCCGTCACCACCCTCGGCGTGGTGCTGTTCGGCGTCCTGGAGGGGGTGGCCCTCGGCGTCGCCGTGGCCGTCGCCGTCGCCCTGCACCGCCTGACCCGCACCCGGATCAGGCACACGGAGGAGGGGGGAGTCCACCACGTGCAGGTGAGAGGCCAGTTGACGTTCCTCGCCGTGCCCCGCCTGAGCCGGGTGCTGCACCAGATCCCGCAGGGCACCGCCGCCGTCGTCGAGTTGGACGGTTCCTTCATGGACCACGCGGCGTACGAGACCCTGCACGACTGGCAGAACACGCACACCGCGCAGGGCGGCACCGTGGAACTGACCGGCCGCCGCGCCGGGATCCGCATCGCCGAGCCGGGCACCCCCGCGGAGGATCCGGCCGGCACGGGTGCGGCGGAGCCGGAGGGGTCCGGTGACTGCCGGTGCCGTCCCTGGACACCGTGGCGCAACCACCAGTGCGAGTGGGAGGTGCCCGGCAGCGAGGCGGCACCGGGCCCGGCGAGGGAACCGGAAGCGGGGGCCGGGCCGGACGGCCGGGCCGAACCGGACGGCACGCCGGGCGACTCGGCCGGCGCGGCCGGCTTCCGGAAGGGGTTGCGACCGTCCAAGCGACCGGACCGGCCGGACCTCCCGGACCGGCCGGAGCCGCCGGCTCCGCCGGGCGCACCGGGGACGACGGGGCCGCTCGCGCCGTCGGATCGGGTGCGGCAGGACGGCCGGGAACCGGGGCACCGTGAGCGCCGGGCGCACTCGGAGCCCCTGGAGCACCCGGTGGTCCAGGAGAGCCCGGCTCACCCGAAGGGCCCCGAGCACACGGGGAGCCCGGAGCACGCGGGTGGCACCGACGACGTCACCCTGCCCCCCGGCCCGGACCCCACCGACGGTTCCCCGGCCGGCGGCCACCAACTCGTCCGCGGCATCAGCGCCTTCCAGCGCCGGACGGCACCATTGGTGCGGAGCGAGCTGGCCCGGCTGGCACGGGAGGGCCAGCGACCGGTGCACCTCTTCCTCACCTGCGCCGACTCACGCCTCGTCACCTCGATGATCACGTCCAGCGGCCCCGGCGACCTCTTCGTGGTGCGCAACGTGGGCAACCTGGTGCCGCTGCCCGGCGCGGAGAGCGGCGACGACTCGGTGGCGGCGGCCATCGAGTACGCGGTGGACGTCCTGGAGGTCCGGCACATCACCGTGTGCGGGCACTCCGGCTGCGGTGCCATGCAGGCGCTGCTCGCCGCGCGTGACGAGCACCCGGAGGAATCCGGTGTGCCCGGTGGGCCGCGGACACCGCTCAAGCGGTGGCTGCGGCACGGGCTGCCGAGCGTGCGGCGGATGACCGACGGCGGCGGGCCCCGGCCGCGGCTCGCCGGGCGGCGTCCCGCCGACGCGGTGGAGCAGCTGAGCCTGGCCAACGTCGTGCAGCAGCTGGAGCACCTGCGCGCCCACGAGTCGGTGGCCCGCGCCCTGCGCGAGGGCGCGCTGGAGCTGCACGGGATGTACTTCCACGTGGGCGAGGCGCAGGCCTACCTGCTCACCGAGGTGTCCGGTGCGGCGGTCTTCGACCACGTCACCGAGGCGGAGGAACTGCGCAGCCCGGCCTGAGCCGCCGCCCGAAGGGCCGTACCGGGTGTCGACGGCAGGGGCGGGCGGGCCTCGGCCCCCTGACACCGGCACCCCTGACACCGGGCCCCCGTGACGCCCGGCGCCCGGCGCCCGCGTCCCCGTCCGGTGGAGCCCGAACGGCTCCGCCGGACGGCGCTCGGGGGCCGGGAACGGGGTCGCACGGGGCGGCCCGGCCCCCGAGCGCGAAGCTGACGGCCCGCTGGACTGTCCCGGCGGGCCGGGCGCCGCCCGGTATCCCCGAAGTCGAGCCAGGCCCCGCCCGCCACGCGGGTCGATCCTCCGGACGGGGCGGGCCCCGCCACCCGTCCGGTCTAAGCGGCCCGGATCGCGGAGGCCCGGCGCGGCCGCCGCCTCCGCGGGTGAGCCGGTCGACCGTGACCAGCTCCGGTACGGCCCGTCCGCCTGCGCGTGGCCGCTCGTGTGAAAGGCGTTACAGCCACTGAACTCCGCCCCCGCCGCGTCCGTGGGTACGGATGACCACCACAGCCGATCACCGCAACGGACCACCGGGGCCGGATACCGCACCGGCCACTCCACCAGCCCGTCCCATCAGCCACCCTCACAGGTCTAAACCAATTTCCCGACGACCCTTGTCATCGGGCCCCCGGGTCTGATGAGCTGTGGTCTGGGACACAACGGACACCCTGGGAAAGGGAGATGTCGTGAGCAACGAAAGCCTGGCCAACCTGCTCAAGGAAGAACGCAGGTTCGCACCCCCCGCCGACCTGGCCGCGAACGCCAACGTCACCGCGGAGGCGTATGAACAGGCCAAGGCTGACCGGCTCGGCTTCTGGGCCGAGCAGGCCCGGCGGCTCAGCTGGGCCAAGGAGCCGACCGAGACGCTGGACTGGTCGAACCCGCCGTTCGCCAAGTGGTTCAAGGACGGCGAGCTGAACGTCGCGTACAACTGCGTCGACCGCCACGTCGAGGCCGGGCACGGCGACCGGGTGGCCATCCACTTCGAGGGCGAGCCCGGCGACAGCCGCGCCCTCACCTACGCCGAGCTGAAGGACGAGGTCTCCAGGGCCGCGAACGCCCTTTTGGAGCTGGGTGTCCGCAAGGGCGACCGGGTCGCCGTCTACATGCCGATGATCCCGGAGACGGCCGTCGCCATGCTGGCCTGCGCCCGGATCGGCGCCGCGCACTCGGTGGTCTTCGGCGGCTTCTCCGCGGACGCGCTCGCGACCCGCATCCAGGACGCCGACGCCAAGGTCGTCATCACGGCCGACGGCGGCTACCGGCGCGGCAAGCCGTCCGCGCTGAAGCCCGCCGTCGACGAGGCGCTCGGCAAGGTGGACAACGTCGAGCACGTGCTCGTGGTCCGCCGTACCGGGCAGGAGGTCGCCTTCACCGAGGGCCGCGACGTGTGGTGGCACGACATCGTGGGGCGGCAGAGCGCCGAGCACACCCCGGAGGCGTTCGACGCGGAGCACCCGCTGTTCATCCTGTACACGTCCGGTACGACGGGCAAGCCCAAGGGCATCCTGCACACCTCCGGCGGCTACCTCACCCAGACGGCGTACACCCACCACGCGGTGTTCGACCTCAAGCCCGAGACGGACGTCTACTGGTGCACGGCCGACGTCGGCTGGGTCACCGGCCACTCGTACATCGTCTACGGCCCGCTGGCCAACGGTGCCACGCAGGTCATGTACGAGGGCACGCCGGACACCCCGCACCAGGGCCGGTTCTGGGAGATCGTGCAGAAGTACAAGGTCACGATCCTCTACACGGCGCCCACGGCGATCCGCACGTTCATGAAGTGGGGCGACGACATCCCCGCGAAGTTCGACCTGAGCAGCCTGCGCGTGCTGGGCTCGGTCGGCGAGCCGATCAACCCCGAGGCGTGGATCTGGTACCGCAAGCACATCGGCGCCGACCGCACCCCGATCGTGGACACGTGGTGGCAGACCGAGACCGGCGCGATGATGATCTCGCCGCTGCCCGGCGTCACCGCCACCAAGCCGGGTTCCGCGCAGACCCCACTGCCGGGTATCGCCGCGACGGTCGTCGACGACGAGGCGAACGAGGTGCCCGACGGCGGCGGTGGCTACCTGGTCCTCACCGAGCCGTGGCCGTCGATGCTGCGCACCATCTGGGGCGACGACCAGCGGTTCATCGACACCTACTGGTCGCGCTTCGAGGGCAAGTACTTCGCGGGCGACGGCGCCAAGAAGGACGACGACGGCGACATCTGGCTGCTGGGCCGGGTCGACGACGTCATGCTCGTCTCCGGTCACAACATCTCCACGACCGAGGTCGAGTCCGCGCTGGTCTCGCACCCCTCGGTCGCGGAGGCGGCCGTGGTCGGCGCGGCGGACGAGACCACCGGCCAGGCGATCGTGGCGTTCGTGATCCTGCGCGGTACGGCCGCGGAGACCGAGGACCTGGTCGCGGAGCTGCGGAACCACGTCGGCGCCACGCTCGGCCCGATCGCCAAGCCCAAGCGGATCCTGCCGGTGGCCGAGCTGCCGAAGACGCGCTCCGGCAAGATCATGCGCCGGCTGCTGCGCGACGTCGCCGAGAACCGTGCCCTGGGCGATGTGACCACCCTGACCGACAGCGGGGTCATGCAGCTCATCCAGGCGAAGCTCCCGGCCGCGCCCAGCGAGGACTGAGCACGTCCGCGTGCGGGGCGTCCGGCGCCGAGCGTGCCGGACGCCCCCGCCGCGTCTAGGGTGGACCCAGGTGGACCTGCGTCCCCTATCATTAGCTGAGCTAATCAAAAAAGGTGCGCCGGGAAGTCTGGTCGGCAAGCGATGTCGTGCTGCCCACCCCCGGAGGTTCCCGTGTCCGCCCCCCGCACCCCCCGCAAGGTCCTCGGCCGGCTGTCCCTGCCGGAGCGGACCTACCTCGCGGACGCGCTGCGCACCGAGACGGTCGGCGGTGTCCTGCTGCTGGTCGCCGCCATCACCGCACTGCTCTGGGCGAACATCCCCCCGCTCCACGACAGCTACGAGACGGTCAGCCACTTCCACCTGGGCCCCGGGTCCCTCGGCCTGAACCTGTCCGTCGCGCACTGGGCCGCCGACGGACTCCTCGCGATCTTCTTCTTCGTCGCCGGCATCGAGCTCAAGCGCGAACTCGTCGCAGGTGATCTGCGCGACCCGAGGGCCGCGGCCCTGCCGGTCGTCGCCGCGCTGTGCGGCATGGCCGCGCCCGCGCTGGTCTACGCCCTGACCAACACCTTCGGCGGCGGCTCCCTGTCGGGCTGGGCGGTGCCCACGGCCACCGACATCGCCTTCGCGCTCGCCGTGCTCGCGGTCATCGGCACCTCGCTGCCGAACGCCCTGCGCGCCTTCCTGCTGACCCTCGCCGTCGTCGACGACCTGTTCGCCATCCTGATCATCGCGGTCTTCTTCACCGACACCCTGGACTTCGCCGCCCTCGGCGGCGCCGTGGCCGGCCTCGCCGTCTTCTGGCTGCTGCTGCGCAAGGGCGTCCGCGGGTGGTACGTGTACGTGCCGCTCGCCCTGGTGATCTGGGCGCTGATGTACAACAGCGGCATCCACGCCACCATCGCCGGGGTCGCGATGGGCCTGATGCTGCGCTGCACCACCCGCGAGGGTGAGAAACACTCCCCCGGCGAGCACATCGAACACCTCGTACGGCCGCTGTCGGCGGGCCTCGCCGTGCCGCTGTTCGCCCTGTTCAGCGCCGGGGTCCCGGTGTCCGGCGGAGCCCTCGCCGAGGTCTTCACCCGCCCGGAGACGCTGGGCGTGGTGCTCGGACTGGTGGTCGGCAAGACGCTCGGCATCTTCGGCGGCACCTGGCTGACGGCCCGCTTCACCCGGGCCTCGCTCAGCGACGACCTCGCCTGGCCGGACGTGTTCGCGGTGGCGACCCTGGCCGGCATCGGCTTCACCGTCTCCCTGCTCATCGGCGAGCTGGCCTTCGAGGGCGACGCGACGCTCACCGGCGAGGTCAAGGCGGCCGTCCTGACCGGCTCGCTGCTGGCGGCTGCACTGGCCACGGTGCTGCTGAAGCTGCGGAACGCCACGTACCGGCGGATGTGGGAGGCCGAGGAGCGCGACGAGGACCAGGACGGCATCCCGGACGTCTACGAGGAGGACGATCCGGAGTACCACCTGCGGATGGCCGCGCTCCACGAACGCAAGGCCACCGAGCACCGCCGGATCGCCGAGGAGAAGGCCGCGGCGCGCCACGCGGTTGCGGAAGTGCCGGGCGGGGCAGGCGCGGAGAACGACGGTCCGGCATGATCTGACGAGACGGTACAAAAGACGGGACCGTCACCAGTCAGGCAGAAGAGGGAGACCGCGATGAGCGCACCCGACGGCAGCCCGGTCGGCGCCGAACGCAGCATCGGCCAGCTGTTCGCCAAGGCGACGACCGAAATGTCCGCGCTGGTGCACGACGAGATCGCACTGGCCAAGGCCCAGCTCCGACGGGACGTCAAGCGGGGTGCGACCAGCGGCGGCGCCTTCATGGCGGCGGGGCTGCTCCTGCTGTTCTCCCTGCCGATGCTCAACTTCGCGCTGGCGTACGGCATTCGGACCTGGAGCCACTGGAACCTCGCGGTCTGCTTCCTGCTGTCCTTCGCGGCGAACGTGCTCATCGCCGGGTTCCTCGCCCTGATCGGCGTGGTCTTCGCGAAGAAGGCGAAGCAGGGCCGCGGTCCGCAGAAGGTCGCCGCGTCGGTGAAGGAGACGGCGGGCGTCCTGCAGAACGCCAGGCCGCACCCGCGGCCCGAGCTGCCCGCGGACCGTGTGCCCGAGGCCATCGAGCCTGTGGCACGCTCGTCGTCATGACGGAACCCGACACTCCACCGGCCCAGCCGGCCTCGGTCGTACGGCTCGGCCTGCCCGGCGGCCACGAGGTGATCCACCGGGACGTGGCCGCCAACGGCGCCCGCTTCCACATCGCCGAGCTGGGCGACGGACCGCTGGTGCTGCTGCTGCACGGCTTCCCGCAGTTCTGGTGGACGTGGCGGCACCAGCTCGTGGCGCTCGCCGACGCGGGTTTCCGGGCCGTCGCCATGGACCTGCGGGGTGTCGGCGGCAGCGACCGCACCCCGCGCGGGTACGACCCGGCCAACCTGGCCCTCGACATCACCGGGGTGGTCCGCTCGCTCGGCGAGCCGGACGCCGCGCTGGTCGGGCACGACCTGGGCGGCTACCTGGCGTGGACGGCGGCCGTGATGCGGCCCAAGCTGGTGCGCCGGCTCGCCGTCACGTCGATGCCGCATCCGCGGCGCTGGCGTTCGGCGATGCTCTCCGACGTCAAGCAGACCGCCGCCGGCTCGTACATCTGGGGCTTCCAGCGCCCCTGGATCCCCGAGCGGCAGCTCGTCGCGGACGACGGGGCGCTGGTCGGGCGGCTCATCCGGGAGTGGTCCGGGCCGCGGCTGCCGGACGACGAGGCGGTCCGGACGTACCAGCGCGCGATGTGCATCCCGTCCACCGCGCACTGCTCGATCGAGCCGTACCGCTGGATGGTCCGCTCCCTGGCCCGCCCCGACGGCTTCCAGTTCAACCGGCGGATGAAGCGGCCGGTGCGCGTGCCGACGCTCCATCTGCACGGCTCGCTCGACCCGGTGATGCGCACCCGCAGCGCGGCAGGCTCCGGCGAGTACGTCGAAGCCCCGTACCGCTGGCGCCTGTTCGACGGGCTCGGCCACTTCCCGCACGAGGAGGACCCGGTGGCGTTCTCCAACGAGCTGATCAACTGGCTGAAGGACCCCGAGCCGGACCGGTGACGGGGTCGCGGCCTCCCTCGGTGACCGGGCCGACACGTCCGGTGTCCGGGCCGCAGGGCCACCGGTACGACTGTCCTACAAGCGGCCACATGCCTGGCGCATAGGCCAATTGGACGGCCCCGAGGCGGTTATCGACCTTGGGGCGGGGGCACACGTCGGGGTATGGGCTGGACGCACGACTACAGTGACGCAGCAGCACGCAATCGCCGCTCGGGCAGCGCCCTGAGCTCCCACCAGCGAGGCGCGCCGCAACTCGTGGCCGCGGACCCCCGGGTGGGCATTCCGCGCATCCTGCGCCGCCGGGCCCGCTGGGTCTCGGTACGGCTGCGTCACCCCCGCGGGTGACCCCCGCGCGCCCTACAGCGCGCAGTTGTCGGTGCCCACCTGCTGGTTGGCGGTACGCCCCGCGGTGATGTCCTCCCGGATCTCGTCCACGGTCAGCGCGTACCCCGTCTCGGCGTCGTCCAGCGACTTCGCGAAGACCACGCCGTAGACCTCCCCCTCGGGGGTGAGCAGCGGGCCGCCGGAGTTGCCCTGACGGACGGTCGCGTACAGCGAGTAGACATCGCGCCGGACCGTGCCGCGGTGGTAGATGTCCGGGCCGTTCGCGGTGATGCGGCCGCGCACCCGTGCCGAGCGCACGTCGTACGCGCCGTTCTCCGGGAAGCCCGCGACGATCGCGCCGTCGCCGCTCGCCGCCTCGTCCTCGGTGAACCGCAGGACGGGCGCGTCCAGGTCGGGGACGTCCAGTACGGCGATGTCGCGCTCCCAGTCGTAGAGCACGACCTTCGCGTCGTACCGCTCGCCCTCACCGCCTATCTGCACGGTGGGCTCGTCGACGCCGCCCACGACGTGCGCGTTGGTCATCACGCGGCGCTCGGCGAAGACGAAGCCGGTGCCCTCCAGGACCTTGCCGCAGCTCTGCGCGGTGCCCACGACCTTGACGATGGAGCGCTGGGCGCGGGCGGCGACCGGGCTGCCCGCGAGCGCCGGGTCGGGGGGCTGGACGTCGGTGATGGGCTCGTTGGCGAACGGGCTGAAGACCTGCGGGAAGCCGTTCTGCGCGAGCACCGAGGAGAAGTCGGCGAACCAGGTGTCGGCCTGCGCGGGCAGCGCGCGGGAGACGCCGAGCAGCACCTTGGAGTTGCGGACCTCCTTGCCGACCGTCGGCAGCGTGGTGCCCGCGAGCGCCGAGCCGATCAGCCAGGCCACCAGCAGCATGGCCACCACGTTGACCAGGGCGCCGCCGGTGGCGTCCAGGGCGCGGGCCGGGGACCAGGTGATGTACCGGCGCAGCTTGTTGCCCAGGTGGGTGGTCAGCGCCTGCCCCACGGAGGCGCAGACGATCACCACGATGACCGCGACGACCGCGGCGGTGGTGCTCACCTCCGCCTTGTCGGTCAGCAGGTCCCAGATCACGGGCAGCGCGTAGACGGCGACGAGCCCGCCGCCCAGGAAACCGATCACCGACAGGATGCCGACGACGAAGCCCTGGCGATAGCCGACGATCGCGAACCAGACGGCAGCGAGCAGCAACAGGATGTCCAGCACGTTCACCGAATCAGGCCTCGCCTCTTCACTCTCCGGTCCCGCCGGCCCGGCCGGGGGTCCCGCCCGCCGCGGCACGGCGATCGGGCACAACGTTCCCCGAGGGAACACAGCACGGCGCCCACCCTGTCATGCGCGCCAGTCGAGCGGGACCAGCTTGTCGCGGTCCCAGGGGCGCTCCCAGCCGGCGTAGTGCAGCAGCCGGTCGATGATTCCCGCCGTGAAGCCCCACACCAGGGCCGATTCGACCAGGAATGCCGGGCCGCGGTGGCCGCGGGGGTGGACGGCCGTGGCACGGTTGGCCGGATCCGTGAGATCCGCCACGGGAACGGTGAACACCCGCGCGGTCTCGTTGGGGTCCACGACGCCGACCGGGCTGGGCTCGCGCCACCAGCCCAGCACGGGGGTGACGACGAAGCCGCTGACCGGGATGTACAGCCTCGGCAGCACGCCGAAGACCTGCACGCCGGCCGGGTCGAGGCCGGTCTCCTCCTCGGCCTCGCGCAGCGCCGCCCGCAGCGGCCCGTCCCCCTGCGGGTCACCGTCCTCGGGGTCCAGGGCGCCGCCCGGGAAGGACGGCTGCCCGGCGTGCGACCGCAGGTTGCCGGCGCGTTCCATCAGCAGCAGCTCGGGGCCGCGCTCCCCCTCGCCGAACAGCACCAGGACGGCGGACTGGCGGCCCGCGCCGTCCTCGGGCGGCAGGAAACGGCTCAGCTGGCGCGGCCGCACGGTCTCCACCGCGCGCACCACCGGGTCCAGCCAGCCCGGCAGTCCCTCCTTGCTGACCACCACGGCTTCGCCCCGCGTCTCACTCGCCCGGCTCATCGCCACCCCCGTCGTCCTGCTGCTTCCAACGCCCGGCGCCCCGGGGATCGTTCCGTCACCCGGCCGCCCCCAGCGGCGGGGCCGGCTTCCCGCCCGCGTCCAGATAGGCCTGCGGCGGCTTCAGCCGCTGCCCCGGGAAGCCGCCCTTCTCGTACTTGAGCAGCTTCCGCGCCTTCTCCGGATCGGTCTCGCCCTCGCCGTACGCCGGGCAGAGGGGAGCGATGGGGCAGGCGCCGCAGGCGGGCTTGCGGGCGTGGCAGATGCGGCGGCCGTGCCAGATGACGTGGTGCGAGAGGTCCGTCCAGTCGCTCTTCGGGAAGAGCGCGCCGACGGCGGCCTCGATCTTGTCGGGGCCGGTCTCGTCGGTCCACTGCCAGCGCCGGACGAGCCGCTGGAAGTGTGTGTCCACGGTGATGCCGGGGTGGCCGAAGGCGTTGCCGAGCACGACGAAGGCGGTCTTGCGGCCGACACCGGGCAGCTTGACCAGGTCCTCCAGACGGCCCGGCACCTCACCGCCGAACTCCTCCGTGAGCGCCTTCGAGAGCCCTATCACCGACCTGGTCTTGGCCCGGAAGAACCCGCAGGGGCGCAGGATCTCCTCGACCTCCTCGGGGACGGCGGCGGCCAGGTCCTCGGGCGTGGGGTACTTCGCGAACAGCGCGGGGGTGGTCTGGTTGACGCGCAGGTCGGTGGTCTGGGCGGAGAGCACGGTGGCGACCAGGAGCTGGAAGGGGCTGTCGAAGTCCAGCTCCGGGTGGGCGTACGGGTAGACCTCGGCGAGTTCCCGGTTGATCCGGCGGGCGCGGCGGACGAGGGCCGTACGGGACTCCTCGCGCGGCGGCTTCGGGGCGATCGTCTTCGCGGGCGCGGCCTTCTTCACGGCGGCGGAGGCCTTCTTCGGGGCGATCTCGGCCTTCTTGAGCGTGGCCTTGCGGACGGACGCCTTGGCGGCGGGGGCCTTCCCGGTCGCGGGGGCCTTCCCGGTGGTGGCCTTCTTGGCGGCGCTCTTCCTGGCGGTGGCCTTCTTCGCCGGAGACGCCTTCTTCGCGGGGGCCGGCTTCGTGCCGGCGGAGGCTGCCTGCTCCGCGGGGGCGGCCTTCTTCGCGGGGGCAGCGCTCTTCGCGGAGGCGGCTCTCTTCGCCGGGGCGGCCTTCTTCGCGGGGGCCGGCTCCGTCACGGCCGCGCCCTTCGCCCCACTTGCCGCTTCTGTCGTTTTTCGTTCACCGCCGGACGCCTGTTCGCCTACAGCGGAATCACGACGTACACCCACCCGCGCAGCCCCCTCGGCCTGTGCTCTCACCGGCGTTTTGGACACCCGGCCAGCCTACGGCCCGGCACTGACATCCGCCCCGGACCTGGAAGATCGGCGCCCAATTGGACCCCTGACGCGTACCCCGGGACACCAGTGCGGCATCCTTGTGACAGATCACACTGTTCGGACCGTCCGGCAAAATGGGCACCACGGTCCCCTGATACAAGGGGGAACAAGATCCCCTGAGCAGGTCGACAAGGAGAGAACTCGTGGACGACGTTCTGCGGCGGAATCCGCTCTTCGCGGCGCTCGACGACGAGCAGGCCGCGGAGCTGCGTGCCTCCATGAGTGAGGTGACCCTCGCGCGGGGAGACTCCCTGTTCCACGAGGGCGACCCCGGCGACCGGCTCTACGTGGTCACCGAGGGCAAGGTCAAGCTGCACCGCACCTCGCCCGACGGCCGCGAGAACATGCTCGCGGTGGTCGGCCCCGGCGAGCTGATCGGCGAACTGTCGCTCTTCGACCCGGGGCCGCGCACGGCGACCGCCACCGCGCTCACCGAGGTGAAGCTGCTCGGTCTCGGCCACGGCGACCTCCAGCCCTGGCTGAACGCGCGCCCCGAGGTGGCCGCCGCGCTGCTGCGCGCCGTCGCCCGGCGGCTGCGCAAGACCAACGACGCCATGTCCGACCTGGTCTTCTCGGACGTGCCCGGCCGTGTCGCACGCGCCCTGCTGGACCTGTCCCGCCGCTTCGGCGTGCAGTCCGAGGAGGGCATCCACGTCGTCCACGACCTCACCCAGGAGGAGCTGGCGCAGCTCGTCGGCGCCTCCCGCGAGACGGTCAACAAGGCACTCGCCGACTTCGCGCAGCGCGGCTGGCTCCGCCTGGAGGCCCGCGCGGTGATCCTGCTGGACGTCGAGCGCCTGGCGAAGCGCTCGCGCTGACACCGGCCCGCCGGGGCCCGCGGCCACCACGGCGACGGGGTCCCGCTTCTCACGAGGCGGGACCCCGTCGTCGTACCCGCGTGTGCGGTGCCGCAGTACGCGCGCGTGCGGCGCCGTCTCAGATGAGGCCGTGATCCTCCAGGTACTCCATCTGCGCCCGCACCGACAGCTCCGCCGCGGGCCACAGGGAGCGGTCCACGTCGGCGTAGACGTGCGCCACCACCTCCGCGGGCGTGCGGTAGCCGTCCTCGACGGCCGTCTCGACCTGGGCGAGGCGGTGGGCGCGGTGGGCCAGGTAGAACTCCACGGCGCCCTGCGCGTCGTCCAGGACGGGCCCGTGGCCCGGGAGGACGGTGTGGACGCCGTCGTCGACCGTGAGCGACCGCAGCCGGCGCAGGGAGTCCAGGTAGTCGCCGAGGCGGCCGTCGGGGTGCGCCACGACCGTCGTACCGCGTCCGAGGATCGTGTCGCCGGTCAGCACCGCCCGGTCGGCCGGGAGGTGGAAGCAGAGCGAGTCCGCGGTGTGGCCGGGCGTCGGGACGACCCGCAGCTCCAGACCCCCCACCCGGACGACGTCCCCGGCGGCCAGGCCCTCGTCGCCGAGCCGCAGCGCCGGGTCGAGGGCACGCACGCGCGTGCCGGTCAGCTCGGCGAAGCGGGCGGCGCCCTCGGCGTGGTCGGGGTGGCCGTGCGTCAGCAGGGTCAGGGCGACGCGCTTGCCGGCCCGCTCCGCCGTGTCGACGACGTGCCGCAGGTGCCCCTCGTCCAGCGGGCCGGGGTCGACCACGACGGCGAGGCCGGAGTCGGGCTCGGACACGATCCAGGTGTTGGTGCCGTCCAGCGTCATCGCGGAGGGGTTGGGCGCGAGGACGTTGACCGCCCGCGCGGTGGCCGGTCCGGACAGGACGCCGCCGCGCGGCTGGCCGGGCAGGACGCTTGCGTCGGTCATGCCGGGCCTCCCCCGGTCGCGGTCGGGATGTGCTTGGTGAACTCGTCGTGGCCGGGCCAGGAGAGCACGATCTCCCCGCCCTCCAGACGGGCCTGTGCGAGGACGGGAGCCAGGTCCCGGTCCGGGGCGGCGGCCAGTGCCTGCGCGGCCGTCACGTAGGGCGTCAGCTGGCGCAGGGTGGCGATGGTGGGCGGCATCATCAGCAGCTCGCCCTCGTCGTAGGCCGCCGCCGCGTCCGCGGGCCGGATCCACACCGTGCGGTCGGCCTCCGAGGAGACGTCGCGGGTGCGCTGGCCCTCGGGGAGGGCGGCGACGAAGAACCAGGTGTCGTAGCGGCGCGGCTCGAACTCGGGCGTGATCCAGCGGGTCCAGGCACCCAGCAGGTCCGAGCGCAGCACCAGGCCGCGGCGGTCGAGAAACTCGGCGAACGACAGGTCGCGGGCGACGAGCGCGGCACGGTCCGCCTCCCAGTCGTCACCGGTGGTGTCGCCGACGACGGTGTCGGGGGTGGGCCCGGCCAGGAGCACGCCCGCCTCCTCGTAGGTCTCCCGGACGGCGGCGCAGACGATCGCCTGGGCGGCCGTCTCGTCGACGCCGAGCCGGCCGGCCCACCACGCGCGCGTGGGGCCCGCCCAGCGGACGTGGCGCTCGTCGTCCCGCGGGTCGACACCGCCGCCCGGATAGGCGTACGCGCCTCCGGCGAAGGCCATGGAGGCGCGTCTGCGCAGCATGTGCACGGCGGGCCCGCTGCCGGTGTCCTTCAGGAGCATCACCGTGGCCGCGCGGCGCGGGCGCACCGGGGTGAGGGTGCCGTCCGCCAGCGCGCGGATCAGCTCCGGCCACTCAGGGGGGTACCACTGACCGTTCGCCATGGCCGGAGGCTATCCCGGAACGCGCGCATGTTCGAGAGGCGGATGATCACCTGCCACGGCGAAGCCCTACGGCTGGGTCAGCTCCACCTGGATCTCGACCTCCACCGGCGCGTCCAGCGGCAGCACCGCGACGCCGACCGCGCTGCGCGCGTGCACGCCCTTCTCGCCCAGGACCTCGCCGAGCAGCTCGCTGGCGCCGTTGAGGACGCCCGGCTGGCCGGTGAAGTCCGCGGCCGAGGCGACGAAGCCCACGACCTTCACGACGCGTGCGACGCGGTCCAGGTCGCCCGCGACGGACTTGACGGCGGCCAGCGCGTTGAGCGCGCAGATCCGCGCGAGGTCCTTGGCCTCCTCGGGCGTGACCTCCGCGCCGACCTTGCCGGTGACGGGCAGCTTGCCGTCCACCATGGGCAGCTGGCCGGCGGTGAAGACGTACGGGCCGGACTGCACGGCCGGCTGGTAGGCGGCCAGCGGCGGGACGACGTCCGGGAGGGTCAGGCCCAGCTCGGCGAGCTTCGCCTCGACCGCGCTCACGCCTGCTTCTCCCGCTTCAGGTAGGCCACGAGCTGCTCGGGGTTGTTCGGCCCGGGCACGACCTGGACGAGCTCCCAGCCGTCCTCGCCCCAGGTGTCCAGAATCTGCTTCGTGGCATGGACGAGCAGCGGCACGGTTGCGTATTCCCACTTGGTCATGGGGCGACTGTAGCGGCTGTGGCGGGAGGGGCCCGCGGGCGGCCACGGGGGCCGTTGTCCACAGCCTGCCGCCCGGGCCGGGCGCGGACTGGTTACGCTCGAAGGCGTGAGCAGGCTCCAGGTCGTCAGCGGCAAGGGCGGGACCGGAAAGACGACGGTCGCCGCCGCCCTCGCGCTGGCCCTGGCCACGGAGGGGAAGCGCACGCTCCTCGTCGAGGTCGAGGGCCGGCAGGGCATCGCACAGCTATTCGAGACGGAGGCGCTGCCCTACGAGGAGCGGAAGATCGCCGTCGCTCCCGGGGGCGGGGAGGTGTACGCCCTCGCCATCGATCCCGAACTGGCCCTTCTGGACTACCTCCAGATGTTCTACAAGCTGGGGAGCGCCGGACGGGCCCTGAAGAAACTCGGCGCCATCGACTTCGCCACCACCATCGCGCCCGGCGTGAGGGACGTCCTCCTCACCGGCAAGGCCTGCGAAGCGGTCCGGCGCAAGGACAAGGCCGGCCGGTTCGTCTACGACTACGTCGTCATGGACGCGCCGCCCACCGGCCGCATCACCCGCTTCCTCAACGTCAACGACGAGGTCGCCGGGCTCGCCAGGATCGGCCCGATACACAATCAGGCGCAGGCGGTGATGCGGGTGCTGAAGTCCCCCGAGACGGCGGTGCACCTGGTGACCCTGCTGGAGGAGATGCCGGTCCAGGAGACCGCCGACGGCATCGCCGAACTGCGCGCCGCCCGGCTCCCGGTGGGCCGGGTCATCGTCAACATGGTCCGGCCCCGGCTGCTCGACGCGGCCGACCTGGACCTGGCACGCACCGTGCCGCACTCCGACCTCGCCCGGTCGCTGTCGGCCGCCGGGCTCGGCGGCGCCCACCACGGCCGGCCCGCCGAGCGGCTGGTGGCCCCGCTGCTCGCGCAGGCCGACGAGTACGCCGAGCGCTACGCGCTGGAGCACGAGCAGCGCGCCGCCCTCGGCGAGCTGGGCCTGCCGCTGCACGAGCTGCCGCTGCTCGCCGAGGGCATGGACCTGGCGGGCCTGTACGAACTCGCGACCGAGCTGCGGAAGCAGGGGACGACATGAGTCCGGAGCCCACCCCGACCCACCATCACCTGGCCCCCGCGCGCGTGCTCGAGGTGGACCCGCTCCTCGACGACCCGACGACCCGGATCGTGGTGTGCTGCGGCTCCGGCGGCGTCGGCAAGACGACCACGGCGGCGGCGCTTGGCCTGCGCGCGGCCGAGCGGGGCCGGAAGGTCGTCGTGCTCACCATCGACCCGGCCCGCCGGCTCGCCCAGTCCATGGGCATCGACTCCCTGGACAACACCCCGCGCCGGGTGAAGGGCGTCGAGGGCGACGGCGAGCTGCACGCGATGATGCTCGACATGAAGCGCACCTTCGACGAGATCGTCGAGGCGCACGCGGACCCCGACCGGGCCGCCGCCATCCTGGGCAACCCCTTCTACCAGTCCCTCTCGGCGGGCTTCGCGGGCACGCAGGAGTACATGGCGATGGAGAAGCTGGGGCAGCTCCGCGCGAAGGACGAGTGGGACCTGATCGTCGTCGACACCCCGCCCTCCCGCTCCGCGCTCGACTTCCTCGACGCGCCCAAGCGGCTCGGTTCCTTCCTGGACGGGCGGCTGATCCGGCTGCTGACCGCGCCGGCCAAGCTGGGCGGGCGGGCCGGCATGAAGTTCCTGAACGTCGGGATGTCGATGATGACCGGCACCCTCGGCAAGGTGCTCGGCGGCCAGCTCCTGAAGGACGTCCAGACGTTCGTGTCCGCGATGGACACCACCTTCGGCGGCTTCCGCACCCGCGCGGACGCCACCTACAAGCTGCTCCAGGCACCCGGGACGGCCTTCCTGGTCGTCGCGGCACCGGAGCGGGACGCGCTGCGCGAGGCGGCGTACTTCGTGGAGCGGCTGGCGGCGGAGCACATGCCGCTCGCCGGGCTGGTGCTCAACCGGGTCCACGACAGCGACGCCCGCCGGCTGTCGGCCGAGCGGGCGCTCGCCGCCGCGGAAAATCTTGCGGAGTCCGGCATTGTGGATCAGGGGGGCGGGAAGGCTGGACTTCGTAACTCTCCCGACACACACGGCAGTTCGGCTCCCGGCGGAGGCTCCCCCACCGAACCGGAACACACCGCCGAGCAGCGGTCCGTCGACCGGCTCACCGCGCACCTGCTGAGGCTGCACGCCGAGCGCATGCAGCTGATCGCCCGCGAGCAGCGCACCCGTGACCGCTTCACCGCGCGCCACCCCGAGGTGGCGGTGGCCGAAGTGGCCGCGCTGCCCGGCGATGTGCACGACCTCGCGGGACTGCGGGACATCGGAGACCGGCTGGCCGCGTACCGGCCGCGGCCGGCGGGCGGCACACCCGAGGGCGACGGGCCGGAAGGCTTCGGCCCGGACGATGACGCAGCGGCTGGTGAGGCACCGGCAGACGAGGCACCGGAGGACGAGGCACCACGTGGCGGCGCTCCGGAAGGCGGTGCCCCGGAAAGCGGGTGAGGCCAGGAGGAACGGCCGCGGCTCGTGGCGTGGCTCATGGCTCGGGCTCGTGGCTCGTGGGGGGTGACACCCGTCGGCGGTGCGCGCCTGCCCGTGCGCGGCACGCCGCGGTATCCGCCCGGCGCATCGACCCGCCGACCGGCTGATCCACCGGCCCGCCGACCCGCAGGACCGGCGCCCGGCTTCCGGGCCGCGACGGCGAACGACGCCCGGCGCACGGCACCGGCCGGGCCCCGCAGGGCCCCGCTCAGCTGACCGCCGCGTAGTTCTCGTACACCTGGTCGTCGTCGAGGGGCACCAGGCCGGCGCCCCGCTCGTACTCCGTACGAGCCGTCTCCAGCAGCCGGCGCCAGGAGGTCACGGTGGGCCGCCGGCGCAGCAGTGCGCGGCGCTCCCGTTCCGTCATCCCTCCCCACACGCCGAACTCGACGCGGTTGTCGAGCGCGTCGGCCAGGCACTCGGTCCGCACCGGGCATCCGGTGCACACCGCCTTGGCCCTGTTCTGCGCTGCTCCTTGAACGAACAGTTCATCCGGATCGGTAGTGCGGCAGGCCGCCTGCGCACTCCAGTCGGTTACCCAGCCCATACCGGCGCCGTCCTCTCCCGAATCGAGGCTCCCCCACGGCGGCAGCGGCATATTCACCGCCGCCAGTTGAGGACGTTACGGAAGGTGGGCACAGCGCAACACCCCCTGCGGGCCCAATCTTGAATGGCCCGAACGGACTATGCGCAACCGGCAGATCACCCGGGGGAGTGACCCTGCGACATGCACGGCATTCCCGGCATTCCGGGATGATTCAGTTGCGTCACAACGGACGGCAGATGACACACAAGGCGGATTCGGGCACGCACCCGACACACCGTCGGGCAGCGCTCCGCGAAGTCGCCGGATCGGTCCGGGAACGTTTCGTCCTCGCCGGACGTATGGATACGTGGCCCTGCTGCTGTGACAGTCGAGAGCAGCTTAGGCCAAGGCATATACGCGTGTCCGGCGAATGAGAACGTAGGCTGCCCTCATGGCAAAGAAGCGCTCGGGCGGGGGCCTGTCACCTACGCAGCAGGCCGCCAAGTTCCTCGGTGTCAGTGTGCTCGCGGGAGCCGTCATGGCCGGCATCGCGCTGCCCGCCGTGGGCGTGCTGGGGCTCGCGGCGAAGGGCTCGGTCGAGGGGTTCGACGAGATCCCCGCCAACCTGAAGACCCCGCCGCTCAGTCAGCGGACCACGATCCTCGACGCCCAGGGCGACAGCATCGCGACGGTGTACTCACGCGACCGCACGGTCGTCGACCTCACGGACATCTCGCCGTACATGCAGAAGGCGATCGTCGCGATCGAGGACGCCCGCTTCTACCAGCACGGCGCGATCGACCTGAAGGGCGTCCTGCGCGCCCTCAACAAGAACGCGCAGAGCGGCGGGGTCGCCGAGGGCGCCTCGACGCTCACCCAGCAGTACGTGAAGAACGTCTTCGTCGAGGAGGCCGGCGACGACCCGACGAAGGTCGCGCAGGCCACCCAGCAGACCCTCGGCCGCAAGATCAAGGAGCTGAAGTACGCGATCCAGGTCGAGGAGGAGCTGGGCAAGAAGAAGATCCTCGAGAACTACCTGAACATCACGTTCTTCGGCCAGCAGGCCTACGGCGTCGAGGCCGCCTCCCAGCGGTACTTCTCCAAGCACGCCAAGGACCTCAACCTCCAGGAGGCCGCCCTCCTCGCCGGCATCGTCCAGTCGCCGAGCCGGTACGACCCGGTGAACGACGAGGCGGAGGCCACCAAGCGCCGCAACATCGTCCTCCAGCGCATGGCCGAGGTCGGCGACGTCTCGCAGGCGGAGGCCGACCGGGCGAAGAAGACCCCGCTGGGACTCGACGTGAGCCGCCCGAAGAACGGCTGCATCACGGCGGTCAAGGGCGCCAGCTTCTTCTGCAAGTACGTCGAGAAGGTCTTCCTCAACGATCCGGTCTTCGGCGAGACCAAGGAGGAACGGTCCAAGCTCTGGAACCAGGGCGGCCTGACCATCCGCACCACCCTCGACCCGCAGGCGCAGAAGTCGGTGCAGGACTCGCTGTCCCAGCACGTCAACAAGTCGGACTCGGTCGCCGCGGCCGTCACCCTGGTCGAGCCCGGCACCGGCAAGATCCTCGGCATGGGCCAGTCGAAGCCGTTCGGCTACGGCGAGAACGAGACCGAGATCAACTACAACGTCGGCAGCGGCATGGGCGGCTCGAACTTCGGCTTCCCGACGGGCTCGACGTTCAAGCCGTTCGTGGCCGCGGCGGCCCTGGAGCAGGGGCGCCCGCCCACGCAGGAGTACTCGTCGCCGTACGACATGGAGTACCCGAGCCCCGTGCAGACGTGCGACGGGAAGCCGTGGGTCAACACGGACGGCTCGCGCGTCGAGAACGAGGACGAGTCCGAGGTCGGCCCGTACCGCCTGAAGGAGGCGATGGCGAAGTCGGTCAACACCTACTTCGTCCAGATGATCTCCGACATCGGCATGTGCCCGGTGATGAAGACGCTCGACGGGCTGAACGTGGTGCAGGGCAACGGCGAGAAGCTGCCGGAGGTCCCGGCGATCTCCCTCGGCTCCAAGGGCATCTCCCCGCTGACCATGGCCACCGCGTACGCCGCGTTCGCCGCCCGCGGGATGTACTGCACGCCGATCGCGATCGAGTCGATCACCCAGAAGATCGGTGACACGCAGAAGTCCCTGGAGGTGCCGAAGTCGACCTGCTCCCGGGCCGTGTCCGAGAAGACCGCCGACACCGTCAACACCCTGCTGCGCGGCGTGATCGACTCCGGCACCGGCCAGCAGGCCGGTCTGACCAGCCGCGAGAGCGCCGGCAAGACGGGCACGACGGACGAGCGCAAGAACGCCTGGTTCGTCGGCTACACCCCGAACATGTCCGGCGCGGTCTGGGTCGGCAGCGCCAGCCAGCAGGTCAAGATGGTCGACATCACCATCGGCGGCCGCTGGCACTCCAAGGTGTACGGCGGTCAGGTGCCGGGCCCGATCTGGCGCGACGCCATGGCCGGCGCGCTGTCGAACAGGGAGGCCCCGTCCTTCAACCTCGTCGACATCCCGGACGCCGAGCGCGACCACGGCGACGGCCGTGACGAGGACCGCGGCGACAACGACAACGGCAACGGCGACCGGCCGGGCGACGGAAACGGCGCCGGGGGCGCAAACGGCGGGAACGGCGGGGACGGCGGGAACGACGGCGGCCTGTTCGGCGGCCTCTTCAACGGCGGCACGACCGGCGGCCCCGAACCGGACCCGACCTTCTCCGTCCCGGAGGGCCTGTTCCAGGGCAACGACAGCGCCGGCAACAACGGGAACGGCAACGGCAACGGCGGCAACTGGCCGTAATCTCACCGGCCGGCTGCCCGAGCCGGCCGCACGTACGACGGCGGGGGCGCCCCCCATCACCTGGGGGGCGCCCCCGCCGTCGTATCCGCTGGTCCGCGTACGGCCCGTCCGTGCGCGGCCGTCAGCCGGCGAGGAACTTCTTCACCGCGGCGGCGACCCGCCCGCCCTCGGCCTGTCCCGCGACCTTCGGGTTCACGATCTTCATGACGGCGCCCATCGCCCGCGGCCCCTCGGCGCCGGCGGCCCTGGCCTCCTCGACGGCCTGGGCGACGATCCGGTCCAGCTCCTCGTCGCCGAGCTGCTTGGGCAGGTACTCGGCGAGGACCTCGCCCTCCGCCTTCTCCCGCTCGGCCTGCTCGGCACGACCACCCTGCGCGAACGCCTCGGCGGCCTCCCGCCGCTTCTTCGCCTCCCGGGTGATCACCTTCAGCACCTCGTCGTCGGAGAGCTCGCGCTTCTCCTTGCCCGCGACCTCCTCCTTGGTGATCGCGGCGAGCGTCAGCCGGAGCGTCGAGGAGCGGAGCTCGTCGCGCTCCTTGATCGCGGCGTTGAGGTCTTCCTGCAGCTTCGACTTGAGCGTGGTCATGGGGGTGATTGTCGCAGGTGCACGCGGATCGCCGCCCGCGCATTTACCGCGCTCACGCCCGTGTCCGGGCGGGGCGCCGGGTCTGACACGATGGGGCCATGCGCGCGCGATACGGAGTTCCCCTGGGAATCGCGGCGGTTGGCGCCGCCGGACTGCTCTACTCGGCGGGTTTCGAAGCCCGCTCCTTCCGCCTGCGACGGGTCACCGTCCCCGTCCTGCCCCCGGGCATGCGTCCCCTGCGCGTACTCCAGGTCTCCGACATCCACATGGTCGGCGGGCAGCGCAAGAAGCAGCGCTGGCTGCGCTCGCTGGCCGGACTCCGCCCCGACTTCGTGATCAACACGGGCGACAACCTGTCCGACCCGGAGGGCGTCCCGGAGACCCTGGACGCGCTGGGCCCCCTGATGGAGTTCCCGGGGGCGTACGTTTTCGGCTCCAACGACTACTACGGCCCCAAGCTGCGCAACCCCGCCCGTTACCTGGTCGAGAAGATGCAGGGCCGCCACGGTCTGAACGGCAACCCGCCCGCCGTGGGAGTGGTCCACAACCCCTGGGAGGACCTGCGGGACGGCTTCGACGCGGCCGGCTGGCTGAACCTCACCAACACGCGTGGCACGCTGAAGATCGACGGGGTGTCGGTGGAGCTGACGGGCCTGGACGACCCGCACATCAAGCGCGACCGGTACGCGCAGGTCGCGGGCGGCCCGTCGCAGACGGCGGACTTCTCCATGGGGGTCGTGCACGCCCCGTACCTGCGTGTCCTGGACGCGTTCACCGCCGACGGCTACCCCCTCGTCCTGGCCGGGCACACCCACGGCGGCCAGCTCTGCATCCCCTTCTACGGCGCCCTGGTCACCAACTGCGACCTGGACACGGACCGCGTGAAGGGCCTGTCGACGCACACCGCGGACGGCCGTACGGCCCACCTCCACGTGTCGGCGGGCTGCGGGACGAACCGCTACACGCCGGTACGGTTCGCCTGCCCGCCGGAGGCGACGCTGCTGACACTGGTGGGGCGCAGGCGGTGAGGGAGCGGCGGGGCGGGTGACATGGGGCGCCAGGGCGGGGCGCCGATCCGGGCGGCCGCGGTCCGGGCGCCCGCGGTCCGGGCGGCCGCCGATCCGGGCACCCATCCGTTTAACCCACTCGGCCCGCCCGAATCGCCCCTTTCATACCCTTTCCCTAGCGTGAGGGGCATGACCGCCCCGATACCCAGGGACATCCCGGACCTCCCCGCGCTCCCGGGCATGCCCGCACTGCTGCCCTCCCCCGTCCCCGCCAGGGCGGTGGTGGCCCCCGTCCGCCGCCCCCTGGCCGCCGTCTTCCGCCTGCTGACGGCCCTCGCCGCCCTCACCGGCGTGGCCGTCCACCTCGTGCTCGGCAGTCCGCTGCGGGTCCTCGGCTACTTCACCGTCCAGAGCAGCATCCTGCTGGCACTGATCATGCTGCTCTCCGCCCGCCGCGCCTGGACCGCCCGCCACCCGCTGCGCAGCGCCCTGACCGGCGCGGTACTGCTCTACGCGGTGATCAGCGGCCTGGTCTACCACCTGCTGCTCGCCGACGCGGCGACCCCGTTCACGATGATCGACACGGCCGCGGCCACCCCGACCGCCTGGCACACGGTGGCCCACCACCTCCTGCACACCGCGGTACCCGCGGCGGTGGTCGCCGACTGGCTGTTCCTCACCGCCCCCGGCCAACTCCACCTGCGCCAGGCGCCCGGCTGGCTGCTCTACCCCCTGATCTACCTGCTGGTCTCCTTCGCCCGCGGCGAGCTGCTCCTCCCCGGCACCCCGGGCCGCTACCTCTACCCGTTCCTGGACGTCGAAGCCCACGGCTACAAGGGCGTCCTCGGCAACGCCCTCCTCCTCGGCCTCTCCTTCTACGCCCTCGCCGTCCTGCTCGTCGCCCTCGACCACGCCCGCCCGAACCCCGTCCGGCACCGCTCCAAAACCGGATTTCGTCTCCAGCCGCCAGTGGGCTAAAGTAAACGACGTCGCCGCGACGAGCAGCGACACCGGGGTGTAGCGCAGCTTGGCAGCGCGCTTCGTTCGGGACGAAGAGGTCGTGGGTTCAAATCCCGCCACCCCGACGCCGCATTACCAGGTCGAGGGCCTGATCCGCTCAGCGGGTCGGGCCCTCGACTCGTTTTTCCCCTCTTGCGGGTTCTGCGGGAGCCCAAGGCCGTGGGCGAGTCGGAGAACGGACTCCACCGTCCCCGCAGTGGCCGGGCGCCGGCCCCCGTCCGTCTTCCGGGCCCGCCGGATCCTTGTCCGCGAGGACCCGGCGGGCCGCTGACCTCCTGAAAGAACCGGGAGAAAGAACTCCCCGCCCACCCACCCTCCCCCGCGAGGAAGCCCGCGTCACCCGTCCGGGTGACCAGCTTGCAGGCCTGGGTCACGGACCGTTACGTTCGCCGCGACAACCGCACACAGACGACGGCCCCCGGCCGGGACTGGCATCCCGATCGAGGGCCTGACCGATCAGGAAGAGCACACTTCCCGATGGCTGACCCGCAGTCTAACGCGCGCCTGCGCGCCGACGCCGGAGCTCCGACCTCCGGCGTGATCCACGTCCGCACCCGGCTGACAGCCGACTTCACCGTGCTCTCCAACGCCCTCGTGCAGCGGCGCGGCAGCGCGGTCACGGTCGGCGTCGCGGCGTACATCTCCTCCCTGCCCGACGGCTCCCCCGTGAGCATCGCCGCCCTGTGCGAGCACTTCAGCGAGGGCGAGATCCTCATCTCGCGAGCGCTCAGGGAACTCGAAGCGGCCGGATACCTGGAGCGCCGCCGTGAGCGGACGCCCACCGGGCAGGTCCGCACCCGGACGTACTTCCACGACCTCCCCCGCGGCGGCGCGGACCCGGACGGCCCGCCGAAGCCGCCCCGGCCCCGGAAGTCACCCGCAGCCGACAACGCGACGCCCACCCCTGAACGGGCACCCGAGCCCGCTCCCGCCCGGGACCAGCCACAGAACCCGGCGTCACTCTCCGAAGCCGACCCCCGGGCGGTCGCCGTTCTGGCCTCGCTCCGCCGCGTCGATCCGCGTCTGGTCCTGACCGAACAGGAGGCCGTGCGGCTGGCGCCGGCCGTCGCCCGGTGGCTCGCGGCCGGTGTCGCACCCCAGCAGATCACCGCACAGCTGACCGCAGGACTCCCCCACCACTTCCTGACCCGCCCGGCGCGCATCCTCGCCTACCGCCTCCGCGAGACCCCCCTGCCCGCACCCCCTCCGCGCCCGCTCCCGGAGAGCGCGCCCCGCCCGGCCGTGCCGCCCTTCCAGACCTGCGACGGCTGTGAGCGTGCCTTCCGCGCGCCGGAACCCGGACACTGCCGCGAATGCCGGTCCCGGAAAGCCGGGCACCCCCTCCGAGCGGCCTCCTGAGCCGCCACCGAGGGATGGTGTGCGGGAGGCCCGTGGTGGCCGCGAATCGCGTCGCGGTCGACGCCATCACCGACCTGCGGGAAGCCGGGGAGAGCGTCGAGGACATCGCGTACGACTTCGACATGACGCCCGGGCAGGTGGACGCGTTGCGCCGGGCAGTGGTGTGCCTTGCCGCGTGTGCAGGTGTGGCTGACGGGTGGTCAGTGCGGGGCGGGCCCGGGGCTGTGGGGCACCCGGGGGTACCGTGGGCGTATGAGTGGGGGAGCTCGGCGGATGGTGCCGTGTCAGTGGTGTGGGGTGCCGGTGGTGCAGGTGCGGCGGTGGCGGACGCGGCGGTACTGCAGCAAGGCGCATCGGCGCAGGAGCCGGGTCGTCGAGGCGGTGGGGAACTTCCTGGACAGCATCAGTTCCTGAGCCGGCGGCGGCGCGGGCCTGCGATGCTGGTGCCATGACATCGCTTTCCGACCTGGTGCTGCTGCGGCGGGCGCGCGACCGGATGGACCGGGACTACGCGGAGCCGCTGGACGTGCCGGCGCTGGCGCGGGCGGCGCACATGTCGGCGGGGCACTTCTCGCGCAGCTTCCGGGCGGCGTTCGGGGAGACGCCGTACAGCTATCTGATGACGCGGCGGATCGAGCGTGCCAAGGCGTTGCTGCGGCGTGGGGACCTGTCGGTGACCGAGGTCTGCTTCGCGGTGGGGTGTACCTCGCTGGGGTCGTTCAGTTCGCGGTTCACCGAGCTGGTGGGCGAGAGTCCGAGCGCGTACCGGGCGCGGGCCCACGAGGAGGGCGCGGACATTCCGGCGTGTGTCGCGAAGGTCTTCACGCGACCGGTCAGGAACGGAGAAGCGAGGGGCGGCGCCCGGTCGTAGCGTGTGCGGCATGGACATCAAGCTGTCGCAGTGCTTCATAGCCGTGGACGATCATGACCAGGCGCTGGCCTTCTACCGGGACGCGCTAGGCCTCGAGGTCCGCCAGGACGTGTCGTTCGAGGGGATGCGGTGGGTGACCGTCGGGTCGCCGGAGCAGCCCGGAGTGGACATCGTGCTGGAGCCGCCGGTCGCCGACCCGAACGCCTCCGACGCGGACCGGCGGGCCATGGCGGAGCTGCTGGCCAAGGGCCTGCTGCGCGGGGTGATCTTCTCGACCGAGGACTGCGACGCGACCTTCGAGCGCGTCCGGGCCTCGGGTGCCGAGGTGCTGCAGGAGCCGGTCGACCAGCCGTACGGGGTGCGGGACTGCGCCTTCCGCGACCCCGCGGGCAACATGCTGCGGTTCGCGCAGCGGCGGAGTGGGTGAGTCCGCCCGCGTCGTCCCATAATGCAGCCCGCCGCCACCGACCTGGAGATTCCGATGAGCCGCCAGTCCGCCAGCGCCGCACCGCGTTCCTCGTCCCCCGTCCCGCACATCGCGGACAGTCATGATCTGATCCGGGTGCACGGCGCCCGGGAGAACAACCTGAAGGACGTGAGCGTCGAGATACCGAAGCGGCGGCTCACGGTGTTCACCGGTGTCTCCGGCTCGGGCAAGAGCTCGCTGGTGTTCGACACGATCGCCGCGGAGTCGCAGCGGCTGATCAACGAGACGTACAGCGCCTTCGTGCAGGGGTTCATGCCCACCCTGGCGCGGCCCGAGGTCGACGTGCTGGACGGGCTGACCACCGTGATCAGTGTGGACCAGTCGAGGATGGGCGCCGATCCGCGGTCGACGGTGGGCACCGCCACCGACGCCAACGCGATGCTGCGGATCCTGTTCAGCCGGCTGGGCGACCCGCACATCGGGCCGCCCAGCGCGTACTCGTTCAACACCGCGTCGGTGCGGGCGAGCGGGGCCATCACCGTGCAGCGCGGGGCGAAGACGAAGGCGGAGAAGGCGACGTTCGAGCGCACCGGCGGCATGTGCCCGCGGTGCGAGGGGCGGGGGTCGGTCACCGACTTCGACCTCACCCAGCTGTACGACGCCGGCAAGTCGCTGCGCGAGGGCGCGCTGACGGTCCCCGGGTACAGCGTCGACGGCTGGTACGGCCGGATCTACAGCGGCTGCGGCTTCTTCGACCCGGACAAGCCGATCCGTGAGTTCGGCGAGCGGGAGCTGCACGACCTGCTGTACAAGGAGCCGACCAAGATCAAGGTGGAGGGCATCAACCTCACCTACGAGGGGCTGATCCCGAAGATCCAGAAGTCCTTCCTGGCGAAGGACAAGGAGGCGATGCAGCCGCACATCCGGGCCTTCGTGGAGCGGGCGGTCACCTTCACCACCTGCCCCGAGTGCGACGGCACCCGGCTGAGCGAGGGGGCCCGGTCGTCGAAGATCGAGGGGATCAGCATCGCGGACGCCTGCGCGATGGAGATCCGGGACCTCGCGCAGTGGGTGCGCGGGCTCGACGAGCCGTCCGTGGCGCCGCTGCTCACCGCGCTGCAGAACACCCTCGACTCGTTCGTGGAGATCGGGCTCGGCTACCTGTCGCTGGAGCGGCCCGCGGGCACGCTGTCGGGCGGTGAGGCGCAGCGCGTGAAGATGATCCGGCACCTCGGGTCCTCGCTCACCGATGTGACGTACGTCTTCGACGAGCCGACCAGCGGTCTGCACCCGCACGACATCCAGCGGATGAACGAGCTGCTGCTGCGGCTGCGCGACAAGGGCAACACCGTCCTCGTGGTCGAGCACAAGCCGGAGGTCATCGCGATCGCCGACCATGTCGTCGACCTGGGTCCCGGCGCCGGTACGGCGGGCGGCACCGTCTGCTTCGAGGGCACCGTGGACGGGCTGCGGGCGAGCGACACCGTCACCGGCCGGCACCTGGACGACCGGGCGTCGCTGAAGGAGTCGGTGCGCGAGCCGGCCGGCGTGCTGGAGATCCGCGGGGCGAAGGCGAACAACCTCCAGGGGGTCGACGTCGACATCCCGCTCGGGGTGCTGGTCGCGGTGACCGGTGTCGCCGGGTCCGGCAAGAGTTCGCTGCTGCACGGGTCGATCCCGGCCGACTCGGGGGTCGTCTCGGTCGACCAGGCGCCTATCCGGGGGTCGCGGCGCAGCAATCCGGCGACGTACACGGGGCTGCTGGACCCGATCCGGAAGGCGTTCGCCAAGGCCAACGGTGTGAAGCCGGCGCTGTTCAGCGCGAATTCCGAGGGCGCGTGCCCGTCCTGCAACGGCGCCGGGGTCGTCTACACCGACCTGGCGATGATGGCCGGGGTCGCCACCACCTGCGAGGACTGCGAGGGGCGGCGGTTCCAGGCGTCGGTGCTGGAGTACCGGCTCGGCGGGCGGGACATCAGCGAGGTGCTGGCGATGCCGGTGGCCGAGGCGGAGGAGTTCTTCGGCGCCGGTGAGGCCCGGACGCCCGCCGCCCACAAGATCCTCACCCGGCTCGCCGACGTCGGGCTCGGCTACCTCACCCTGGGGCAGCCGCTCACCACGCTGTCCGGCGGTGAGCGGCAGCGGCTGAAGCTGGCCACGCACATGGCGGAGAAGGGCGGCATCTACGTCCTCGACGAGCCGACCACGGGTCTGCACCTCGCCGATGTCGAGCAGTTGCTCGGCCTGCTGGACCGGCTGGTGGACTCCGGCAAGTCGGTCATCGTGATCGAGCACCACCAGGCGGTGATGGCGCACGCCGACTGGATCATCGACCTCGGGCCCGGTGCCGGTCACGACGGTGGCCGGATCGTCTTCGAGGGCACGCCGGGCGATCTGGTCGCGGCACGCTCCACCCTCACGGCGGAGCACCTGGCGGCGTACGTCGGCGCCTGAGCGGGGCCGAGGAGGGACCGGAGCAGGGACCTGGGCGACGTGGCGGCAGGGACCCGCCGGGGTGTGACGCGGCGCACACCCCGGCGGCGATGACTCCGGCGCCGGCGGGCGGTCATGAACAGCGACGACGCCGACGACCGTGACGCCGGTGACGCCAGCGATGACGTCGCCCCGCGCACAGATGGGACGCAGCACCATGACCGCAGCCGCAGCGAAGGGCCCCGCCAGCTACTTCCCCTCCATCGAGAAGAAGTACGGCCGTCCGATCGCCGAGTGGAAGCAGATCATCCGCTCGTCCGGACTGACCCGCCACATGGAACTCGTCGGCATGCTCAAGACCGAGCACGGCCTCGGGCACGGCCACGCCAACGCGCTCGTCGCCCACACCCTCGCCGAAGGACTCTAGGAAGACCCCGGGAAGCAAAGGGTTGGAAACCGCCTCCCGTGGGGAAACCGGCCCCTCGGAGACCGTGCCGGAAGCCGCCGGCGATCACGGAGGACTCGACATTCGTCCGGCACCGGTCCCTCCCCTCGTGGGGACCGGTACCGGACGTTCGGGTGTCGATCTAGCGCTGCGTGGCCGAGTGGCTACCGCTTCGGATCCGGTCGTGATCCTGCCATTCGAGGCCCGGGAGGAGGAGGTTCCGGCGTCAGGAAAGGGACTAAGCCGCAGGTCAGACATATAGAGTGAGTTTTCCGGACCGGATGGCCAGTGCCGCGGAAGTAAGGGGTGGAGGCCTTGGGTTGCGACTCAGGGGCACGCACAGCCTTCGCTGAACGGCTCGCGCTGCTGTACAAGGAGGCCGGCAACCCGCCCCTGAAACGGGTGTCCGAGGCGGTCGTCCGGCTGGAACGGATCGACGAGCGAGGGCGCCCCGTACGGGTCTCCGCGCAGCGGATCAGCGACTGGCGGCGGGCGAGGAACGTGCCCGCGCACTTCGCCGCCCTCGCGGCCGTGCTCCAGGTGCTGATCCCGCAGGCCCGCCGGATCCGGGCCGTTCCGGTGAGCCCCGGCCTGTACGACCTGGCCGACTGGCAGCGGCTGTGGGAGCGGGCCGTGGCGGTCCCGGTCACCGACCGGCCGGAGGACGCCCCGAAGGCCGACGAGCCGGAGCGGCCCCTCCCCGCCGGGGTGTGCCCCTACCGCGGTCTGGCCGCCTACCGGCAGGAGGACGCCCGCTGGTTCTTCGGCCGCGAGCGCAGCACCGAGGCACTCATCGACCAGCTGTGCGCGGTGGAGGAGCGCGGGACGGGCGGTCTCGTCATGCTCGTGGGCGCCTCGGGCGCCGGGAAGTCGTCGCTGCTGAACGCCGGCCTCGTGCCCGCCCTGCGGTACGCCGAGGCCCGGCGGGTGCTCCAGCTCGTCCCCGGCGCCGATCCGCTCGGCGAGCTGTGCCGTCTGATCCCCGGACTGGGAGGTGTGCTGCGACGGGCGACTCCTCCGGGGCCGCGCCCCGAGGCGGCCGGGCACGGGAGCTTAGAGGGACGTGCCGACGCGCCCACGCAGGCACGAGCACAGGTACGGACACAGGTACAGGCACAGGTACAGACACGGGTACGGCCGGAGGGGGACACCCCCGGGCACCCCGCCGGGAACACTCCAGGGCACGCGACCGGGGACATCCCAGGACACGCAAACGGCGACACTCACCGACACACGGTCGGGCACGCGGTCGGGCACGAGCCCGGGCATCCGGCCGAGGACACGCACGGGCACCGGGCCACGGACACGCCCGGACACACGGTCGGGCACGAGCCCGGGCATCCGGCCGAGGACACGCACGGGCACCCGGCCACGGACCCGCCCGGACACGCGACCGGAAACCCGCACGGACACGCGCCCGGAGACCCGCACGGGCACCCGGCCCTGGCCGGTGACGGGGAGGCGGACGCTCACGAGGTGGCCGTGGCGGCGGCGGACCCCGCCGAGCCCGGTGGCCCCGCCCCCCACACCCCGGAGTTCGCCCGTGCGGTCCGCCGGGCCTTCGCACGGTGGGCGGGTGACGGCCCCCGGCCGGTCGTGATCGTCGACCAGTTCGAGGAGGCGTTCACCCTGTGCGCCGAGGAGGCGGACCGGCGGACCTTCGTCCGGGTACTGCACGCCGCCTGCTCGCCCGGCGGACCCGGCGAGCCGGCGCCCGTGCTCGTCGTCCTCGGGATACGGGCCGACTTCTACGAGCAGTGCCTGCGCCACCCGGAGCTGGCCGACGCGCTCCAGCACCGGCACATGGTGCTCGGGCCGCTCACCACCGCCGAGCTGCGGGAGGCGGTGACCGGTCCGGCGAAGGCGGTCGGCCTGGAACTGGAGCCGGGCCTGGCGGAGCTGATCGTGCGGGAGGTCGTCGCGGACGGGCCGCGCGGCGCCCACGACGCGGGTGTGCTGCCGCTGCTCTCGCACGCCCTGCTCGCCACCTGGCAGCGCCGCAAGGCGGGCCGGCTGACGCTGGCCGGGTACCGGGCCGCGGGCGGTATCCAGGGAGCGGTGGCCGCGACCGCCGAGCGGGCCTGGTCGGACCTGGACCCGGCGGCCCGGACGGCCGCGCGGTTACTGCTGCTGCGGCTGGTGCGGGTCGGCGAGGACACGGCCGCCACCCGGCGGCGCGGCACCCGGCGGCAGCTGGCGGAGGAGGCGACCGACCCGGGCAAGACGGAGGAGTCGCTGGAGGCGCTGGTGCGCGCCCGGCTGGTGACGCTCGACGCGGAGACCGTGGAGATCACCCACGAGGCGCTGCTGCACGCCTGGCCCCGGTTGCGCGACTGGATCGACGAGGACCGGGGCGGCAATCTGCTGCGCCAGCGGCTGGAGGAGGACGGCCGGGCCTGGGAGGCCTCGCACCGCGACGCGGCGCTGCTGTACCGGGGGTCGCGGCTGGAACAGGCGGAGAGCTGGGCGAAGTCGGCCGGGGACACCTTCCTCACGCGGAGCGCGGTGGAGTTCCTGGCGGCCTCGGTGCGGCTGCGCCGCCGTACCGCCTGGATCAGCCGGGGTGCGGTCGCGGCGCTCGTGGTGCTGACGCTGGTGGCGGTCGGGGCGGCGGTGGTGGCCTGGAAGCAGCGGGACGACGCGGTGTTCGAACAGGTCGTCGCGGAGGCGGACCGGGTGCAGTACACGGATCCGTCGCTGTCCGCGCAGCTCGACCTGGTGGCGCACCGGCTGCGCCCGGACGACGCGGCGACGAACAACCGGCTGGTGTCGATCGTGAACGCGCCGCTGGCCACCCCGCTGCTCGGTCACACCGGCGCCGTCTACCTGACCTCGTTCAGCCCCGACGGGCGCACCCTGGCGACGGCGAGCTACGACCGGACCGTCCGGCTGTGGGACGTGTCCGACCCGACCCGTCCGAAGCCGCTGGGCGTGCCGCTGGCCGGTCACACCAGCTGGGTGAGCAGCGCGGTGTTCAGCCCGGACGGCCGCACCCTGGCCAGCGCGGGCGACGACGGGGTGATCCGGCTGTGGGACGTCACGGACCGGGAGCGGCCCACGTCCCTCGGCTCGCTGACCGGGCACCGGGGCACGGTGTACCTGGTGGCGTTCGGCCCCGACGGCCGTACGCTCGCCTCCGCCAGCGAGGACCGCACGGTGGGTCTGTGGGACGTACGGGAGCCCGGGCGGGCGAGGGCGCTCGGGAGGCTGACCGGGCACGGGGCCGCGGTGCGGTCGGTGGCGTTCGCGCCGGACGGGCGGACCGTGGCGGCCGGCGGCGACGACCACACGATCCGCCTGTGGGACACGGCCGGGCCGGGCCGGCCCAGGGAGCTGGGGAAGCTCGCCGGGCACACGGACACCGTCCACTCGGTGGCGTTCAGCCCGGACGGGCGCACCCTCGCCAGCGGCGGCGCGGACGACACGATCCGGCTGTGGAACGTGACCGATCCCGGCCGGGCGGCCCGGCTCGGGCCCCCGCTCACCGCGCACACCGGGCCCGTCTGGTCCGTGGCGTTCGCCCCCGACGGGCACACCCTCGCCGCGGCCAGCGCGGACAGCACGGCCAGCCTGTGGAACGTCAGCGACCCCACGTATCCGTCGCAGGTCGGCGAGCCGCTGGCGGGCAGCAGCGGGGAGATGTACGCGCTGGGGTTCAGTCCCGACGGGCGCACCCTGGCCACCGGCAGCGGCGACAGCAAGGTGCGGCTGTGGTCGGTGCCGACGTCGGACATGATCGGCCGCAGCGGGTCGTTCCGCCCGGACGGGCGGGTGCTGGCCACCGCGGCGCGCGACGGGAAGGTGCGGCTGTGGGACGTACGGCGGCCGGACCGGCCGGTGCGGCTGGGACGGCCGTTCCTGCCCGGTGACGGCGGCGACCGCTCGCTGTCGTTCTCCCCCGACGGCCGGCTGCTGGCCGTGCTGACGGCGAAGCGGTCGGTGTACCTGTGGAACGTCACGGACCCGGCCCGCCCGGTCCCGGCCGGACCGCCGATCGAGCTGCGCACCCGGTTCATGGGCCCCGACGCGCTGGCCTTCGCGCCCGACGGGCGCACCCTGGCGACCGCCTACGACGACCGCACGTTCCAGCTCTGGAACGTGGCCGACCCGTCGCGGCCGGTCCCGCTCGGCGCGCCCCTCACCGGCCACCGGGGCTACGTCAACGCGCTCGTCTTCAGCCCCGACGGGCGGACCCTGGCGAGCGGCAGCGCCGACGGCACCGTACGGCTGTGGGACGTGACCGACCCGCGCCGCGTCACCCGGCTCGACGCGCCCCTCACCGACCACCGCGGTCCGGTGAACGTGCTGGCCTTCAGCCCCGACGGGAAGACGCTCGCGGGCGGCGGCGACGACGACACGGTGCGGCTGTGGGACCTCTCCGACCCGGTCGCGGGCGCGCGCGGGGCCGCCACCCTCACCGGGCACACCGAGGCGGTGGTGTCGCTGACGTTCAGCCGCGACGGCCGCACCCTGGCGAGCGGCGGCAACGACAACACGGTCCGGCTGTGGAACGTGGCGAGCCCGGCGGACGCGGCGCCGATCGGCCGGTCGATGAGCCCGAACGCCAAGACCGGCAACTTCCTCTCCTTCAGCCCGGCCGCCCACATGCTCGGCGTGTCCAGCGGCACCGACACCGTGCGGCTGTGGAACCTCGACGTCGACACGGCGATCCGCCACATCTGCTCCACCACGCGGGGCGTGCTGACCCGGGAGAAGTGGAACGAATACCTCCCGCGCCTGTCCTACGACCCGCCGTGCGAGGGATGAGTACACCCGATCGCGTGATCCCGCTCACACTGTGTCGGTGGGCCCGAGCAGTCGGCTCCCGTCGCACCGGCAGCCTTGTTAGGCTGGGTGTCAGCCCGATCGCTGGTGTATCCCCCGTCACCAGCGATCGGGCGCTGTCATGCCCGGGGGCCGGATCCGGCGGCAGCAGGAGAACGGGCAGGCCACAGCGGGGGGAAACGGCCGACGGCAGCGGGGGAAACGGCCGGGCGGCCCGGGGGAGGCGACCGGGCGGACCGGGGAGAGCGCCGGTCGCGGGGAACCGGCTGCCCGCCCGCCTAGGCTGAGGCGGTGTCCCAGGCGTACGAAGAGACAACGGACGTACGACGGCCGCGGCGCGCCCCGGCCGTCCGCGACAACAGCCGCCACCAGAAGGGCCGCGCCCCGCAGCCGGCGGAGGCCCGCGCGGGCACCGGCACCACCGAGCGCGGCACCGGACTCGCCCACCGCGTGGTGTTATCCGCGAAGGACCGGCGCACGGAGGCCACCCCGGAGCCGGCCGAGGCGCTCGGCGTCCCGCCCGGCACACCCCTGCCGGAGCACAGCCGCACCCACCGCCCCCGGCACACCGGTGCCCCCACCCCCCTGAACACCTCCTGCCTCCGCCACGGCCTGGTCGAGGCCGAGCCCGGACGGGAGGCGCGAGACCCGGACCCGTCGTCCGGCACCCCGGTGCCGCTGCCGCGCGGGACGTCGTACGACATCCACGGCCGCGTGGTCGGCGTCGCCCGCACCACCCCGCCCGGCGACCGCACCGCACCGCGGTCCACCGCCCGCCCGGAACGGTGGTGAGCGCCGCCGTGAACCGCCGCGTCATCGTCGTCACCGCCGTGCACGCCCCGTCGGCACGGTTCCTGCCCGAGGCCTACGCGTCCCTGCGCGCCCAGTGGCTGCCCGCCGGATGGGAGTGGCGGTGGCTGATCCAGGAGGACGGCACCACGGACGAGGTGCGCCCTCACGTCCCCGACGACCCCCGCGTCTCCTTCCACCAGGGACGGCACGGCGGCCCCGGCGTCGCCCGCACCCTCGCGCTCGCGCGCGCCGACGGCCGGTACGTGAAGGTCCTCGACGCCGACGACCAGCTCACCCCGGGCGCGCTCGCCCGCGACCTGGCCGCACTCGAAGCGGACCCCACCCTCGGCTGGGCCACCTCCGGCGTCCTCGACCTGCTCCCCGACGGCTCCACCGCCGCCTTCCCCGACGACCCCGACGAGGGCCCCCTCGAACCCGGCACCGTCCTCGCCGCCTGGACCGCGCACGGCCACCGCGCCCCCGTCCACCCCGCGTCCCTCTTCGCCCGCCGCGATCTCGTCCTCGCCCTCGGCGGCTGGATGGCCCTGCCCGCCTCCGAGGACACCGGGCTGCTCCTCGCCCTGGACGCGGTCAGCCGCGGCTGGTTCACCCGCGAACCCGGGCTCCTCTACCGCAAGTGGGAGGGCCAGGTGACCGGCAGTCCGGCCCACACCGACACCGCGGAACGGACCGCGCGGACGGCGGTGGCCGAGGCCCGGGCCCGGGCGCTGGCGGCGTACGGGTGGCGCTGGCCGAAGTGAGGCCGGGCCCGGTCGCGACCGGCCGCCGGGCCCGGCCGCGACCGGCGGATCAGGTGGTGAGGGTGATCGCCTGGGAGGGGCAGCCCTCGGCCGCCTCGCGGACCGTCGGGTCGTCGCTGGTCTCCTCCCGGCCCGGTATGACGGCCCCGAAGCCGTCCACCGTCGTGAAGACGTGCGGTGCGCGGTAGACGCAGTCGCCGGAGCCGTAGCAGAGGTCCGGGTCGACGGTGACCTTCATGCGCCCTCCATCCCCGTCGTGAGCGTGCGGTGTCATCGCTGCACTGCCCTGCGCGGGCGCCGCCGAATCCCCGCTGCCGCGGGCAGGACCGGCCGGGCCGCGGCCGGTGACCGACGGTGCCGTAGGTTGATCGCGTCCGGCCGTCGACCCAAGGGTGGGAAATGAGTTCACAGACCTACTTGTCCGGCCTCTTCTCGCTCGACGGCCGGGTCGCCCTGGTCACCGGGGGCAGCTCCGGCATCGGGCGGGCCGTCGCCGGAGCGCTGGCGCGGGCCGGGGCCCGGGTCGTCGTGGTGGCGCGGCGCGAACGGCAACTGGCCGAGACCGTGGACGAACTGGTCGCCGACGAGTGCGACGCGGGGTGGGTCAGCGCGGACCTGCGGACCCGGGAGGGTGTGCGGGCGGCCGCCGAGGAGGCCGCCTCGGTGTTCGGGGAACCGGACATCCTGGTGAACTCCGCGGGGATCAACCTGCGCCCGCCGCTCGGCGAGCTCGGCGACGACGTCTGGGACGCCGTCATGGCCGTCAACCTGGAGGCGCCCTTCCTGCTCGGGCAGCGGTTCGGGCCCGGCATGGCCGAGCGCGGCTTCGGGCGGATCATCCACATCAGCTCCCAGCAGGCGCACCGGGCGTTCGTGCAGAGCGGCGCGTACGGGGTGTCCAAGGGCGGGCTCGAGTCGCTGGCCCGCTCCCAGGCGGAGGCCTGGTCACCGCACGGCGTCACCTGCAACACGCTCGTCCCCGGCGTCGTGCTCACCCCGCTCAACGCACGGCTGTCCGCCGACCCGGCCAAGGTCGCCGAACTGGCCGCCCGCACGATGGTCGGCCGCAACGGGCTCGCCGAGGACTTCGCCGGCGCGGCCGTCTTCCTGGCGAGCGGCGCCTCCGCGTACATCACCGGCCAGTCGCTGTTCGTGGACGGGGGACTGTCCGTCCACTGATGGGCCCCGGCTCCGCGCCCCGCCGCTACGATCGCCGTGGCGACGCGGGCAACACGGGGCCCGCCGCGCCTGTTTGAGGATCTGTCAGGCCGCCGGGGGGCTGGTATGGGGAGCGGTGCCGCGCTCGCGCGCGCACGGGAGGCCCTGCACGGTCCGGCCGCCCCGTGGGCGGCGGCGCTGGCCGCGGGCTGGCTCGTCTGCCTGCCGCTGCTCGGGCCGTACGGGGCGCTGCTGGGCCTGCTGCCCGGGCTGGCCCTCTTCCACCCGGCCCGGGAGGCGCTGGGCGAGGGGATCCGGCACCGCCGGACGGCCGCAGCACGCCCTGGCTGGTCCTGGCGGCGCTGCCGGTCGGCGCCCGCGCTCGCGACGCTCGCCTTCTGCGCGGTGCTGTGCGGCCTGGTCCTCTGGTCGCTGTGGCCGTCACTGGGTGCCGGGAGCCGTGCCCTCGCCGGGGCGGCCGCGGTGCTCGCGACGCTGGGACCGGCGGCCGCCGCCGGCATCACCTGGCGGTACGCCGGACCGCCGGACGCGGACGAACCGCCGCGCGTCCCGGACCCTCCGTCGGCATCCCGCTGGGCGCTGTACGGCGCGGCCGTGCTGGGCGCGGCGGCCTGGGCGACGCGGACCGGTGTGCTGGTCGTGGCCTACGGCGTCGCCGACCCCCCGCAGCGCCACGCACGGCTGCTGGACGTCCTGCGGTGGACCGACCGGCAGGTGCAGGGCACGGTGTTCGCGCCGTCGGTGACCCAGGAGTACTGGCCCCTGCTCGTCGCCGCCGCCGGGCTGGTCGCGGGCGGGACCGCCGCCGTCCTGCGCGGGGCGGCCCCCACCCGCGCCCCCGCCATCGGCCTCCACCCGCGCCCGGCCGGCCAGGTCTTCCTCAGCTACGCCCGGGCGGACACGGCGACCGCCGAGCGGTACGTCGGTGCCCTGCGGGCGGCCGGCCGGACCGTGTGGATGGACGCGGACGGCATCCGCCCGTCCCGGGAGTGGCGCACCGAACTGTCCGACGCGATCCGGGCCAGCGACGCCGTGATCGTGCTGCTCTCCCGATCCTCGCTGCGCTCGCGGTACTGCTGGGACGAGTGCCGGCAGGCCCTGGAGCACGGCAAGCGGATCCTGCCCGTGCTGATCGACGCGGACCTCGCCGCCGGGAGCGTCACCGGGTCCCTGCGGGAGGCCGACTGGGACGGCATCACCCGGTTCCAGCGGCTGTCGATGCACCGCCCGGAGGACTTCGCGCCCGCCGTGCGCGAGACCCTGGCCTTCCTGGCCCGCGAGCACGACTGGGTCGCGCTGCACACCCGGCTCGGTGAACAGGCCCACGCCTGGCAGCACCACGGCCACGCGCCCGAGCGGCTGCTGCGCCGGCACGAACTGGCCGAGGCGGAGGCATGGCGGGCGCACCGTCCGGACGTACCCGGCTCCGGTGCCGAACCCACCGACGCGCAACTGCGGTTCATCCGGGCGAGCCGCCGGGCGCTGCGCCGCCGCACCGGGCGCCTGGTCGCCGGGTCCGCGCTCGCCCTGGCCTTCGTGACGGCGGTGGCCTCGTTCGCCGCCGTCACCCAGGAGGACCGGGAGCGGCAGCGGCGCGAGGCGCTGTCCGAGAGCCTGGCGCGGGCCGCGGACTCCCGGCCCTACCCCGGCATGGCGGCGGCCGCCCGCCTCGCCGCGGCCGCCTACGGGCAGGCGGACACCGCCGCCGCGCGCGAGGCGATGCAGGAGCAGCTGGCCCGCTTCCAGCACGCGGGACCGCGGCTGGCCGGCGGAGGGCCCGGCTTCAGCGCGGACAGCTCGACGTACGCGGCCGGCAGCGCGGGCCGCACCCGCATCTGGGACCTGCCCGATTGGACCCTGCGCCGCACCCTGGCGGGGGAGCTGCCGCACGACCCGGCGCGGGCGCTGAGCGCGGACGGCGGGCGGGTGCTGCTCTTCGACGGCGACGGCCGGGCGCGGATCGCCGACACCCGGACCGGGCGGACCGTGGCCCGCGGGCCCGAGGGCACACCGGGCCGGCTGCCACCGCGCGGCGGACTCACTCCCGACGGACGGCGCTTCCTGGCGTCCACGAGCGATGTCACGGCCGTCATCGCCCGCGTCGACGGCCGTGGCCTGCCCCTGGGGCTGCTCTGCCTCGATCCGTCGCTGAGCCCGCACGGCCGCTTCGTGTGGTGCGCGGCGGACGAATCCGGCGCGGACGGCGCCATCGGCCGCCTGGTCTCCGTCACCGACGGCACCGAGGTCCGCTTCCCGCGCCGCCCGATGCTCGCGGGCTGGACGGCGGACGACCGGCCCGTCGTCACGCTGCGGCCCGGCGGGCGCGAGGCCGCGGTCCAGGTGCTGGACCCGGCCGGGCCCGGGGCTGCCTGGTCGGTGCGGACCGGCGGCGGCTGGGAAGCCGCCTCCGTGTCTGCCGACGGCACCCGGCTCGCCCTGTCGACCACCCGGCACGTCAACCCGTTCGAGGTGTGGGACCTGCGGCGCCGGGCTCGTCTCGGGACCGTGGAGATGCGGGAGCTGGCCGAGCGGGGTCTGCCCTGGGACGCCGTCGACAACGGTGAGGAGGACCTCGGGCGGCTGGTGGAGGCCGAGCCGGTGCACGGGATGCCCGTGGCGTCGTTCGACGACGTCTCCGCCGAGTACCACGACCCCGACCGGCGCGCCCGCGTCTGGTACAGCCCCGACCGCCGCTCCGCCGTCGCCGACACCGGCGCGGGCTGGTGGGCCTGGCGGCTGGACGGCCGGGGACGCGTCTCCACCCGCGTCGCGGCCCCCGGCCTCGGCACCGCCGACGCGGAGGGCACCGACCTCAGCGCCGACGGGCGCACCCTCGCGGTCGCCGACTACGGCGGGCGACTGCTGCTGTTCGACACCGGCACCGGCAGGCTGCGCGAGGAACGGCGGCTCGCCGGGCACGGCGTCCAGGTGGCCTACTCCCCCGACGGGCGCACCCTCGCCGTGGGCGAGCTGACCGGCGACGAGCGGACCGGCATGCGGGTGCGGATCGCCCTCTTCTCCGCCACGTCGCTGCGCCGCACCGGCACCCTGCGCAGTCCCACCCCGCCCGACGGGCGGGCCCACCTGGTGGGGCTGGCGTTCTCCCCGGACGGCGAGCGGCTGTACGCGGCCGAGTCCCAGCTCGGAGGGGTGCGCGTGTGGTCGGTGGCGGAGCGGCGGCCGCTGCGGACCTACCAGGGCGAGAACTACCTGGACGGCATGGTCCTCTCCCCCGACGGCCGCACGCTCGTCACCTCCGACCGCCAGACCACCGTGACCGTCTGGGACACCGCCACCGGCCGGCCCCGCTACCGGCTCCCCTACTCGGGGCACCGCGTCGCGTTCTCCCCGGACGGACGGCGGATCGTCACCACCGGGGCGCTGGAGGGAGCGGGCGTGGCCGTCTGGGACGTCGCCGGGCGCCGCCGGGTCGGCCCGGTCATGAACGTCGGCAGCGACGGCAGCACCGTCCGGGACGTGACGTTCACCCCCGACGGACGGGCCCTGCTGGTCGTCGCCCAGTCCCTCGACACCACCGACCTGGAGCGACCGGCGACGATGTCGGTACGCCGCTGGGAGCTGGGCCGCCAGTCGCAGCCGGGCCCGGTCCTCGCCCGGCCCCCCGACGCGGAGGGTCTCTTCCACACCGCCCCGGACGGCCGGGGCGTCGTCGTCGCCGGCAGCGACGCGATCGTCCGCATCACCACCGACCCGGCCGCGTGGCAGCGCTCGCTGTGCGACCTCGCGGGCCGGTGGATCACCCCGCAGGAGTGGCACGAGCGGGCACCCGAGGCGCGCTATCCGACGCGCTGCGCACCGCCGGACCCGGACTGAGCCCGAGCGGGTACCCGTCCCGGACGGCGCGGGTGCCGGGCCCGGACGAGCCGATGCGGACGGGGCGCGCACCCGAGCCGGTGGCGGGCCCGGACCGAGCCGGAGGCGGGCCCGGGCGAGCCGATGCCGGAGCGGGTGAGCTGGTCGGGCGCGCCGGGCCGGTCGGCGGAGTGCGCCGGGCACGGGTTACCCGGCGGGCTGGGTTCCGCCGGGTCCGGGCCGAGCGCGTACCCGAGCCGGTGCCCGGCCCGGACCGGGCGGGTGCCGGACCCGGACCGACCCGGAGGCGGACCTGGGCGAGCCGATGCCGACCGGGTGAGCCGGCCGCCGAGCCTGTCCGCGGGACGCGCCGGGCACGGGCCACCCGGCCGGCCGGGCCCCGCCGGGCCCGGACCGAGCCGGGGGCGGGCCCGGGTAACCGGTCGGGGCCCGCCGGACCGGAGCCGGTGCCCGACCCGGACCGAGCCGGAGGCGGGCCCGGGTGAGCCGGTCGGGGCGCGCCGGGCCGGTCGGCGGGGTGCGCCGGGCACGGGTCACCCGGCCGGCTGGGTTCCGCCGGGTCCGGGCTGGCCGGGGGATCCGGCCTCCTGCCACTTCACCATCCACGCCTCGTTCTGGATGGAGATGACGTGCTCGGCGTGGGCGACCAGCCGGGCCCGGGACTCCGCGTCCGCGGGCGGCTCACGCCGCCAGCGGGACCACACCCGCTCCAGTTCCTGCGCGGTGCGGGAGAACTCCAGCTCCTGGTAGTCGTAGTTGGCCGCCGCGGCGTGCGCGGAGACCGCCATGCCGGCGGTGGCCGCGACCGCCAGCCACCGCCCGGCCCCCGCGGACTCGAAGGTGCCGCTCCATGCCGCGAGCACCACCGACATCAGGCCGAACACCAGCTCGGCGGCGCGCACGACCGCCAGCCTGCGCCGGTAGAGCTCGGCACGCGGCCGGTAGTAGCCGTCGATCTGGGCCCGCACCCGCAGCTCCATGTACGAGGCGAGCCCGTCCACGGCGGGCAGCGCCCGCCCGCCCGGCACGGACCGCCCGGCGACGTACCGGTCCAGGTCCCCGGCGTCGGCGAGCACGTCGTCGGTCCGCGCGGCGAGCTGCCGCAGCCGTTCCTCGGACGGCGCCGCCAGATACCCGTACACCTCGCTCTTCAGCGCCTCCGACACCGACCGCAGCCGCGTCCAGTCACGGATCCGCTGCGGGGTCGTCCACTGCCCGGCCAGGGTCGCGCAGCCCGCGCTCACCGCCGCCGCGAACGCCATGGCCCGGCCCGCGCCGGGGTGGTCGTCCATGACGAGCGCGGCGGCGGTGCCGAGCGCGGCGAAGGCCAGCCCGCACAGCAGCGCCGTCAGCCGGGCCGCGGCGATCCGGCCCTTGGCCCGGTTCGCGGCCTGCGACCAGCGGGCCTGATCGGCCCATATCCGGGCGGCGTCCCCAGGATCCTGCGAAGTGGTCGTGCGAGCGGGGGAGTTGTCGTGTTCCGGTGCCATCCGCTCATTGTCCGCGCGGCGGGCGACCCGCGTCCGCCGGTCGTCCCAGGTCGCGCCGCACGGATCCGCGTGACCGGCGCCTGTCGGGCGTCCGCGTCCCTCGGGCAGGGGACGGGGCCGACGTCGATTCCTGGAACCACTCGGCCCTCCCGGGCAGTGTTCCCTCACATGGGGAGCGTTCCGAATCAAGGGCCGTCGCGCGACGCGACCGGGCACATGGTGGTGTGCGGCGACGACGGGCTCGCACACCGGCTCGCCGCCGAACTCCGGCTGGTCTACGGCGAACAGGTCACCCTCGTCGTCCCGCCCTCGGGCCGCCGCGTGCGCCAGCCGGTCGTCGGACGGGCCCGCGCCGCCTCCGCCGCGCTGCTCGACCGGATGGTCAACGCGGCGGTGGGCCGGGGCGGCAACGGCAACGGCGCAAGCGGCGGTGCGCCCGAACCGGCCGGCAGCGAGCGGCTCGTCCAGGCCACCGAGCTGACCGAGGCCGTGCTCGCCGAAGCCGGTGCGGAACGGGCCACCGCGCTGGCCCTCGTGTACGACGACGACGAGACCAACATCCGCGCCGCGCTCGCCGCCCGCCGCCTCAACCCCCGGATCCGGCTCGTGCTCCGCCTCTACAACCGGCGGCTCGGCCAGCACATCGAGGAACTGCTCGACCAGGCCGCCACCCTCGCCCTCGGTGACGGAGCCGCCCGCTACGAGGCCTCCACGACCGTGCTGTCCGACGCCGACACGGCCGCGCCCGCGCTCGCCGCCACCGCGCTCGCCGGCACCGGCAAGGTCGTCCAGACCGAAGGGCTGCTGCTGCGGGCCGTGGAACGGCAGCCGCCCGCGCCGGGCGAGGTGGCCGCCCCCGGGCTGGCCACCCTCGCGCTGCTCTCCGCCACCGCCAACGACCCGGCCGGCGCGGACGGTTCGGAGAGCAGCGGCGAGCAGGGGCCGCAACTGCTGCCGGACGCGGCGACCGTGCGGGCCGCGACCGGGCGCGGCGCGGTGGTGCTGGAGCAGGTCTCCTACTCCGGGCCCGCCCAGGGCGCGGGCCGCGGCGGAACGTTGCCGTTCGCCTCGCTGTTCTCGCGTCGGCTGCGGTGGTCGCTGCTCGGGCTGGTGGTCTGTGTGATCGCGCTGGCCGTGGCCTTGAAGGTGGTCACCGGGGAGCACCTGCTCTACGCCACCTACGTGACCCTGCTCGACCTGTTCGCGATCAACGAGCCCGCGCTCCACCAGTCCACCGCCCGGCAGGTGCTCCAACTGCTGTCCGGGCTGGTCGGGTTACTGCTGCTGCCGGTGCTGCTGGCGGCCGTGCTCGAAGGGCTCGGCACCTTCCGGAGCGCGTCCGCGCTGCGCAAACCGCCGCGCGGGCTCGGCGGGCACGTCGTGCTGCTCGGGCTGGGCAAGATCGGCACCCGGGTGCTGACCCGGCTGCGCGAGCTGCACATCCCGGTGGTGTGCGTGGAATCCGACCCGGAGGCGCGTGGGCTCGCCACGGCGCGGCGGCTGCGGGTGCCGGTGGTGCTCGGCGACGTCACCCAGGAAGGCGTGCTGGAGGCGGCGAAGATCCACCGGGCGCATGCCCTGCTCGCGGTGACCAGCGCGGACACCACCAACCTGGAGGCGGCGCTGTACGCACGGTCGGTGCGGCCCGATCTGCGGGTGGTGCTGCGGCTGTACGACGACGACTTCGCCACCGCCGTGTACCGCACCCTGCGGGCCGCGCACCCCCACGCGCTCACCCGCAGCCGCAGCGTGTCGCATCTGGCGGCGCCCGCGTTCGCCGGGGCGATGTTCGGGCGGCAGATCCTCGGGGCGATCCCGGTGGAGCGGCGGGTGCTGCTGTTCGCCGCCGTGGACGTCGGCGGGCATCCGCGGCTGGAGGGGCGGACCGTGGCGGAGGCGTTCCGGCCCGGGGCGTGGCGGGTGCTGGCGCTGCGCGCGGGGGCGGTCGGGGACGGTGGGGAGGAAGGTGAGCGCGGCGAGCGCGGTGAGCGCGGTGAGGGGGCTGCCGGGGGGCGGCTGTCCGGGCTGGCCTGGGACCTGCCCGAGGGGTACGTCCTCAAGGACGGTGACCGTGTGGTGCTGGCGGCGACGCGGCGGGGGCTGGCGGAGCTGCTGGGGCGGCGGAGCAGGGAGGGGGGTGGGGGGTGAGGGTGATTGTGGTGAGGGGGTGTCTCGCCCCCGCCGCCCTTACCCTCTCCCATCCCCAGGGGCTCCGCCCCTTCCACCTCACCAGGGGCTCCGCCCCTGACCCCGGCGGGGGCTCCGCCCCCAGCACCCCATGGCCTCCCGGCTCAGCCCTCGAACCCCCGCAAGGGCTCCGCCCCCGAACCCCGGCGAGGGCTCCGCCCCCTGCACCCCGCGGCTCCCCGTGGCTCCAGGCTCAGCCCTGCGTCCCGGCAAGGGCTTCGCCCTGGAACCCCTGAGGGGCTGCGGCCCCCAGCACCTCGTGGGGGCCGCCCCTGTGCTCCCGGCGCAGCCTTCGGGTCCGGCGGGGGCGGACCTGGCGCTCCCTCGGCACCGTGCCTGGACTCCCGGCTGGGGCTGGTCCCCAGCGCGCTCCCCCGGGGGTTCCGGTCTCAGGCGGTCGGTGGGGGCAGGTGGCGTTCGGCGAAGGCCAGTTCCAGTTTGACCTGCTTGATTCGTTCGTCGACGACGAGGGAGCCGTGGCCGGCGTCGTAGCGGTAGACCTCGTGGACGGCGCCGCGGGCCTGGAGGCGCTTGACGTAGTTGTCGATCTGGCGGATGGGGCAGCGGGGGTCGTTGACGCCGGCGGAGATGTAGACCGGGGCCTTGACCTGGTCGACGTAGGTGATCGGGGACGACGCCTCGAAGCGCTCGGGGACCTCCTCCGGGGTGCCGCCGAGGAGGGTGCGGTCCATGGCCTTCAGGGCTTCCATCTCGTCGTGGTAGGCGGTGACGTAGTCGGCGACCGGGACGGCGGCGATGCCGAGCGTCCAGTGGTCCGGCTGGGTGCCGAGGCCGAGCAGCGTGAGGTAGCCGCCCCAGGAGCCGCCGGTGAGGACCAGGCGGGCGGGGTCGGCCAGGCCGGAGGTGATGGCCCACTCGCGGACCGCCGCGATGTCCTCCAGCTCGATCAGGCCCACGCGGTGCTTCAGGGCGTCCGTCCAGGCGCGGCCGTAGCCGGTGGAGCCGCGGTAGTTGACGCGCACGACGGCGTAACCGTGGTCCACCCAGGCGGCCGGGCCGGCCGCGAAGGAGTCGCTGTCGTGCCAGGTGGGGCCGCCGTGGATGTCGAAGACGGTGGGGAGGGGGCCGGTGGCGCCGGCCGGCTTCTGCACCAGGGCGTGGATGCGGCCCCCGGGGCCCTCCACCCAGACGTCCTCGACCGGGACGGAGCCGGGGGACTTCATGCCGGGCGGGTCGAGGACGACGCCGCCGCGGGTCGAGCGGACCGCCGAGGGCTCGGCCGCCGACGACCACAGGTACTCGACGCTGCCGTCGGGCCGGGGCGTGGCGCCGGAGACCGTGCCGGGCGGGGTGGGGATCTTCTCCAGGCGGCGGGTGGCGAAGTCGTACCGGAACAGTTCGCTGCGGGCCTCGAAGCTGTGGCCGATGAGCAGCCCCGAGCCGTCCGGGTACCACTCGGCGCTCACGTCGCCGGGCAGCTCCAGGGCGAGGTCGGTCTCCTCGCCGCTCGTCACGTCCCACACCAGCGGCTCCCAGCGGCCCCGGCGCTGATGGCCGACGAGGAGCCGGGTGTCGCCGGCCACCGGCGCGAAGCCGAGCACCTCCAGGCCCAGCTCCCTGGTGCCGTCCTTGGTGTCGTCCAGCTCGGCGACCGTGCTGCCGTCGGGGCGCAGCACGCGCAGCGCGGAGTGCATCGCGTCGCCGTGCTCGGTGTGCTCGACGGCGATCAGCGTCCCGTCGTGGGAGAGGTCGCCGACGCCTGCGGACTCGCGGTGGCGGTAGATCTCCACGGGGGCCTCGCCCTCGCGGGCCAGGTGGATCGTGGTGCCGTCCTCGTCGGTGGAGCGGCCGATCACCGCCGTACGGCCGTCCCTGCCGAGCGCCAGGCCCGCCGGGTAGGAGGGGTCGAGGCCGGGGACGGCCAGCTCGTCCTCGCCGCCGTGGAAGGGCTGACGGCGCCAGACGCCGAACTCGTCGCCGTCCTTGTCGTCGAACCACCAGATCCAGGCGCCGTCCGGGGAGAGCACGCCGTCCGTCGTACCGTTCGGCCGGTGGGTGACCTGGCGCTGTTCGCCGGTCCCGCGGTCCCAGGCGTACAGCTCGTACGTCCCCGTCGCGTTGGACACGAAGAGGGAGCGGTCCGGTGCGTCCTCCGCCCAGTCGGGCAGGGACACCCGCGGTGCCCTGAAGCGCTTCTCCCAGTCCGGCATGTCGGGCATGTCCTCGGTCCGCTGCGGCGCGGCGACCCCGTTGCTCTCAGTCATGACCCCATACTGCCCGGCCGCACCGACATTCCGCTGACACGGCCCCCGGCCTGTGGACGACTCGCCGCCGCGCCGACCCCCGCGACGGGCACCACCCACCGTCCCCGTACCGTTGAGGCGTGTACCGGTTTCTGCTGACGCCCCGCTGGTGGGGCATCAACGTCTTCGTGCTGCTCGCCATCCCCTTCTGCGTGTTCATGGGGTCGTGGCAGCTGGGCCGGTTCGAGGACCGGGTCGACAGCCATCGCGACGCGGGTGAGCAGGCCGCCTCGAACGAGCGGGAGGCCGCCCGGCCGCTGACCGAGCTGCTGCCGGTCACCAAGGCGACCGCGGGGAAGCAGACCACCGCCTCCGGCACCTACGGCCGGCAGCTCCTCGTCCCCGACCGGGTGCTGGACGGCAAGCGCGGCTTCTACGTGCTGACCCTGCTGCGCACCCCCGACGGCAAGGCCCTCCCGGTGGTGCGCGGCTGGCTGCCCGGCCCCGCCGCCCCGGCGAAGGCGCCCGCCCCGCCGTCCGGCGAGGTCACGGTCACGGGGGCGCTCCAGGCGTCCGAGAACCCGGGCGAGAACGGGGTCAGCGCGGCGGGCGGACTGCCGTCCGGGCAGACGGCGGCGATCAGCGCGGCCTCGCTGGTCAACCTGGTGCCGTACGACGTCCATGACGCCTGGCTCACCCTGAACCGGGGCGACGCCGGGATGCGGACGGTGCCCGTGGCGGCCACCCCGGACACCGGTCTGGACCTGAAGGCGTTCCAGAACCTCGGCTACACCGGGGAGTGGTTCGTCTTCGCGGGCTTCGTCGTCTTCATGTGGTTCCGGCTGCTGCGGCGCGAGGCGGAGTTCGCCCGCGACGCGGAGCTGGGCCTGGTGCCGGACGAGGAGGAGCGGGTCCCCAGCCCCTCCGGCACCTGAGCCGCGTACGGGGTCCGTCGCCTCACGAGGCCGGCAGCAGGCCGGTGCGGTAGACGGTTCCCGCGCAGGCGTTGGGCACCGTCACGCCGGCCCCCGTGCCCGCCTCCGCCGTGTACGACACGGCCACACTGCCGTCGACCGTGCCGTCCTCGGCCATCAGCTGGGTGGTCGTCCCGGTGTCGCCGCCCGTGGAGGTCCCCTCGGTGGACGTGCTGGGCGTCTCGGTGGGCGTCGGGTCGGGGGACGGGCCGCCGGTCTCGCCGCCGGTGGTGGGCGGCGGGCCGCTGTCGGTGGGGCAGGTCTCGGACGGCACCCAGGCGAACCGCACCTCGTACGCCGCCCCCGGCAGCAGCACGAGCTGCGGCACCTCCAGGGACGGATCGGGCAGGCCGGCCGCCGGGTCGCCCGCGACGTGCGGGGCCTGGCCGATCTTGGCGGGGTCGGCGGCGCCCTGGGCGAGCGGGACCAGCGAGCCGGGGCCACTGACCGCGCAGCTTCCGCCGGAGACGTTGGTGATCCGGAAGGTGCCGTAGACGGTCCCCATGGAGTCCGGGGCGTCGGCCCAGCCGGCGGCGCCGAGCTGGTCGGCGGTGCAGGGCCCGGCCGATTCCGAGCTGGGCGCCGACGGGTCGGCGCTGTCGCCGGAACCGTGGTCGGTGCCGCCGCCCTCGCCCTTGTCCGGCTTCTCCTCGGTGTCCTTGTCCTTCTCCTCCGCCGTGCCGGAGGGGCCGCCCGGCTTGTCGCCCGTGCCCTCGGTGTTCTTGCCCTGGCTGGTGCCGCCCTGGGCCTGGGAGCCGTGACCGGCGATGGAGGGGTTGGCGTCGCCGCCGGTCGCGCCAGAGACGTGCACCAGGGCGGGTACGGCCGTGCCGGCGAACAGGGCGGCGGCCGCCATGCCGACGACGGCCTGCCGCTTGCGTGCCCGCCGCGCGGGCACCGCCCGCCGCAGGTGTTCCAGGGTGCCGTCGCGCGGCGCGATGTCCTGCACCGCGCCGTGCAGCAGCCTGCGCAGTGCCAGCTCGTCCGAGTCGAGCCCGTCGGGGCCCTGTTCGTCGGGGCCGTGGTTCACAGTTCCGTTCCCAGCGTGCGGTCGGTTCGGCTGTTGCTCGTGCGCTGCGGTGCGCCCGGACGGCGTCCCTTCCGTCGCGGCGGCCGGCTCCACCGGCTCCGTCGCCGTCACGCCCACCGGCGCGGCGGACTCCGCCGGTTCGGCCGGTTCGGTGGACTCGACGGTGTCCACCGGCTCGGTCGTCTCAACGTGCTCGACGGTCTCCACCGGCTCGCCTCGTTCGGCGGACGCCACCGGCTCGGCGGTCTCCACCGGTTCGGCTCGTTCGGCGGACGCCACCGGCTCGGCGGTCTCCACCGGTTCGGCGGACTCGACGGTGTCCACCGGTTCGGCTCGTTCGGCGGACGCCACCCGCTCGACGGTCTCCGCCGGCTCGCCCCGTTCGGCGGACGCCACCGGCTCCGCGGGCTCCGCCGGATCGGCGGAGCCGTCCGGGCGGGCCGGGCCGCCGGGTCCGGTCGGTTCCGCCGGGCGGGCGGACTCCGCCGCCGTGTCGTCCGGGTCGCGGGACGCGTGCGGCTCGTGCGGGGCGCCCGGCTCGCGGCGCCCCTGTTCCTCCGGGCCTGTCATGCCGGCGCCTCCATGGCCACGCGGAGCGCCGCGATGCCGCGGGAGCCGTACGCCTTCACCGAGCCGAGCGATATGCCGAGGGTCTCGGCCACCTGGGCCTCGGTCATGTCCGCGAAGTAGCGCAGCACCAGCACCTCGCGCTGGCGGCGCTGGAGGCCCTTCATCGCCTTGATGAGGGAGTCGCGTTCCAGCTGGTCGTACGCGCCCTCCTCCGCGCTCGCCATGTCCGGCATCGGCTTGGAGAGCAGCTTCAGGCCGAGGATGCGGCGGCGCAGCGCCGAGCGGGACAGGTTGACCACGGTCTGCCGCAGGTAGGCGAGTGTCTTCTCGGGGTCGCGGACCCGCTTGCGCGCGGAGTGGACGCGGATGAACGCCTCCTGGACGACGTCCTCGCAGGAGGCGGTGTCGTCGAGGAGGAGGGCGGCGAGGCCCAGCAGGGAGCGGTAGTGGGCGCGGTACGTCTCGGTGAGGTGGTCGACGGTGGTGCCGGCCGCCTTGGTCTCCTCGGCGTACTCGGCGCCGTCACGCTGGCTGGGGATGCGGGCGGGCCGCGCTGCGGGCATGGGCGCGATCACCGGCATGCCGCCGGGCGCGCCGGGCATGCGGGTGTGAAGCGGCCGGCGGACCGGCCGCAGGGCCGTGCCGCGCGTCGGCGCGGGGAAGTCGAGAACCTCTGCCACGCCTGTTGGACGTGCCTGCCCCCGGGAGGGTTGTACGTGCCGAGCGTCACGTTCGTTCTCGCGTCAGGCAGCACAGCCATCGGCGCCCTGAATGCCGTCATGCGTCCCGCACTTCCCCTATGTCCCATAGGAACGGGGCGTCCCCACGCCTCGTTCACGGTCCCCACACCCCGGAAGGGCGACCGCATAGACGCTCCCCGCCCCCCGCGCGGTTGCGGAGTACGGGGAGGAATTCTCTGAGCAGATCCTACAAACGGATCAGGACATCGCCGCGACTTTTCTCGTGAGCGGAAGCTCTCACGAGAATTCCGCGGCCACCAGTTCGGCGATCTGCGCGGTGTTCAGTGCGGCGCCCTTGCGCAGATTGTCGCCGCAGACGAAGAGTTCCAGCGCCGTCGGGTCGTCCAGCGCCCGGCGCACCCGTCCCACCCACGTCGGATCGGTGCCCACCACGTCGGCGGGCGTCGGGAACTCCCCGGCGGCCGGATCGTCGTAGAGCACCACGCCCGGCGCGGTGGCCAGGATCTCGCGCGCCCGGTCCACGGTGATCTCGTCCTCGAAGCGGGCGTGCACGGTCAGCGCGTGCGCGGTGACCACCGGGACCCGGACGCAGGTCACCGCGACGGGCAGCCGCGGCAGTCCGAGGATCTTGCGGGACTCGTCGCGCAGCGCCAGTTCCTCCGACGACCAGCCGTCCGCACACGGGTGACCGGCCCACGGCACCACGTTCAGCGCCACCGGCTCCGGGAACGGCCCGGTCCGGTCGCCGACCGCCCGGCGCAGATCGCCGGGGCTGGTGCCCAGCTCCGTGCCGGCGACCAGGGAGAGCTGCGCCCGCAGCGTCTCCACGCCGGCCCGGCCCGCCCCGCTGACCGCCTGGTACGACGACACCACCAGCTCGCGCAGCCCGAACTCGGCGTGCAGCGCACCCACTGCGACGATCATCGACAGGGTCGTGCAGTGCGGGTTGGCGACGATCCCGCGCGGGCGCAGCCGCACCGCGTGCGGGTTGACCTCGGGGACGACCAGCGGCACCTCCGGGTCCATCCGGAAGGTGCCCGAGTTGTCGACGACCACCACGCCCCGGGCGGCGGCGATCGGCGCCCACTGCGCGGACACCTCGTCCGGGACGTCGAACATGGCGATGTCGACCCCGTCGAAGGCCTCCTCCGACAGGGCCACGACCTCGACCTGCTCACCGCGCACGGCCAGCTTGCGGCCGGCCGAGCGCGGTGAGGCGACGAGTCGGATCTCGCCCCAGATGTCCTTGTGCTGCGACAGGATCTGGAGCATGACCGCGCCGACGGCCCCGGTCGCCCCCACGACCGCGAGCGTCGGTCTGCCGGTCATCGTCCGGTGCCTCCGTAGACGACGGCCTCGTCGCTGTCGGAGTCCAGCCCGAAGGCGGTGTGCACCGCGCGCACGGCCTCGTTGACGTCGTCGGCGCGGGTGACCACCGAGATGCGGATCTCGGACGTCGAGATCAGCTCGATGTTGACGCCCGCGTCGCTGAGCGCCTCGAAGAACGCCGCCGTGACCCCGGGGTTGGTCTTCATACCGGCGCCGACCAGCGAGATCTTGCCGATCTGGTCGTCGTAGCGCAGCGAGTCGAAGCCGATGCCGGAGCGGTTCTTCTCCAGCGCGTCGATGGCCTTGCGGCCCTCGGTCTTCGGGAGGGTGAACGAGATGTCCGTCAGTCCGGTGGACGCGGCGGACACGTTCTGCACGACCATGTCGATGTTGATCTCGGCATCGGCGATCGTGCGGAAGATGGCGGCGGCCTCGCCCGGCTTGTCGGGCACACCGACGACCGTGATCTTGGCCTCGGAGGTGTCGTGCGCGACACCGGAGATGATGGCCTGCTCCACCTGCTTGTCCCCTTGGTTGATCGGCTCGCTGCTGACCCACGTGCCCCGCAGCCCGCTGAAGCTGGAGCGGACGTGGATCGGGATGTTGTAGCGGCGGGCGTACTCCACACACCGGTGGAGCAGCACCTTGGACCCGGAGCTGGCCAGTTCGAGCATGTCCTCGAACGAGATCCAGTCGATCTTCCGGGCCTTCTTCACCACCCGCGGGTCGGCGGTGAACACACCGTCGACGTCGGTGTAGATCTCGCACACCTCGGCGTCGAGGGCGGCCGCGAGGGCCACCGCCGTGGTGTCGGACCCGCCGCGGCCCAGCGTGGTGATGTCCTTGGTGTCCTGGCTGACGCCCTGGAACCCGGCGACGATGGCGATGTTGCCCTCGTCCAGCGAGTCCCGGATCCGGCCCGGCGTGACATCGATGATCCGCGCTTTGTTGTGGACCGAGTCGGTGATGACACCTGCCTGGCTCCCGGTGAAGCTCTGGGCGGAGTGGCCCAGGTTTTTGATCGCCATGGCCAGCAGTGCCATGGAGATCCGCTCTCCGGCGGTCAGCAGCATGTCGAGCTCGCGCCCGGCAGGGATCGGGGAAACCTGCTCGGCGAGATCGATCAGCTCGTCCGTCGTGTCGCCCATCGCGGAAACCACGGCGACCACCTGGTGGCCGTTCTTCTTGGCTTCCACGATCCGCTTGGCGACGCGCTTGATGCCTTCGGCATCGGCTACGGAGGAGCCTCCGTACTTCTGCACGACAAGGCCCACGTGCGCTCCTCGCTCGATGTGTGTTCTTTCCGCATATACGACGGTGTACTGCGGGTCGGCTCAGTCTATCGAGCGTCCGAATTCCACCCCCGCGATATCGCATCGTGAGATGTCCCCCGGGCGCCCGTGACCAGGGGGCTCATGCCCAGGGGCGATGTGGGCACGCGGCAATGTGCCCCGGGTCACAGGGGCCGTCGGTCGGCGCGCTCCACGACGGTCCGGGTCTCGCGTGACGTGGTCCCGACCGCCGTACCAGGACGCCGCCGGCCGTGCGTGATCGACGCGGCGTCCCCGGGAGCTAGTTCTTGGCCGGGCCGAGGCCCAGCGGGCCCAGGATCTCCTGCTCCATGACCCGGCCCGCCTCGAACTCGAGGGTGTCGTCGCCGAGGCCCTGGTCGGTGTCCAGGCCGTCCAGCTCCTCCAGGGGCTGGTTGAGGCGGACGTGGGCGACCACGGACTGGAGGGCCCGCAGGGTCGCGGACGCGGTGCCGCCCCAGTTGGAGAAGTAGGAGAACTGCCACCACCACAGGGCTTCCGTGGTGCGGCCCGCGCGGTAGTGGGCCATGCCGTGGCGCAGGTCGGTGATGACGTCGGTGAGGTCGTCGGAGATACGGGCCGGGACCGGCGCCTTGCGCGGCTCGTACGGGTCGAAGACCTCGGAGTAGACGTCGATCGGCTCCAGGAGGCGGGCGAGGTTCTCGCGCAGGTCGTCCACGTCGGGCTCCGGGCCGGGGTCGGGCTCGTAGCGCTCGTCGGGGAGGATGTCCTCGTGCGCGCCGAGGCGGCCCCCGGCGAGCAGCAGCTGGGAGACCTCCAGCAGGAGGAAGGGGACCGCCGAGTCCGGCTCGTCGCCCTTCGCCACCTCGGTGACGGCCACCAGGAAACTCTCGATCTGGTCCGCGATCTGGACCGCGAAGTCGTCCGGGTCGTGCGTCGTGGAGTGCAGCGTGGCGTCAGACATCTAGGAGTCGTCTCCCCTCGAAGGCGCGGCCGAGGGTCACCTCGTCCGCGTATTCCAGGTCACCGCCCACCGGGAGGCCGCTGGCCAGGCGGGTGACCTTGAGGCCCATGGGCTTGATCATGCGGGCGAGGTACGTCGCCGTGGCCTCGCCCTCCAGGTTCGGGTCGGTGGCCAGGATCAGCTCCGTGACCGTCCCGTCGGCCAACCGCGCGAGAAGTTCTCGTATACGCAGGTCGTCGGGGCCGACACCCTCGATGGGACTGATCGCCCCGCCCAGGACGTGGTAGCGGCCGCGGAACTCGCGGGTGCGCTCGATCGCGACCACGTCCTTCGGCTCCTCGACGACACAGATCACCGACGGGTCGCGGCGCGGGTCGCGGCAGATCGCGCACTGCTCCTCCTGCGCGACGTTGCCGCACACCGCGCAGAAGCGGACCTTCGCCTTCACCTCGAGCAGCGCCTGGGCGAGACGACGTACGTCCGTCGGCTCCGCCTGGAGGACGTGGAAGGCGATCCGCTGGGCGCTCTTGGGACCCACGCCGGGCAGCCGACCCAGCTCGTCGATGAGGTCCTGGACCACGCCTTCGTACAACGGACTGCCGTCCTTCCTGGGGTGCCTTCAATACGTACGGTAGAGGGCCCGTGCCGGTCTCCGAAAGGCAGGGCCCGGGGCCGGAAGGTCAGAAGGGCAGGCCCGGGATGCCGCCGCCGCCCAGCCCCTGGGCGAGCGGACCGAGCTTCTGCTGCTGGAGTGCCTGCGCGTTCTCGTTGGCCGCCTGGACCGCCGCGACGATCAGGTCGGCGAGGGTCTCCGTGTCCTCCGGGTCCACCGCCTTGGGGTCGATGACCAGGCCGCGCAGCTCTCCGGACCCGGTGACCGTGGCCTTCACCAGGCCGCCGCCCGCCTGCCCGTCGACCTCCGTGTTCGCCAGTTCCTCCTGGGCGCGGGCCAGGTCCTGCTGCATCTTCTGAGCCTGCTGGAGCAGCTGCTGCATGTTGGGCTGGCCACCACCGGGAATCACGATCGGCTCCTGCTTTCGTATGGCTGTCGGGCGGGTTTTTCCGCCTGGCACGAGCCTACGTGGTCCGCACGGGCAACGCCCCGGCACTCTTTCGGGTGAGTCGACTTCGGGGCGTATACCTGATCAAGGCCCCCTTCCGGGCGGAAAAGCGATGAAAGGGTCACCTTCGCCACCCATTGGGCGGTAGGAAGGGTCGGGCACGTCAGCGTCCATCAGCATCAGCAGTAGGGAGCGCCGGGTGGGTCAGCCGGAGATGCAGCCCGAGGGGCCGCCTCAGGACGGGCGGGACGAGGGGGCCGCCGGACTGCGGCCGGGCGATCTGACCGGGCGGCCGTTTCCGCTCGGCGACTGGGCCGAACCCGCCCAGCGCCTCGACGAGCTGTACCGCTGGGTGGAGCGCGGCGCACTGGACACGGCGGCCTGGTACCTCACCGACCGGGTCTGGAAGCGCCGCGCGGCGCGGGCGCTGCGCACGGGCGCGGCGGCGGGCGCGGTGGCGGGTGCCTCGCTGCCGCTGCTGGACCTGACCGGGGTGCTGGGCGGGGCCGCCCCCTGGGGGTACCTCGCGCTGATGCTGGCCGTCGCCTGCGTGGGGGTCGACCGGTTCTTCGGGGTCACCTCGGGGTGGATAAGGGACGTCGCCACCGCGCAGGCGGTGCAGCGCCGGCTCCAGGCCCTGCAGTTCGACTGGGCCTCGGAGAGCGTGCGCGAGGTGCTGGGCCCCGCCGAGGGGACGGCGAGCGAGGCGGCCGAGCGGTGCCTGGGGGTGCTGCGGCGCTTCAGCGAGGACGTGACCGAGCTGGTGCGCACCGAGACCGCGGACTGGATGGTGGAGTTCCGCACCGGGGCGGCACCGCTGGGCCTCCAGGCGGCGGTCGCGACGGGGCCGCGGGCGGACGGCGGGGGCACGCACGGCCGGTTCCCGATGCCGCCCGGGCCCGCCCGCCCGAACATGCCCCGGCAGCGGCCCCCGGAGCCGCGCTGACGAGCCGCCGGGGGCGGGCGCCGCGCGGGTGCCGCGCCACGGTCACTGCCGGGTGTACGTCAGCTTCTCCCCCGTGCTCGTGTTGACGCGCTCCAGCGTGTCCGGGGAGACCAGGGTGATCTCGGTGGCCGCTCCGGGGCTGCACGAGGGCGGCTCGCCGACCGTGACGGTGGACGGGCCGATCCGCAGCGGGCCGTTCGCGGCGGGCTCCCCGCTCAGTGCCGCCTCGAAGACGCAGTGGTAGTCGGCGCCGTCGGCGGTGAGCGACAGCACCGTGTCGCCGGGCTCGCCCTGCCGGAGCGTCAGCGTGCGGGTGTGCGTGCCGCTCGCGTTGTCGATCGTGGTGGTCCAGGTGCCGAGGTAGCCGGGCGGGACCGCGCCGTCCGGCGAGGAGGAGGAGACCGACGGCGACGGGGACGGGCCGGGCGAGGTGGGGCCGGGGGTGGTGGGGGCGCCGGTCGTGGTGGGGGCGCCGGTCGTGGTGGGGGCGCCGGTCGTGGTGGGAGTGGTGGCGGACGTCGGTGACGGGGACGCCTCGGTGCCGCCGTCACCGTTCATCAGCGCGTACACCGTGCCGCCCGCCGCCAGCGCGACGACCACGGCGACGGCGACGAGCAGCGCGGTGGCCCGGCCGCTCCTGCGGGCGGGTTCCGGGGACGGTGCGTGCGTCGGGGTCCCGTACGGGGCGGGCCCGTAGGGCGGGGTGGCGCCGAGACCGCCGCCGTAGGGGGCGGGGTGCGGGTCCGGTCCGGGACCACCGTGGGGGGCGGGGTGCGGGGCCGGACCTCCGTAGGGGCCGGGGGCCGGGGGGTGACCGCCGTAGCCGTGCGGCGGCGACGCGGGGCGGCCGTCGTACGGCGCCTGGTACGGCGCCCCCGGGTGGGCCTGGTGCGGCGACGCGGGGTGGGCCTGGTGCGGCGGCGCGGGGTGGGCCTGGTGCGGCGGCTGCGGGTGGCCGTAGCCCTGCCGGGAGCCGTACGGCTGCGGGAGCGGCCCGGCCGGGGCGGGCGGGGCCTGCGGGGCGTCGTAGGCGGGGTGGGCGGGCGGCGGGGCGGCCGGGGGCGTGGGCTGCGGGCCGGGGGCGGGCGGGCCCGGGGTGGCCGGGCGGCCGGCGGTCATGGCCGGGAGGTGGTTCGGGGGCGCGGACGCTCCCGCGCCCGCCGCGCCGAGCGGTCCGCCCGGGGCCGCGGTCCCGGCGGACGCGGGCGCGCCGCCGGGCTCCTCCGCCGCCGTGTGCTCGGGCCGGGCCCCCGGCGTCCGCGGGTTCTCCGTGTCCAGCAGCCGTACCGCGTGGCGGCCGAGCTGGGCGACCAGCGCGCTGGGCAGCCAGGGGTCGAGGGCGCGGCCGTCGGAGACGGTGTCCTGCGCGCCGGTGCGCTCCAGGACGTCCTCGAGGGTCGGGCGGGCGGCGGGGTCCTTGCGCAGGCAGTCGCGGACCAGGTCGGCGATGCCCTCGGGGACCCGTTCCAGGACGGGCTCCTCCTGGGCGATGCGGAACATCAGGGCGTGCACGCCGCTGTCGGCGCCGCCGAAGGGCAGGGTGCCGGTGGCGGCGTAGGCGAGGACGGAGCCGAGGCAGAAGACGTCGCAGGCGGGGGTGATGCGGTCGCCGCGCACCTGCTCGGGTGCCATGAAGCCGGGCGAGCCGACGAGGGCGCCGGTACGGGTGAGCCCGCCGTCGGTGACGGTCTCCAGGGCGCGCGCGATGCCGAAGTCGATGACGCGGGGGCCGTCGATGGTCAGCAGGACGTTGGACGGCTTCAGGTCGCGGTGGACGATCCCCGCCGCGTGGATGTCCTTCAGGGCGTGGGCGAGCCCGGCGGCGAGGATGCGCACCGAGCGTTCGGGCAGCGGCCCGTGGTCGTGGCCGACGACCTGCTGGAGGCTGGGTCCGGCGACGTACCCGGTGGCGACCCAGGGCACGGCGGCCTCGGTGTCGGCGTCGAGCACGGGTGCGGTCCAGTGGCCGCCGACCCGCCGCGCGGCCTGCACCTCCTGCCGGAACCGCCCCCGGAACTCCTCCTGCGCGGCCAGCTCCTCGCGGACCAGCTTCACGGCGACGGTCCGCCCGCGCTCCGACCGGGCCAGGTAGACCTGCCCCATACCGCCGGCGCCGAGCCGCCCCAGCAGCCGGTACCCGCCGACGCGCTCGGGGTCTCCGGCCCCCAGTCTCTCCATCCCCGCCGCCTCCCCCTAGGTGAGCAACAGGCCGAGAATAGTGCGGCCCCCGGGGCAGTCGTGCGGGGTGCCCTCTACGGTTCCGTAACAGGTGGGGCGACCGGTGCGGCCGACGGCGGTCCCAGTCCGTCCAGCACCTTCGACAGCCGTTCCAGGGCGGCCACCGCCGCGGCGAGTTCCGCCTCGCCGAACGCCTCGGCGAGCCGGTCGGCGTAGGCGGCGTGGCCCGGGGCGATCCGGCCGATCGCGGCCCGGCCCTCCTCGGTCGGCGCGAGGAGCTTGGCACGGCGGTGGGCGGGGTTGGGCCGGTACTCGGCGAGGCCCCGGGCCACCAGCAGGTCGGCGATGCGCTGGACGCTCTGCCGGGTGATGCCCATGGCGCGGGCGATCCCCGCCACCGGCAGCGGTTCGCGCAGCACCGCGCCGAGCACCTGCCACCGGGCGGCGGTCAGCCCGGCGGGCCCGGCCAGGTCCTCGGCGACGGAGAGGAACTGGCCGTTCAGCCGGAACACGCCGACCGCGCTCCGGCTGAACAGGTCCTGCCGCTCGCGGCTCACAGCGCCCCCGCCTTCTCCAGGACGGCGTACGCCTCGACGTCGGAGTCGTGGAAGAGGCGGTACCAGGCGTTCAGCACCTCGCCCTCGTGGACGCCGAGCAGGCCGAGGACCTCCCGGGCGAAGGCGACCGGCTCGGTGGGGCCCGCGGTGATCAGCCCGCCGTCGGTGACCGCGTCGGCGTCCACGTACCGCTCCCCGCCGCGGTAGCCGGTGGCGGCCAGGTAGAAGGGGACGGCGCTGGTGTGGGCGCGGTCGTCGAGCAGGCCCTCGCGGGCGAGTCCGGCGGTGGCGCCGCAGATCGCGGCGACGGGGACGCCGGCGGCGAGGAAGGCGCGTGCCGTGCGGGCGAAGGGGGCGAGGTCGTCGCCGGTGTCCCAGAGGTCGGCGCCCGGGAGGATCAGCAGCGAGCTGTCCTCGGGCCGGACGTCGCCGAGGGCGAGATCGGGCTGGACGCGCAGGCCGCCGAGAGTGCGGACGGGGGCGGTGGTGGGGCCGACGGTGCGGATCTCGTACCCGGCGCGGACGAGGTGGGCGGTGGCGTGACCGGGCTCCCAGTCGGCGAGGGTGTCGTAGACGGCGAGGTGGACGGGCTTGCGGCGCATGGTTCCTCCTCCGGCGGGATCCCGATGGAACCCTCAATGACAGAAGACTGTCATTTCGACAGCACGCTGTCAATACTCTTCGATGTCCGGCCGGTGCGCCCTCGCGGGACCGCCCGGCAGGCCCCCGGCGTCGACAACCTGTCGCGGAAACCCGCCGACCGCAGACAGGACGCCGATACCGCGTCCGCATCGCGGACATCTACGCTCGGCCGCATGACCCCTCATCCCGACCCCCGGACCGGCGCCGCCGTGAAGGCCGCGGACCGCGCGCACGTCTTCCACTCCTGGTCCGCGCAAGCGCTCATCGACCCGCTCGCCGTCGCCGGCGCCGAGGGGTCGTACTTCTGGGACTACGACGGCAAGCGCTACCTCGACTTCACCAGCGGCCTCGTCTACACCAACATCGGCTACCAGCACCCCAAGGTCGTCGCCGCGATCCAGGAACAGGCCGCGAGGATGACCACCTTCGCGCCCGCGTTCGCCGTCGAGGCGCGCTCCGAGGCGGCCCGGCTGATCGCCGAGCGCACCCCCGGGGACCTGGACAAGATCTTCTTCACCAACGGCGGCGCCGACGCCGTCGAGCACGCGGTGCGCATGGCCCGGCTGCACACGGGCCGCCCCAAGGTGCTCTCCGCGTACCGCTCGTACCACGGCGGCACCCAGCAGGCGGTCAACATCACCGGTGACCCGCGCCGCTGGGCCTCCGACGGCGCCGCGGCCGGAGTCGTGCACTTCTGGGCGCCCTTCCTCTACCGCTCCCGCTTCTACGCCGAGACCGAGGAGCAGGAGTGCGCCCGGGCGCTGGAGCACCTGGAGACGACGATCGCCTTCGAGGGCCCGCAGACCGTGGCCGCGGTCGTGCTGGAGACCATCCCCGGCACGGCCGGGATCATGGTGCCGCCGCCCGGCTACCTCGCCGGGGTGCGGGAGATCTGCGACAAGTACGGCATCGTGTTCATCCTCGACGAGGTCATGGCCGGCTTCGGGCGGACCGGCGAATGGTTCGCGGCCGGCCTGTTCGACGTCACCCCCGACCTGATGACCTTCGCCAAGGGCGTGAACAGCGGATACGTCCCGCTGGGCGGCGTCGCCATCTCCGGCGCCATCGCCGAGACCTTCGCCGAGCGGCCCTACCCGGGCGGCCTCACCTACTCCGGGCACCCCCTGGCCTGCGCCGCCGCCGTCGCGACGATCGAGGTCATGGCCGAGGAGGGCATCGTCGAACACGCCGCGCGGCTCGGCACCGAGGTCGTCGGGCCCGCGCTGCGCGAGCTGGCCGAGCGGCACCCGAGCGTCGGCGAGGTACGCGGCGTCGGCATGTTCTGGGCCCTCGAACTGGTGAAGGACCGGGAGACCCGCGAGCCGCTGGTGCCGTACAACGCGGCCGGTGAGGCCAACGCCCCGATGGCCGCGTTCGGCGCCGCCGCCAAGGCGCACGGCATCTGGCCCTTCATCAACATGAACCGCACCCATGTCGTCCCGCCGTGCAACGTCACCGAGGCCGAGCTGAAGGAGGGCCTGGCGGCGCTGGACGCGGCGCTCGCGGTGGCGGACGAGTACGTGGCGTAAGGGCCGCGCCCCCGGTGGGGGGAGCGCGTAGGGTGGCGTGCTCGTAGGCACATCCGTGCACACTGGTGCACGCCATCCGAACGTACGAGGGAGTCCCCCCCACCATGCCCGGCACCAGCGGCAGCGGCGCTGTGACCCGTAGCACCCTGCGGCAGCAGATCGCGGACGCGTTGCGGGACGAGGTGCTGGCCGGGCGGCTCCAGCCGGGGCAGGCGTTCACGGTCAAGGAGATCGCCGACCAGTACGGCGTCTCCGCGACCCCGGTGCGCGAGGCGCTGGTCGACCTGTCCGCGCAGGGCCTGCTGGAGGCCGACCAGCACCGCGGTTTCCACGTCCGTGAGTACTCCCTGGCCGACTTCCGCGGCCTGGTCGAGGCGCGCAGCCTCGTCACCGACGGCATGTTCCAGGCGCTCGGCGACGGCCACCGCGGCTTCCGCGACCCCGAGGACCCCCGGACGGCGGCCGCGCTCGCGGGCGTGCGCCGGCGCGGCGAGGAGGCGCAGCGCGCCGCCACCGCCGGTGACCTCACCGTGCTCATCGGCTACGACCTGCGCTTCTGGCGCGAGCTGAGCGGCCTGTTCGGCAACCCCTACCTCTCCGACTTCCTGCACCGGCTGCGGGTGCAGTCGTGGGTGTGCGCCGTGCCCCACCTGCGCCGCCTCGACGATCTGCGCGGGCAGCTGTGGGCCGGGCACACCGAGCTGATGGACGCCCTGGTCCGCCGCGACACCGACCGCGCGCGGGACCTCATCGGGGCCTACAACGCGCACTCGCTCGCCCTGATGGAGCGGCTGACGGAGCGGCCGACGGGAAGTTGACGGGGAGCCGACGGGGAGCCGACGGCGGTGCGCGGGACCATCGACGGCCCAGGTGGGTATAGGGCCGGTACGGGAGGGGACCCGTGCGGCCCCCACCCATTACGCTTCCCTGACCACACCTCGCGCGCCCCTACCCGAGGAGCCCTCTTTTGGCCTGTGACCTGTGGCTGGTCCCGCTCGTCGACGTGTTGTGCCACGCGCCGGACAACCCGTTCGCCGAGGAACTCGCGCAATACGACAAGGCGCTCGCCGAGGCCGGGCTGCCGCCGGTGCCGGTGTACCAGTACATGCCGGGCCTGTCCGGCGAGGTCGCCCCGGTCGCCGGCTTCGACTACGACGCGCTGCACTTCCTGCGCCGGGCCTACCTGCTCCAGGTGTGCGGGCTGCCGGTGACACCCGTCGACGAACTGGGCGGCGACTACGAGCAGTTGCTGGAGATGTTCGAGACGACGGCCCAGCAGTCACACCTGGTCTGGCACTACGACCACGCGGGCGCCTACGTCCCGGTCGACTTCCCGCACCCCCTCTCCAACGACGAACTCCTCGCGGGCGGCGGCCCGCTGGGCTCCTCCCAGTCCCTGCTGCGCGAACTGGAGCACGTCGCCCCCGCCCTCGGCATCGACCCGGCCAACCCCCCGGCGGCCCCGCAACCCCCGCCCGGGCCCACCGAGTTGGAGGAACCGGCGGTGCCCGCACCGTACGACCCCAGCCCGTTCGCGCGGGAACGGCACGTCTGGCTGGGGCTGCACGCGGCGGCGACGCGGAGCCTGGCACAGGGGTCGATGATCGTCTTCAGCTGACCGGGCCCCGGCGGCCCGGCGGCGGTTCGCGGTTCAGCCGCCCGGCGGTTCAGCGGTTCAGCTGGGAGAGGCCCTTCTGCACGTCCTCCAGGTTCATGACCGGCGTGTACGTGATCTCCGCGCCGAGCTGCATGAAGAACGGCTCACTGATCACCGGCATCAGATAGCTGTCCTGCATGTCGAAGACCAGGAAGGCGGTGCGCTTGCCGTGGTCGGAGGTGAAGTAGGCCGCCTCGGGCTTGAGCTGCTCCACCGTCTCCTGGAGCAGCTTCGGCAGGGTGCCGCTCCGGATGGCCTCGTTGGCCTTCTCCGTGTCCATGCATACCTTGAGCAGTACGCGCATCGCACTCACCTTCTTCTGCCGGTCCCGGCTCTGCGGTCGACGCAGGCGTACACCCCTCACCCTATGTCCGAAATGCCGTAAAGGCGCTGGGCACCGTCCGTGCTGTGACGCACGGGCGGTGCCCAGCGGGGGCCGCTGTGGGAGCGGATCAGATGAACGAGTTGATCTCGATCGTCTCGTCCCGGCCCGGGCCCACGCCGATCGCGGAGATCGGGGCGCCGGACATCTCCTCCAGCGCCTTCACGTACGCCTGGGCGTTCTTCGGCAGGTCGGAGAAGGACTTCGCCTTGCTGATGTCCTCGCTCCAGCCCGGCAGCATCTCGTAGACCGGCTTCGCGTGGTGGAAGTCGGTCTGCGAGTACGGCAGCTCCTCGACGCGCTTGCCGTCGATCTCGTAGGCGACGCAGACCGGGATCTGCTCCCAGCCGGTGAGCACGTCCAGCTTGGTGAGGAAGAAGTCGGTCAGGCCGTTGACCCGGGTCGCGTACCGGGCGATCACCGCGTCGAACCAGCCGCAGCGACGGTCCCGGCCGGTGGTCACGCCCCGCTCGCCGCCGATCCGGCGCAGCGCCTCGCCGTCCTCGTCGAACAGCTCGGTGGGGAACGGGCCGGCGCCGACGCGGGTCGTGTACGCCTTGAGGATGCCGATGACGCGGCTGATCCGGGTCGGGCCCACGCCGGCGCCGGTGCAGGCGCCGCCCGCGGTCGGGTTCGACGAGGTCACGAACGGGTACGTGCCGTGGTCGATGTCCAGCAGGGTGCCCTGGCCGCCCTCGAAGAGCACGACCTTGTCCTCGTCCAGCGCCTGGTTGAGGACCAGCACCGTGTCGGCGACGTACGGCTTGATCTGCTCGGCGTAGCCCAGCAGCTCCTCGACGACCTGCTCGACGGCGATCGCGCGGCGGTTGTAGAGCTTGGTCAGCAGCTGGTTCTTGACGTCGAGCGCCGCCTCGACCTTCTGCTGGAGGATCGACTCGTCGTACAGGTCCTGGACCCGGATGCCCACGCGGTTGATCTTGTCCGCGTAGGTCGGGCCGATGCCGCGGCCGGTCGTGCCGATCTTGCGCTTGCCGAGGAAGCGTTCCGTCACCTTGTCGACGGTCACGTTGTACGGCGTGATGATGTGCGCGTTACCGCTGATCAGGAGCTTCGACGTGTCGACGCCGCGCTCGTTCAGCCCGCTCAGCTCGGAGAGCAGGACCGACGGGTCGACTACGACACCGTTACCGATGACCGGCGTGCAGCCGGGGGACAGGATTCCGGAAGGGAGCAGGTGGAGGGCGTACTTCTGGTCACCCACGACTACCGTGTGGCCGGCGTTGTTGCCGCCCTGGTAGCGCACCACATAGTCGACGGAACCACCGAGCAGGTCCGTCGCCTTTCCCTTGCCTTCGTCACCCCACTGAGCACCGAGCAGCACAAGTGCGGGCACGCGCGTACACCCCTTCCGGGCGGGGCATGTCCAAGGTCAAGGGGTGTACACCACGCGTGTGCGGGTGATACACCGGCGACCTTCGTTGGCCGCAACCCGTCGGACCGGATGCCCCGGAATAGACGAAGCCCCTGGCGCAATAGCGCAAGGGGCTCTTGCACAAAGATGCTACCCGAGGAAGCGAGGCATGACCGAGGTGGCGACTTCCGCGACGTCCGAGCGGCTGTTGGTGATCATCGATCCGGTCGCCCGGCGAGTGGACCCGGAGTCCGTGCGCATCGCGAAAGACGTGCTCGGAGCGGGTGCCGCCACCAAGGTGTGCCTCCCGGACGGTCCGGAGGAATTCGCCCGGATGCTGGCCCGGCGCGGCTCGCGCCGGCCGGTGGTGGTCGGCGACGACCGCGCGCTGGTGCGCGCCGTGTCCCTGCTGCACCGGCAGCGGGAGCTGGCCGGATGTGTGCTGTCCGTGGTGCCGGTGGGGGCGGGGTCCGGGGTGCTGTCGCTGGCCCGCTCCCTCGGCGTGCCGACGGGTACGGTCGCGGCGGCTCGGGCCGTCCTGGAGGGGGCCGAGCGGCGGCTGGACCTGCTCGTCGACGACAGCGACGGGGTGGTGGTCGGCGCGGTGGGCATCCCGCCGCTCACCGCCGCCGGGCACCGGGCGCCGGAGGGGGCCACCGCCGTGAGCCGGCCGTGGCTGCGGACCTGCCAGTCGCTGGTCCGGACCCTGGTGCCGGCGCGTCCGGCCCGCGTGACGACCGCCGCGCTCCCGGCCGCGACCGGGCCCGCCCGGCTGCGCGTGGAGGTGGACGGCGAGACGCTGGTGGACCTCGACCAGCCGCTGGAGGCGGTGTCGGTCACGCCCGACGGCTCCGGCTCGGCCACCGTCAGGGTGCGCCCCCTGTCGGTCGGCGCCGCGGCGGCACCCCTCCTGGGGACCGGGCGCCGGGTCACGGTGTCCGGAGCGGACTTCCGGTACCGGGCCGACGCGGTGGTGGCGGGCCCGGTCCGGCGGCGGACGTGGACGGTCTTCGAGGGCGGCCTGGGGCTCACGCTGCCCACGTCGGGGCAGGAGCCGCGGCGGGCGTGACCCGATGAGCGCCCCCGCGAGCGGTGAACCACCGCCGGGCCGTGGGGCGCGTCTCCCCGGGAGCGTCCCGCCGGGCGCGTGCCCGCGGAGCCCGGTCGCTAGCGGATCTCCACGGTCAGGCCCTCCAGGCCCCGGATCACGAAGTTCGGCTTGCGCCGCGGCTCAGCGGCCAGGGTCAGGGTGGGGGCCCGCTCCAGCAGGGCCCTCATGGACGCGGCCAGTTCGAGACGGGCCAGCGGGGCGCCGATGCAGTAGTGGATTCCGGCGCTGAAGGAGATGTGCGGGTTCTCCGCGCGGGCGAGGTCGAGCCGGCCCGGATCGGTGAAGACCGCCGGGTCGTGGTTGGCGGAACCGAAGAGGAGGGCGAGTTCGGCGCCGCGCGGGATCGTCGTCCCGTCGATCTCGATGTCGTCCAGCACCCAGCGCTCGAAGAGCTGGAGCGGGGTGTCGTAGCGCATCAGCTCCTCGACCGCGGACGGGACGAGGGAGTGGTCCGCGCGCAGCGCCGCCAGCTGGTCCGGGTTGCGGAACAGCGCCCACCAGCCGTTGACCGTGGCGTTCACCGTCGCCTCGTGGCCCGCGTTCAGCAGCAGCACGCAGGTCGAGATCATCTCCTGCTCGGTGAGCCGGTCGCCCTCGTCGTGGGCGGCGATCAGCCCGGAGATCAGGTCGTCACCCGGCTCCTTGCGGCGCTCGGCGATCAGGTCGCGCAGGTAGTCCGAGAACTCCACCGACGCCCGGACCGCCCCGGCCGCCGTCTCCTCGGACGGGTTCAGCTCGTACATCCCGCAGATCTGCGCCGACCAGGGGCGCAACGGCGCGCGGTCGGACTCGGGGACGCCCAGCATCTCGGCGATCACCGCCACCGGCAGCGGTTCGGCGACCTCGGTGAGCAGATCACCGCCGCCGCGCCGCACCAGCCCGCCGACCAGCTCCCCGGCCAGCGCCTCCACGTAGGGAGCCAGCCGCTCGACCGTGCGCGGGGTGAACGCCTTGGACACCAGGCGCCGGATCCGGGTGTGGTCCGGCGGCTCCAGGTCCAGCATGCCGTGGTCGTTGAGGGTGTGGAACGGCTCGTGCTCCGGCGGGGGCGGGGTGCGCCCGAAGTCCTCGTGGCGGAAACGGTGCAGGTACGTCCGCCCCAGCCGGCGGTCCCGCAGCAGCGCCGAGACGTCCGCGTGGTGCGGTACCAGCCACTGGTCCGTGGGCTCGTAGTGGTGCACGCGGCCCCGGGCACGCAGCTCGGCGTAGGCGGGGTACGGGTCGGCGAGGAACGCCGGGTCCCACGGGTCGAAGGCTGCCATGACCGGACGCTAGCCCGGCGCACCCCGCGCTGACCAGGGGCCGCTCATCCCGGGGTGACCAGTCTCGCCTCGTACGCGAACACCGCCGCCTGCGTCCGGTCCCTGAGGCCCAGCTTCACCAGGATGCGGCTCACGTGCGTCTTGATCGTGGACTCGGCGACCACGAGCCGCGACGCGATCTCCGCGTTGGACAGGCCGTGCGCGATGAGCACCAGCACCTCCGTCTCCCGGTCGGTCAGGTCGCCGTACGCCTCCTGTGCCTGCGGCAGCAGCTTCGGGACCTCGGACAGCTTGGCGAACTCGGTGATGAGCCGCCTCGTGACCGAAGGGGCGAGCAGCGCCTCGCCGGACGCCACCACCCGCACCCCCTCGGCCAGCCGGCGGGCGGAGGCGTCCTTCAGCAGGAACCCGGAGGCTCCCGCGCGCAGCGCCTGGTAGACGTACTCGTCGAGGTCGAAGGTGGTCAGCACCAGCACCTTCGCCGCCCCGTCCGCGGCGACGATCTCCCGGGTCGCCTCGATGCCGTTCAGCTCGGGCATGCGGATGTCCATGAGCACCACGTCCGGCGCGAGTTCGCGGACCTTCGCGACGGCCTCCCGGCCGTTCACCGCCTCGCCGGCGACCTCGATGTCCGGCATCGCGTTCAGCAGGACCGAGAAGCCCTCGCGCACCATCATCTGGTCGTCCGCGATCAGCACGCGGATGGTCATGCGTCATCCTCGCTCGTCGCCGGGACGGGCAGGAAGACCGTCACCTCGTACCCTCCCTCGTCCGTGGGGCCCGCCGTCATCTCGCCGTTCAGCATGGAGACCCGCTCGCGCATCCCGGTGATGCCGTGGCCCGCGCCCGGCGAGGGTTTGACGAGGGACGGCTCGGGCGGCGGCCCGTTGACTATGCGCACGCCCAGGCCCCCGAGGACGTAGCCGATCTCCACGCGGGCGCTCGCGCCGGGCGCGTGCCTGAGGGTGTTGCTCAGCGCCTCCTGCACGATCCGGTACGCCGACAGCTCCACGCCCTGCGGCAGTTCGCGCACCGCGCCGGTCACCGTCCTGCCGGCGTCGAGGCCCGCGTCGCGCACATTGGCGAGCAGCGCGTCGAGGTCGGCGAGGGTGGGCTGGGGGGCGTCCGGGGCCTCGTAGTCCTCGGCGCGGACCACGCCGAGCACGCGGCGCAGCTCGGTGAGGGCGGCCACCGCGTTCTCCCGGATGGTCGCGAAGGCGCGCTCCAGCTCCGGCGGCGGGTTCTCCACCCGGTAGGGAGCGGCCTCGGCCTGGATGGCGACGACCGACATGTGGTGGGCGACGACGTCGTGCAGCTCGCGGGCGATGGTGGTGCGCTCCTCCAGGAGGGTGCGCCTCGACCGTTCGACCGCCGTCACCGTCTGCTGCGCGGTCACCTCCTGCTCGGCCTCCCGGCGGATGTGCCAGACCGTGATGGCGAGCAGGAGCAGCGCGGAGACCACCAGCATGGGCGCCGTGTTGGCGGTGTAGTGGTTCCAGCCGAAGAGGCTCTCGGCGAAGAAGCCGTACACCGCGGTCAGGGCCCATATCCACGCCGCGGTGCGCGGCCGGGTGCGGATCGCGACGACCGCCAGCACCACCAGGTGGGCGAAGAAGGCGCCGGGCGGCCAGGGCCAGTCGCTGTAGCTGCCGTCGAGGACGGTGGCGATCAGGGTCGCGACCAGCGACGCCCAGAACGCGAGGACCGGGCGGACCATGGTCAGCACCACGGGGGCGAGGGTGAGCAGGCCGACGAGCAGTCCCAGGTTCCCGCCGCCGTGGGTCGTCGAGGACACCAGCAGCGCCAGGAAGGCGGCCGCGGCGATCAGTGCGTGCGGGGTCCAGGAGGCGTACTCCCGGAACCGGCCGCCCAGCCGCCGGACCACCGGGCCGTCCACGGCCCTGCGGGGCAGCGGGCGGTACGCGAAGGCGTCGGTGAACAGGTCCTGCCGCAGGCCGCGCAGGGCGTCGGCGGCCAGCCGGTACTCGGGGCTGCGCGGCTTGTACGGGGCGAACGCGGGATCCGCGGTGCCCGTGCCGTTCGGCGGGGGCGGCGTGTGCGTCTGGGGCGTCTCGGTCACGTCCGAAACGTTAGGCCGGGGCGGGGGCCGCGGTCGTCACCAGCGAGAGGGGTTCTGCGGCATCCGTCTCAGGTACTACGTGGTCGCCCCGGCGCTTCCGGCGGGGCCGGTTCAGTAGCCCGTCGGCCGCACCAGCCCCGACTCGTACGCGAACACCGCCGCCTGCGTCCGGTCCCGCAGGCCCAGCTTCACCAGGATCCGGCTGACATGGGTCTTCACGGTCTGTTCCGCGACGACGAGGTGGCGGGCGATCTCCGCGTTGGACAGGCCCCGCGCGATCAGCGCCAGGACCTCCGTCTCCCGCTCGGTGAGGTCCGCGACGCGCTCCTTGAGCGGGGCGCGGGGCGCGCCGTCCAGGCGGGAGAACTCGGCGATCAGCCGCCGGGTGATGCCGGGCGCGAGCAGCGCGTCCCCCGCGGCCACCACCCGCACCGCCTCGGCGAGCTGGTCCGCGGAGGCGTCCTTCAGCAGGAACCCGGAGGCACCGGCCCGCAGTGCCTCGTAGACGTACTCGTCGAGGTCGAAGGTGGTCAGCACCAGCACGCGGGTGCGCTGCGTCGACGCGGTGACGCGGCGGGTGGCCTCGATGCCGCCCAGCTCCGGCATGCGGATGTCCATCAGCACCACGTCGGGGCCGAGTTCGGCGACCTTGGCGACCGCGTCCAGGCCGTCCACCGCCTGGCCGACGACCTCGATGTCCGGCTGGGTGTTGAGCAGCACGGTGAAGCCCTGCCGGACCATCTGCTGGTCGTCGGCGATGAGTACGCGGATCGTGCCGCTCGTCATGGGATTCCTTCTCCTGTCGGGGGCTCGGGAACGGTGTACTCCGCTCCCGGCGGGCCCTGGACGTCCTCGTCCAGGGGGTCGCGGGCGACGCCGTCCCGGGGCAGGAACGCGACGACGCCGAACCCGCCGTGCGGGGCCGGCCGCGCGCGGACGTAGCCGCCCAGCATCGCCGCGCGCTCGCGCATGCCGAGCAGCCCGTGCCCGGCTCCCGGGGAGGACGGCACGGCCCGCTCCGGACGGCTGTTGGTGATCTCCAGGAGCAGACCCTCGGGCACGTGGCCGACCCGGACGCGGACGTCGGAACCGGGGGCGTGCCGCAGGGCGTTGCTGAGCGCCTCCTGCACGATCCGGTACGCCGACAGCTCCACCCCGGGCGGGTACGGGCGGCGGGGCTCGCCCCGGACGTCCGCGGTGACGCACAGCCCGGCGGCCCTGGTGTTCTCGATGAGGGCGTCCAGGCGGTCCAGGGTGGGCTGCGGGGCGTCCGGGGCGGCACCGGCGCCGGACTCGCCCAGCCCGTAGGGGTCCTCGGGGTTCTCGGAACGCAGCACGCCGAGGACGCGGCGCAGTTCGGTCAGCGCCTCCAGCGCGTTCTGCCGGATGCCCGCCAGGTTCTCCTTCAGCTCGTCGGAGGGGTCGTCCACCAGGTGCGGCGCGACCTGCGCCTGGATGGAGATCACCGACATGTGGTGGGCGACGACGTCGTGCAGCTCGCGCGCGATCCTGCTGCGCTCCTCCAGGACGGTGCGGCGGGCGCGTTCCTCGGCGGTGATGGTGGTCTGCCGGCCGAGTTCGTCCCGCGCCTCGCGGCGTCCGCGCAGGGCCACGCCGAGCAGGACGACGACCGTGAACACGGACACCGCCACCACGCCGGTGCCCGCGTAGCGGGAGGCGCCGATGACGCCCTGGACGAGATAGGTGGCGAGCGCCGTCACGGCCAGCGCCTCGAAGGCCACCCGGGTCGGCACCCGCAGGGCGAGCAGCAGCAGCACCAGGGAGTGCGCCGCCACGCCGGGCGCGGCCCACGGCCAGGCGGCGTCCGGCGCGCTCTGCCCCGAGATCAGCTGGGACCGGGCGGCCAGGGCGATGGCCACGGAGACCGCCGTGGACAGCAGCCACGCCGGTACCGGCCGCCACAGGGCCAGCACCACGGCCGCGCCCTGCCCGGCCGACATCAGCAGCGCGTACTGGGCGTTCTGGCCGTAGGTGTCGTCCAGCAGGGACGCGCTGGTGCCCAGCACGATCACGCCGGCCAGGCAGACCAGACCGTGCGGCAGCCAGCGCAGCCACAGGAAGGGGGGCAGGGGGTCCGCGCGGAAGGTCCACAGGTCGGCGCGCAGTACGCGCAGCCAGTCCCCCGGCCGGCTCCCCTCCGGGTGCCGGTCCCTCCCCGTCTCCGTCACGTGATCAACTCTAGGCACGGCGAGCCGCCTCCGCTTCCGGCTCCCGCGGGTCGCGCTGGACGCGGACCACCCGGGACGCGCGGTGCCCGGCCCCTCCGGCGCGCTGCTCCCGGTGGCGGAAGGCGATCCAGCACATGCCCAGCGCGAGGACGAACACCGGCAGCCACAGCAGCCGCTGGGCGGCCCAGCCGTAGTGGCCGGGGACGGTGTGCAGGCCGGGGAGCCGGCCGGCGAGGAGGGCGGCGGCCGTGGTGGCCATCAGGGCGGTCTGGTGCCAGAGGAAGATCGTCATGGCGGAGAGGTTGACCAGGGCCACCGCGGCCCAGGCGACCGGCCGGCGCAGCACGCGGCGCAGGGGTTCGCGCAGCAGCAGGGCCAGACCGCACTGGGCCACGCCGAAGGTGACGGCGGCCAGCGTCGGCGGGTTCAGATTGGACACCGCGGCGCCCGGCACCCCGACCATCGACGCCGGATAACCCGCCCAGGCGACCAGCGCCGCCGTCACCGCCACCCCGCCGCCCAGCAGGATCCACCCGGCCCGCCGCCGCTCCGGTGCGCCCCGGCTCCAGGCCACGCCCAGCGTGTAGGGCACCAGCCAGCCCGCCACCAGGTTGGTCCAGCCGAGCCAGGCGGGGCCGCCCAGGCCGAAGCGCACGAGGTCCACATGGAGGACGACGGCCAGCGGCCACAGCGGGTTCACGCGCGTGAGCAGCGGGGTGGCCGCGGTCAGCGCGGCGAAGGCCACCAGGAACCACAGCGGGGACAGCGCCAGTTTCACCAGGGTGCGCACCGTGGCCGGGTCGGCACCGGTCAGCAGGAGGGCCGCGGTGGCCGCCGTCCACAGGGCCACGAGGGCGCCCACCGGGGCGAACAGCCGGGTGAGGCGGGCGCTCAGCCACTGTCCGTAGCTCTCCCCGCGGGCCCGGGACGAGGCCAGGCCGCGAGCCGCGGCCTCGCCGCCGACCAGGAAGAACACGGCGAGCGTCTGGAACAGCCAGGAGACCGTGGCCAGCGCGGGCAGGTGCCGCAGCGGGCTGTCGGTGCGCAGGGTGCCGCCGTCGGCGACCAGGGCGGTCACCAGCCAGTGGCCGACGACGACACCGAGGATGGCGAGGGCGCGCAGCCCGTCGGCCGCGCGGTCCCGGGAGGCGGGGGTGGCCGCGTCGAGGCGCGCGGCGGACTCCAGGAGCCGGCGCATCGGCTCACGCACGGGTCACCTCCGAGGCGTCGCCGAGCACGATCCGGGCGAGGTTGGCCAGACAGACCGAGCCCGGCGTGAAGTAGTCGCTGTGCCCGCCGTCGCCGGCGGCGAAGACGCGGGCGCCGAACGCCGGGGACACCGGGTCGGCGCCGAAGCCGACGGTCGTGCCGAACAGGCCGGCGTCGACGTGCGGGACGTCCGCGACCCAGTCGGTGCCGCCGCGGGCCGCCCAGATCCGCGCCGTGGTGCGCAGCGCGGCCGCGGAGCCGGCGCCGGTGCCGGGGCTGCCGAGGAGGACGAGGTCGGCGACGGGCGCGCCCCGGGCGGCGGAGCGGGCGCAGACGACCGAGCCGTAGGAGTGGCACAGCAGCGACAGGTGGGCGCTCGGTCCGGTGAGGGTGCGCAGCAGGCGGACGAACTCGCCCAGCCGGGGCGCGGCTTCGTCGGCGCGGCCGGTGGTGAGGACGGTGGTGCTGACCGTGCCGGGCGTCTCGTACCCGAGCCAGGCGACGACCGCCACGCGGGTGGACCGGGCGGCCCGCCCGGCGAGCTGGCGGTGCAGGGCGGTCGCGGCCGCGTGGAAGCGGCCGTAGGTGTCGAGGGTCGTGTCGGAGCCGGGGACCAGGACGGCGACGTGGTCGGCGTGGGCGAGGTCGCCGAAGACCTCGGTGACCAGTCCGGCGCCGCGGCCGTCGAAGGCGAGGAGCCGGCGGGACGGGGCGGCCAGGGCGCGGTCCGCCGCCGCGCGGTGCCGGTCGCCGTGGGCCCGCGCCATCCGGGCGGCCCGCGCGGCGTTGGCGCGGTTGGCCGCGTAGGCCGCTTCCAGGGTGGTCGCGGTGACCCGGGGGAGGTCGGCCGGTGCCGGGGCGGGGATGCGGGGGCGGGCGGCGGCGGACAGCGGCAGGACCACGCAGGCGGTGACGAGGAGGGCCAGCAGGGAGCGCAGCCGGCGGGGCGTGCGGCGCTCCCCCGGCGGGCCGCCGGTGGCGTCGGGCGCTGGCACTGCGGTCGGCTCCATGCTTCGCTTCCCTCCCGGTCCGCCCGTGCATCGGGCTTCCTGGACCGGGAAGTTACGGAGCGGGAGCCGTCGCCCGCGTCACGCCGCAGAGGTGTTCACGGCCGTAGCTCTCAGGTATGACGGGTATGACGGGACCGGCCGTCCCCCCGAGCGGCCACCGCCCCTCCCCCGGGTCCGCGGCCTCACCACGCCAGCTGTGCGATCTCCTCCGCCACCACCGCGCACGCGTCCGCCGCCGGGTCGATCAGCGGGAAGTGGCCGACGTCCTCCAGCAGGGTCAGCCCGGCCACCTCGCCGGCCTTCGCCGCCGCGTCCGCGTACGACTCGGCGACCGCCTGCGGGACGTCCAGGTCGGCGCGGCCCTGCACCAGGGTCGTCGCGATGCCCGTCGGCAGCAGCAGCGCCGGGTCGGCGTACGGCCGCCGTTCGGCGAACAGGTCCTTCCCGCCGAGGAGCTGGCGTGCCGCCCCGCCGCACACGTCCAGCTCGTCCGCAGCCGCGAAGTCGGCGATCGGCGCGAGGGCGACCACTCCGCGCAGCGGGGCGGGGTGGCCGGTGCGCCAGGGGGCACCGGCGGGCAGGACGTGGCGGGCGGCGGCCCACAGCGCGAGGTGCCCGCCGGCGGAGTGCCCGGTGAGCACCGTCCGCTGGGCGTCGGCCTGCGGGAGGGCCTCGGAGACGAGCGCGGGGAGGGCGTCGAGCGCGGCGGCGACGTCGTCGAAGGTGTCGGGCCAGCGGCCCGCGACGGGCTGTTCCCCGGCTGCCGCCGCCACGGCTCCCCGCCGGTACTCCACGCTCGCCACCGCGAATCCCCTGCGGGCCAGGAAGCCGGCGAACGGGCTGATGTGCCGCCGGTCGTACGGGGCGCGCCAGGCGCCTCCGTGCAGGACGACGACCAGCGGGGCGGAGGAGTCGGGACCGGCGGGCCCGGGGGTGTGCGGGGCGTAGAAGTCGATCACCTGGTCGGGGTGGCCGCCGTAGGCCGCGGTCGCGTCGGGGTCGACGGGCGGGTGCGAGAAGGCCGACTTCTCCTCGGCGGCGGCCCGTGCCGCCGCGACGTCGTCCGTCATGCTCCAACCTCTCAGCGATGAAACGTGTGGGGGCGGACCGGGTGGTGCGTCAGGCCGTTGGCCGGGACGGTACCAGGCCGGTGACGTGCGGGGACATGGGGATGTCACGCTCGGTGAGAGGTAAACGGTCCTGCCGTTTCGTTACCCTGACGGGTGACCCGGAGGGCGACCCGCGGGGGCCCGCACCGGGGCCCGCGCGTACGAAGGAGGCCGACATGTCCGCCGAACCCGGCACCGTACGTCCCGGAGGCCGCACCGCGCGCGTGCGTGCCGCGGTCCTGCGCGCGGCGGGGGACGTGCTGGCGGAGCAGGGCTTCGACCGGCTCGATCTGGCGGATGTCGCACGGCGGGCGGAGGTCGGCAAGACGACCGTGTACCGGCGGTGGGGCTCGGTGACCGGGCTCGTCGCCGACCTGCTGGCGGACATGGCCGAGCAGTCGTCGCCCCGGGAGGAGACCGGATCGGTGCTCGGGGACCTGCGGGCCAACGCGTCGCTCGTCCAGCGGACGCTGGCCGACCCGCGCCAGGGCGCGCTGTTCCGTGCCGTGATCGCGGCGGCCGCGTGCGACGAGCGGACGGCCGGGGCGCTGCGGCGGTTCTACGAGGTGCGGGTGGCCGAGTGGGCGCCGTGCGTGGAGCAGGGCGTGGCACGCGGTGAGCTGCCGGCGGGCACGGACGCCCGGGCGGTCGTGCGCGCGGTGTCCGCGCCGCTGTACTACGGGCTGCTGACCTCGGGGTCGGTCCCCGACGCCGCCGCCGCGGAACGGGCCGCACGGGCCGCCCATGCCGCGGCGGCGGCGGGGGTGTTCGTCACGGAGTGAGCCCCCCCGGGGGGGGACGCCCTCCCAGGAGGCGCCCCCGGGAGGACGCCCCTTCCAGGAGAGACGCCCCATGAGACGCCCCGGGGAGGCGCCCCCCGCAATGCCCGCTAGCCCACCACCTCCCCCAGCACCCGTGCCGCGCGTTCCACGTCCGCGAAGCCGACGTACAGCGGTGTGAAGCCGAAGCGCAGGAGGTTCGGGGGGCGGAAGTCGCCGACGACACCCCGCTCGATCAGGCGTTTCATCACGTCACCGGCGTCGTCGCAGCACAGGGCCACCTGGCTGCCGCGCTCCTCGTGCGCGGCCGGGGTCAGGGACTCGACCCGGCCGGGCTCCACGTACTCCGCGACGCACTCCAGGAAGAAGTCCGTCAGGGCCAGCGACTTCGCCCGCACCGCCTCGACGGACACCCCGTCCCAGACCTCCAGGGCCGCCTCCAGCGCGAGCATCGACAGGATGTCCGGCGTTCCGACCCGGCCCCGCGGCGCGCCGCGCGCCGGCTCGTAGTCGCCGTGCATGCCGAAGGGCTCCACGTGCGAGTTCCAGCCGGGCAGCGGGGAGTCGAAGCGGTCCTGGAGGTCCCGGCGCACATACAGGTAGGCCGGTGAACCGGGGCCGCCGTTCAGGTACTTGTAGGTGCAGCCGACCGCCAGGTCCACCCCGTGCTCGTCGACGCCGACCGGCAGGGCGCCCGCGGTGTGGCACAGGTCCCAGACGGCCAGCGCGCCCGCCGCGTGCACGGCGGAGGTGAGCGACGGCAGGTCGTGCAGGCGGCCCGTGCGGTAGTCCGCGTGGTTGAGCAGGACGACCGCCGTGCGCGGCCCGAGCACGTCCGGCACCTCGGCCGGGGTCACGGGCCGCAGCGTGCAGCCGGTCATGCGGGCCGCGGACCGGGCGATGTAGCCGTCGGTGGGGAACGTCGTGGCGTCCACGACGATCTCGTCCCGGCCGTCCCCGGCCATCCGGACCGCCGCGACCAGCGCCTTGAACACGTTGACGCTGGTGGAGTCACCGACCACCACCTGTCCGGGGGCCGCCCCGATCAGCGGCGCGATGCGGTCCCCGATCCGCTCGGGCGCCGTCCACCAGCCGCTCTCGTCCCAGGAGCGGATGCGCAGTTCGCCCCACTGCCGGGTGATCACGTCGGCCATCCGGCCGGGGACGGCGGCGGGCAGCGCGCCGAGCGAGTTGCCGTCGAGGTAGATCACCTCGTCGAGCACGAACTCGGCTCTCTTGCCCGCGAGTTCGTCCGCCGCGTCCAGCTTCCGGGCCCGCGCCGCCAGTTCGGCCGATGCGGGCGGTGCCGTGGTCTCAGACATAGGACCTCGCCGTCCACAGCTCGGGGAAGACGTTCTTCCGGGCCCGCTTCTCCAGCCACGCCACTCCGGCGGAGCCGCCCGTTCCGGGCTTGGCGCCCATGGCCCTGCGGGTGGCCACCAGGTGGTCGTTGCGCCAGCGCCACACCAGTTCGGCGACATCGCTGAGCGCCTCGCCGAGCCGGGCGAGCTCGTCACGCTCGTCTCCGGAGTAGATCGCGGCCCAGACCGCCTCCACCTCGTCCGACGGCTCGTAGCGCCGCGAGACGTCCCGCCGCAGGACGGACCCGGGGATCGGGTGGCCGCGGCGGGCCAGCAGGCGCAGCACCTCGTCGTACAGGCTCGGCTCGTGCAGCGCCTTCTCCAGCTCCGCGTGGACGCGGGGCGAGCCGCGGTGCGGGACCAGCATGGACGCGGACTTCTCGCCGAGCAGGAACTCCATCCGGCGGTACATCGCGGACTGGAAGCCGGACCCCTCGCCCAGGGCGCTGCGGTACGAGTTGAACTGCGCGGGCGTGAGCTGGCCCAGCGGCTTCCAGGAGGCGTTCAGCGCCTCCAGCTCCCGTACGGACCGTTTCAGCGCGGCGATCGCCACCGGCACGTCGTCCTGGCGCAGGGCCTGCGCGGCCGTCTCCCACTCGTGCACGACGACCGTGAACCACAGCTCCATGACCTGGGTGGTGACCAGGAAGACCATCTCTCCGGGATCGTCGGAGAGGGTGTGCTGGAGGTGGGTGAGGACGTCCGCCTTGACGTAGTCCTCGTACGGGGTGGTCCCCTGGAAGTCGAGATGCGGGGTCTCGGGCTCGTGGGTTTCCTGAGCCTCGTGGGACATCGCTGTCTCCTGTTGTTGCTCCGGGTAGCGGTCCGCCCCTGCCGTTACCGGCACGGGGGCCCCGGTCCCCACCCGCATCCTGCGCAAGTCGCCGCGACATCGCAAGGCCCGCCCGATCACGGACGGGCCCCACGCACGCATGTTCGAACCTCGCGGGCCCTGGGGCTAGCCCAGCGTCTGCGCCGCCGTCGGCGAGGAGTCCTTCAGGAACTGCGAGCAGCGCTCGTACTCCTCCTGCTCGCCGATCGCCTGCGCGGCGCGGGCGAGGGCGTGCAGGGCGCGCAGGAAGCCGCGGTTCGGCTCGTGCTCCCAGGGCACCGGGCCGTGGCCCTTCCAGCCGTTGCGGCGCAGCGCGTCCAGGCCGCGGTGGTAGCCGGTACGGGCGTAGGCGTACGACTCCACCGTGCTGCCCCGCTCGAACGCCTCGTCGGCCAGGCGGGCCCAGGCGAGCGACGAGGTGGGGTACTTCGCGGCGACCTCGGCGGCCGGGGTGCCGCCCGCCAGCAGCTCGCGCGGCTCCGGGTCGTCGGGGAGGTGGGTCGGGGGCGGGCCCCCGAGCAGGTTCTCGTGAATGCTCATGGGTTCAGTCTGTCACCGGGCGGTGCGGCCGGCCGGTGGCCCTCCAGCGGCGGGGCGGTCACACCGCAGTGGGTGCGGCACTCCGGGTGCCCGCAGTCCGGCGCGGGCCGCCGTACGGTCGCCCAGGCCAGCACCGCCCCCGCCACCAGCACGCCCGCGCACCACAGCATCGACCGGCCGAACGCCGCGTCGAAGGCGTCCGCCGAGCGGTACGCCTGCGGCCCCATCCCGGCGAGCAGCGGCAGCGCGGCCACCGCGACCAGGCCCGCGGCCCGCGCCGCCGCGTTGTTGATGCCGCTGGCCAGGCCCGCCCGCGCGGTGTCGACGGAACCGAGCACGGTCGCGGTCAGCGGGGCCACCAGGGTGACCATGCCGAGGCCCAGCACCAGCAGCGCGGGCAGCACGTCGGCGGCGTACGAGGCGTCCGGCCCGGCCCGCACCATCAGCAGCATGCCCGCCGCGCACAGCAGCGGGCCCACGGTCAGCGGCAGCCGCGGGCCGATCCGCTCCGCCAGCTCCCCGGAGCGGGCGGAGAACAGCAGCATCAGCACCGTCGTGGGCAGCAGGGCCGTACCCGCGCCGAGCGCCGAGTAGCCGGAGACGACCTGGAGCTGGAGGACGGCGAGGAAGAAGAAGCCGCCGAAGGCCGCGTACACGCACAGGGTGACCAGGTTGACCGCGGTGAACTGGCGGGAGGCGAAGACGTCCGGCGGCATCATCGGGTCCGGCCGCCGCCGCTCCACGGCCACGAACGCCACGGCGGCGAGCAGGCCCGCGCCCGCCGCGAGCCCGACCGCCCAGGTCCCCGCGTGGGCCTCGATCAGGGCGTATGTCACCAGGGCCAGCGCCAGCGCGCCGAGCGCGGCGCCCAGCACGTCGAACCGGCCGTGCGCGACCCCCTCGGAGGATTCCGGCACGTGCCGCAGCGCGACCGGCACGCACAGCAGGGCCAGCGGGACGTTGACCAGGAAGACCCAGCGCCAGCCGGGGCCGTCCACCAGCCAGCCGCCCAGGAACGGCCCGACGGCCGCGCCGACGCCGCCGAAACCGGACCACAGGCCGACCGCCCGGCCCCGGTCGTCCGGGTGGAACGACGCCTGGATCAGGGCGAGCGAGCCGGGGGTCAGCAGCGCGCCGCCGACACCCTGCAGGGCGCGGGCGGCGACGAGCACCCCGGCGTTCGGGGCGAGCCCGCACAGCAGCGAGGCCACGGCGAACCACACCACGCCGAGCACGAAGACCCGCCGCCGTCCGAAGCGGTCGCCGAGGGCGCCGCCGAGCAGGATCAGCCCGGCCAGCGTGACCATGTACGCGTTGACCGTCCACTGGAGCACGGCGAGGTCCGCGTCCAGGTCGCGGCCGATGCGCGGCAGGGCGACATTGACGACGGTGGAGTCCAGCAGGACCATGCCGGAGCCGAGGACGGTGGTGAACAGCAGCCACCGGCCCTGCGGGGAGGCCAGCCGGACGTCGGGCACGCTCCCAGGTATACAGCGAGCCCGGTGCGATGGCACCGGGCTCGACGCGTACGGACGAACGTCCGGAGTTACTTCAGCTTCGTACCGGCCGACCGCAGGTTCCGGCAGGCCTCGACGACGCGCGTCGCCATGCCGGCCTCGGCCAGCTTGCCCCAGGTGCGCGGGTCGTAGGTCTTCTTGGAGCCGACCTCGCCGTCGACCTTCAGGACGCCGTCGTAGTTCTTGAACATGTGGTCGGCGACCGGACGCGTGAAGGCGTACTGGGTGTCGGTGTCGATGTTCATCTTGACCACGCCGTTCTCCAGCGCCGTCAGGATCTCCTGCTCGGTGGAGCCGGAGCCGCCGTGGAAGACGAAGTCGAACGGCTGCGAGCCGGCCGGCTTGCCGTACTTGGCGGCGACGCCCTCGTTCAGCTCCTTCAGCAGCTCGGGACGGAGCACCACGTTGCCCGGCTTGTACACGCCGTGCACGTTGCCGAAGGACGCGGCCAGCAGGTAGCGGCCCTTCTCGCCCAGGCCCAGCGCCTCCGCGGTGCGGATCGCGTCGTCGACGGTGGTGTACAGCTCGTCGTTGATCTCGTGGGTGACGCCGTCCTCCTCGCCGCCGGTGGGGGTGATCTCCACCTCGAGGATGATCCTGGCGGCCTGGGCGCGGGCCAGCAGCTCCTGGCCGATGGCCAGGTTGTCGGCCAGCGTCTCCGCGGAACCGTCCCACATGTGGGACTGGAACAGCGGGTTCTGACCGCGCGCGACGCGCTCCTCGGAGATCGCCAGCAGCGGGCGGACGTACCCGTCGAGCTTGTCCTTCGGGCAGTGGTCGGTGTGCAGGGCGACCGTCACGTCGTACTTCTCGGCGACGATGTGCGCGAACTCGGCCAGGGCGACCGCGCCGGTGACCATGTCCTTGTTGTGCTGGCCGCCCAGGAACTCGGCGCCGCCCGTCGAGATCTGGATGATGCCGTCGCTCTCGGCCTCGGCGAAGCCGCGCAGCGCCGCGTGCAGGGTCTGCGACGAGGTGACGTTGATGGCCGGGTAGGCGAACTTGCCTGCCTTCGCCCGGTCGAGCATCTCGTTGTAGACCTCGGGGGTTGCGATGGGCATCTGTCCGCTCCTTGTATGTGCGGGTGGGCGTGTGGTGCGTTTACGGCCCTGACCTAGACCATGGGGGCGACGTCATCGTCGGCCCCATCTTTCCAGACTCGGCCGGAAGGTCCATGGGGCCGTCCGAGCCGTGGGCAGCGGGGGGCGGACGGAGTCAGTCGAGTCCCAGCTCGTCCTTGGAGAAGGCGTACAGATAGGGCACCCCCGCGCCCTCCTGGATCTTCTCCGCGGCGCCGGTGGCGCGGTCGACGATCGTCGCGACGGCCACCACCTCGGCGCCCGCCTCGCGCACCGCCTCGACGGCGGTCAGCGGGGAGCCGCCCGTGGTCGAGGTGTCCTCGACGACCAGGACGCGGCGGCCGGCGATGTCCGGGCCCTCCACGCGGCGCTGGAGGCCGTGCGCCTTGGCGGCCTTGCGGACCACGAAGGCGTCCAGGCGCTTCCCGCGCGCGGCGGCGGCGTGCAGCATGGCGGCGGCGACCGGGTCGGCGCCCATGGTCAGGCCGCCGACCGCGTCGAACTCCAGACCGGCGGTCAGGTCCAGCAGCACCTGGCCGACCAGCGGCGCGGCCTCGCCGTCCAGGGTGATGCGGCGCAGGTCGACGTAGTAGTCGGCCTCCAGACCCGAGGAGAGGGTCACCTTGCCGTGCACCACGGCCTTGTCCTTGATCTGAGCGAGCAGCGCGCCCCGTGCGCCCGGCGGCATTGCTTCATCGACGTCCGTCATGCCCCACAGCTTAGAGCCGGGTCCAGCTCCAGGTCGTGGTGGCCTCCAGCGGCTCCAGCGGCGTGACCAGGCGCGGCGCGGTGTTCAGCCCGTCCGGCGGACCGGTCTGCGGCTCCACGCACACGGCCGCCTCCTGCTCGTCGTAGACGACGACCCACTGTTCGGGGCTGGTGACCCTCAAGCGGAGTGCGCCGGGCCAGGTGAGGGTCACGTCGACGCCGTCGGGCATGCCGAAGCAGTCGTCCCACGGTCCGGGCCGCGGGTCGGTCCGGTTGCCGGTGGGCAGGTGGTCGTCGCCGCGCTCCTCCTGCCAGGCGGGCTCGAAGCCGATCTCCACGCCGGCACCGCCGAGGGTGCGGTTGAACCACGGGTGCCAGCCGAGCTGCGCCGGGAACGACGACTCGTACGTCTCGACCGACATGGTCAGCGTCAGCGTGTCCGGCGTCAGCGCGACCACCTGGGTGACCCGGCCCCGGTAGGGCCACGGCTCGGTCAGGTCGTAGGTGAGGACCGCCTCGTCGGCGGCGGCGCGGGCCACGGTCCAGGCGGCGTCGCGGGCCGTGCCGTGGATGGCGTGCGGGCCGGCGTTGAGCGGCATCTGGTGCACGGCGGCCCCGTCGCGGAACCGGCCGTCCCTGATCCGGCCGCACCAGGGGACCATCGGGAAGCAGCCGAAACGGTCGCCCTGGCGGAGCAGTTCGGTACCGCCGACGCGCAGTCCCGTGACCCGGCCGCCGTTGCCCGGCGCCAGGGTCGCCTCCGCGTCACCCGCGGACAGCGTGATGTCTTCGTTACTCACGGGACGACCCTACTGGGCCGTTCAAGGGGGCGTTCCCGCCGGCGGCCCCCGGTGGCTCAACGTCGTCGGCGCAGCGCCCGCCCCACCACGATCGCCGACGCCACGGCCACCGCCGCCGCGGGCGCCGCCCAGCGCAGCACGCCGCCCCGGGCGACGGTCTGCGGGGCGGGCACGGGGGCGTAGCGGCCGCGCGGCGGGGCGTGGTCGACCTCCTCGGCGCTGCGGCCGATCATCGTGCGGCGCGCGTGGGCCGCCTCGGCGGGCGGCTCGGCGGACTCGTCGAAGTCCCACCCGTCGGCGGCGGCCTCCGGATCGCCGGCGTCCGGGTCGAGGGAGGGGGGCGGCACCTCGGCGTCGAAGACGGAACGGTGATCGGCGCCCGGCCCACCCGTCTCCTCGGTCCCCGCCGCTGCCGTCTCCCCGGTCTCCGGACCGCCCGCCTCCCCGGTCTCCGCCGCTGCCGCCTCCCCGGTCTCCGGACCGCCCGCCTTCCCGGTCTCCGGACCGCCCGCCTCCGCGGTCTCCGCGGCCGGTTCCGGGGCGGCCTGCGCGCCCAGGTTCTCCGCGAACCGGTTCAGCAGCCGGGTCGTGGCGGACCGCACCGCCTCCTCCGGCAGCTCGGTGATCCGGCCGTCCGCGGTGACCGTCCCGGTGAGGACGAGAGCCGTGCCGTCGTCCTCGGGGCGCAGGCGGAGGGTGAGGTCGAGCTCGACCGTGCCGGAGCCGCGGGTCTCCGTGCCGTCGCCGGCGAGGGCGTACGAGCCGTCGTCGCGCGCGGAGACGGAAACGGCGCCCCGGTAGGTGATGGTGGTGCCGCCCGCCCGCAGCCTCAGCCGCCCGGCGACCGGCTCGGCGCCCGCCTCCTGCTGGAGCCCGGGGACCGCCCGGGCGACCCGCGCGGGGTCCGTGAGCGCCGCCTTCAGCCGGTCGGCCGGTACCGGTACGAACACCTCGTGCTCCATGACGACGGAGCCTACCCAGTGACGGCCCGGACGCACCCCGTCCGGCGGCCGTCCGTCACCCGCCCGACGCGCCCGGTGTCACGAGCCCCGTCTCGTACGCCGGCACCACCGCCTGGGCGCGGCTGGCCCGGCGCGGATCCACCCCGGCGAACAGCGCGGCGCACGGGCCGGCGGCGCGGGTGGGGGCAGGAGGCGAACCGTGCAGACGGCGAGCATGGGACCGAAGCAGTCCACGACCGGCCAGTGGCCGAGGGCGGCGCAGCAGGTCAGGAGGCGTCGACGGTGAGGCAGACGGCGACCGGCGCCCCGGTGCGCAGCGCGAGCGGCAGGGTGTCGCGGTCGGCCAGCAGCCAGGCGAGCGGATCGAGATGCTGCCGGCCCTGGCTCTCGGCCTCGGTGCCGAGCGGTACGGCCACGGTGGTGAGCGCCAGGGCCATGGGCGGCCCGTCCCGCTCCGGGGGAGGCGGGGCGGGCCGCCCTCACGCATGCCGGTCAGCCACGGTAGCGGGGGTGCGCGAGCGTCGACGGCGGCAGGTCCGGGATCCGGCCGGCCGCCGCCTCGGCCCGCCCGGCGGCCAGCAGCCGCGGGGTGAGGGTGTGCGGGCGCGGGACGCCGGGGCCGCCGGCCAGCCCGAGCGGCGGGCGGGCGCCGGGGGCGGCGAGGACGAGGCCCCGGTCGCGGGCGTCCAGGTAGGGCGTGGTGCGCAGGCCCGCGGCGCGCAGGGTGCTGTCGACCGTCCACAGGACGCGGCGGCGGGGGGCCGCCGCCGGACCGGCGTGCACCACCAGCCGGCCGCCCGGGGCCAGGGCACGCCGGGCCAGACCGTAGAACTCCTGGGAGTACAGCGGGGCGCCGGCCGCGCGCCCCGGGCCCGGCAGGTCGGCGATGACCACGTCGTACGCCGCGTGCGGTGCCCCGCGCAGCCAGCGGAACGCGTCCGCGGCCGTCACCCGCACCCGCGGGTCGTCGTAGGCGTGGCCGTTGAGGTCGGACAGCGCCGGGTCCGTGGCGGCGAGCCGCAGCAGGCCCGCGTCGGCCTCCACCACCCGCACCCGCCGCACCCCGGCGAACCGCAGCACCTCCCGCGCGGCCAGCCCGTCGCCGCCGCCGAGGACGAGCACGCGGGCGTGCGGGCCGTTCATCGCGGGGTGGACCAGCGCCTCGTGGTACCGGTGTCCGTCGCACGCGCTGACCCGCAGCCGTCCGTCGAGGTACAGGCCGAGGGGGTGGCCGCGGGCGCCGCCGGTCAGGACGACCTCCTGGACGTCCGTGCGCACCGCGACCCGGACGTCCGCCCCGTAGACCGCGGTGCGCGCGGCCCGTTCGAAGTCGTCGACGAGGACGGCGGCCGCGGCGAGCACGCCGAGCACGGTCAGGTTGGCGGCCAGCAGCACCAGCCGGGCGCGCCGGGTGAGGTCGCGGCCGAACAGGCCGAGCACCAGCGCGCCGCCCGCGACGGCGTTGACCGCGCCGATGAGCAGCGCGCCGGTCAGCTGGCCCATCAGGGGCAGCAGCAGGAAGGGGAAGGCGAGGCCGCCGGCCAGTCCGCCGACGTAGTCCGCGGCGAACAGGTCCGCCACCGCGCCGCCCGCGTCCTGCCGGCGGATGCGCTGGATCAGCTCCATGAGCAGCGGGATCTCGGCGCCGATCAGCAGTCCGATGGCGAGCGAGAAGGCGACCATGAGCGTGCGCGGCCCGGCGGCCCACGGTCCGCCCCAGTCGCCGGTCCAGGCGAAGACGGCGTGGAGCGCCATCGCGCTGCAGCCGCCGACCAGCGCGAGCACCGCCTCGATCACGGCGAACCCGGCGGCGGCCCGTCGCCGCAGTCTCTTCGCGACCAGTGAGCCGATGCCCATCGCGAAGACCATGACGGACAGGACGACGGACGTCTGGGTGACCGGGTCGCCCGTCACGTACGCGGACAGCGCCACCAGTTCGAGTTCGTAGACGAGCCCGCAGGCCGCGCACACGAAGACGCCCGCGAGGACCAGGAACCGCCCGGTTCCCGGGCCGACGGGCAGCCGCGCGGGACCGCGCCAGGACGGCGGGGCGCCGGGCCGGGCCGGTGCGTGCGGATCGATCACGACAGTGACGTTACGTCACGGGTGTGGCGCGCTTCGTCACCCACACGTGTGGATCTGGTTTGAGACGGGCGGGGCGTGGTCCGCGGCGTCAGGCGGTCACCGGCACCCGTGTCCCCACCCGCGTCCGGGTCGCCACCAGCTGGCCGTCCTGCGGGTAGGCGTGCCAGGTCCGCCAGTGCACCTGGCCCTCGTGGCGCTGCGCCAGCATCGCGGTGAAGGCGTGCGGGCTGCCGGGGAAGACACCGGCGAGACCGTTGGGGTGGTCGGAGACGAGGGCGAGGAGTTCCTGGGCGCGCCCGGCGAAGGAGCCCGGCGACAGCACCTCGACGCGGGCGGCGAACTCGTACTCCCAGTCGCCCACCCGCTTGGCCACGCCGAGCGGCAAGGGGGTGCTGCTGCCCGGGATGCACGCCACCGTCTCCGAGCAGTTGACCCGCTCTTCCTCCAGGAGGACCTGGTGGGAGGCGCCGAGCAGGCGCAACTGGAGCTTGGCGCCCGCCAGTTCGAGGTCGAGGGTGGCGAGGGCGGGCAGCGGTTCACGGCCCAGTGCCCAGGCGAGGTCGGCCGCGCGCGTGTCGGTGTAGGAGGTTTTCAGGGTCGTGAGCATGGATCGGCTCCGCTAGCACGCAAAGGGAGTTCGACGCCGGGAGGTCGGCCTGGTCAGCCCGGTCAGGAAGGGGTGCCCGAGAGGACGTCCGAGGGCTGCGTTGGTGAGGTAGAGGGAACCATGAACCGAGGCGCTGCCACAGCGTTTTTACCCAACTTCGGAGGGTTTCCATCCCTCGGAGGGCTCGTCAGCTCACCTGTTCAACCAAGGCGTACGCCTGTACGTCGGCGCGCGCGCCGGCGCGGGGCGCATACGGCAGGGCGCCCGCCGGTCGTCTCCGGCGAGCGCCCTGGGATGCGGTTCCCCCTGTCGGAGCTCGGCTGCCCCGTGTCAGCTGCCTCCACCGCATCCGCCGCCACCGCCGCCGCCGCAGGAGGACCCGCCTCCGCAGGACGACGACGAGCCGCCGCCGCACGACGACGAACCGCTCCCGCAGGAGTGTCCGCCCGACCTGTGGTCGGAGGACCCCGGGTCCGAGGACGACGAACCGCTGTCGCCCGCGCCCGCCGCGCCGATCACCCACCAGCTGCTGTCACCGCTGTTGTGGGTGCTGCCGCCGTACGCCCCCCCGCGGCCCCCCGACCGCACCGGCCCCCGCGCCGCCGTCCGCCGGGCGCCGCGGCTCGCCAGCACGCCCACTCCGATGACGACGGCCACGACCGCCAGGATGATGCCGATGACCATGGCGTCACCCTCCTTTCCGTTCCCCCGAAGCGGCCCCCCGTGGGCGCCTCGCGTGGTGCGTGACCGGGGGATGCCCGCCGCCCGTGACGGTCAAAGCAGAGTTGAGGAAGTCCAGAGCTTCGGCGCAGGATGACGGGCATGACCTCCACCGAGCGCCCGTTCCTCAACCGCAGCCTCGCAGAGTTCGGGACGACGATCTTCGCCGAGATGTCCGCGCTGGCCGTGCGGACCGGGGCGATCAACCTGGGCCAGGGCTTCCCCGACACCGACGGCCCCGAGGAGATCCGGGAGGCGGCGGTACGGGCGCTGCGCGACGGGCGCGGCAACCAGTACCCGCCGGGCCCGGGCGTCCCCGAGCTGCGCACCGCGATCGCCGCCCACCAGGAGCGCCGCTACGGCCTGGCCTTCGACCCGGACACCGAGGTGCTGGTCACGGCCGGCGCGACCGAGGCGATCGCCGCCGCGCTGCTGGCGCTGCTGGAGCCCGGCGACGAGGTGGTGGCGCTGGAGCCGTACTACGACTCGTACGCGGCCTGCATCGCGATGGCGGGCGGGCGGCGGGTGCCGGTGACGCTGCGGCCGGACGGCGACGCGTTCCGGCTCGACCTGGACGAGCTGCGCGCCGCGGTCACCGACCGCACCCGGCTGCTGCTCGTCAACACCCCGCACAATCCGACCGGCACCGTGCTGACCCGCGCGGAGCTGGCGGCGGTGGCGGAGCTGGCGGTGGAGCGGGACCTGCTGGTGGTGACCGACGAGGTGTACGAGCACCTGGTCTTCGACGGTGCCGAGCACCTGCCGCTGGCGTCCTTCCCCGGCATGCGGGAGCGCACGGTCACCATCGGCAGCGCGGGCAAGACCTTCTCGTTCACCGGCTGGAAGGTCGGCTGGGTGACGGCGGCGCCCGGGCTGGTCACGGCCGTGCGGTCGGCCAAGCAGTACCTGACCTATGTGGCGTCGGGACCGTTCCAGTACGCGGTGGCCGAGGCGCTGGCGCTGCCCGAGTCGTACTTCGCCGCGTTCCGCGCGGACATGCTCGCCAAGCGGGATCTGCTCGCGGCGGGACTGGCGGAGGCCGGCTTCGGCGTCTTCCGCCCCACCGGCACCTACTTCGTCACCACCGACGTCCGCCCCCTCGGTGAGAGCGACGGTGTCGCGTTCTGCCGGGCGCTGCCCGAGCGGGCGGGCGTGGTGGCCATCCCCAACGCGGTCTTCTACGACCACCGGGAGGAGGGCGCGCCGTTCGTCCGGTTCGCCTTCTGCAAGCGGACCGGGGTGCTGGAGGAGGCCGTACGGCGGCTGAAGGCCCTCGCGGGCTGAGTCCGCCGGACGTTCCACAGGCTGTGGAAAGGCGGGCGGCACCGAAGGCACCGCCCGCCCGGTCCTCCGGCGCGACCGCGGGACTACTCGTCCCCGGGCTTGTCCGCCTCGTCGATCTCCTCTTCCAGGCCCAGCTGCTCGACCAGCCACCTGTCGAACTCGATGGCCGCCCGCACCCAGCTCACCGTCGAGGAGACGAAGAACTCCAGGTTGACCCCGGGGCCGATCAGCATCTGCGCCTCGCCGATGAGGCGGACGGTGCCGTCGTCGTGGGTGTGCGTGTAGACCTTCGGCCACAGGGTGCGGCGGTTCCAGTCGTCGATGGACTCCAGCAGCTGCGGCTTGTCGTCGATCGGGTGCGGCCGGTCGTAGAACGTCCGCACCGAGAAGACCTGCTGGTCACCCTCGCCACGGAACATGAAGTACGTACGGAACAGCTCCCACGGGGCCGCGAGGTCGCCTTCCTCGTCGACGACGTACTTCAGCTCCATCTGGTCGAGGAGCTGCTTCACAAGGTCCTGATTCGGGACGACGGGGCCCGCCGGTCCTTGGGGCTGGGGCTGGGGCTGGCCCCCGAAGTTCGGAATCGAGGACGGGTCGATGCTCACCGTGAATTTCCCTTCGTACGGATTCCGCCATCCTCCCCCATGCGGGGCGGGGGGTGGCAAGCCCCGGCACCGCCTGTCAGCCGTCGGCTGACATGATCCAGCCGGTCGGGGCAGAGCCGGTGAACAGCGGCGGTGCGCTTCTCCGCGTTCCCCGCGGGACCCGGGCCAGGCTGGGGCGCCGGGCCCGGGTCCCACGGTGCCGAGCGGGGCGGGCGGGGACCCGCGGCGGTCACACGCGGACCGCGGCGGCCGGTCAGAGCGTCTTGCCCAGGTCCGCCGGGTCCGGAGTGGCCGGGCCGACGATCAGGCCGTCGCCGAAGGCGTCGACGCGGACCGTGTCGCCGTCCTTGACCTCGCCGGACAGGATCTCCCGGGCGAGGCGGTCACCGATCGCCGTCTGGACCAGGCGGCGCAGCGGGCGGGCGCCGTAGGCCGGGTCGTTGCCCTCGTCGGCGAGCCAGGCCAGCGCCTCCTCGGTGACCTCCAGGGTGAGCCGGCGCTCGGCGAGCCGCTTGGCCAGGCGGTCGACCTGGAGCCGGGCGATCCGGGCCAGCTCGTCCTTGGTGAGGGCCGAGAAGACCACCAGGTCGTCCAGGCGGTTGAGGAACTCCGGCTTGAAGGAGGCCCGGACCACCTCCAGGACCTGTTCCTTCTTCTCCGTCTCGGTGCGGAGCGGGTCGACCAGGAACTGGCTGCCCAGGTTGGAGGTCAGCACCAGGATGGTGTTGCGGAAGTCGACCGTGCGGCCCTGCCCGTCCGTGAGCCGGCCGTCGTCCAGCACCTGGAGCAGGATGTCGAAGACCTCGGGGTGGGCCTTCTCCACCTCGTCCAGCAGCACCACGGAGTACGGGCGGCGGCGGACCGCCTCGGTGAGCTGGCCGCCCTCCTCGTAGCCGACGTAGCCGGGGGGCGCGCCGACCAGCCGGGCCACGCTGTGCTTCTCGCCGTACTCCGACATGTCGATGCGGACCATGGCCCGCTCGTCGTCGAAGAGGAAGTCCGCGAGCGCCTTGGCCAGCTCGGTCTTGCCGACGCCCGTCGGGCCCAGGAAGAGGAAGGAACCGGTGGGGCGGTCGGGGTCGGCGATCCCGGCCCGGGAGCGCCGTACGGCGTCCGACACCGCGCGCACCGCCTCCGTCTGGCCGATCAGCCGCTTGCCCAGCTCGTCCTCCATGCGCAGCAGCTTCTGCGTCTCGCCCTCCAGCAGCCGCCCGGCCGGGATCCCGGTCCAGGAGGCGACGACGTCCGCGATGTCGTCGGAACCGACCTCCTCCTTGACCATGGTGTCCTTCGCCGCCTCCTCCTCGGCCTCGGAGGCGGCCTCCAGGTCGCGCTCCAGGGCCGGGATCTCGCCGTAGAGCAGCTTGGACGCGGTGTCGAAGTCGCCGTCCCGCTGGGCGCGTTCCGCCTGCCCGCGCAGCTCGTCCAGCTTCTCCTTCAGCTCACCGACCCGGTTGAGGGACTGCTTCTCCTTCTCCCAGCGGGCGGTCAGGCCGCGCAGCTCCTCCTCCTTGTCGGCGAGGTCACGGCGCAGCTTCTCCAGGCGTTCGCGGGATGCCTCGTCGGTCTCCCGGCTCAGCGCCAGCTCCTCCATCCTCAGCCGGTCGACGGCGCGCTGGAGCTCGTCGATCTCGACGGGCGAGGAGTCGATCTCCATGCGCAGCCGGGAGGCCGACTCGTCGACCAGGTCGATGGCCTTGTCGGGCAGGAAGCGGGAGGTGATGTACCGGTCGGAGAGGGTGGCGGCGGCGACCAGGGCGCTGTCGGCGATCTGCACCTTGTGGTGGGCCTCGTAGCGGCCCTTGAGCCCGCGCAGGATCGCGATGGTGTCCTCCACGCTCGGCTCGGTGACCAGCACCTGCTGGAAGCGCCGCTCCAGCGCGGGGTCCTTCTCGATGCGCTCGCGGTACTCGTCGAGGGTGGTGGCGCCGACCATGCGCAGCTCGCCGCGCGCCAGCATCGGCTTGAGCATGTTGCCCGCGTCCATCGCGGAGTCGCCGCCGGCGCCCGCGCCGACGACGGTGTGCAGCTCGTCGATGAAGGTGATGATCTGCCCGTCGGAGTCCTTGATCTCCGCCAGGACGGTCTTCAGCCGCTCCTCGAACTCGCCGCGGTACTTGGCGCCCGCGACCATCGCGCCCAGGTCCAGTGCGACCAGCCGCTTGTCCTTCAGCGACTCGGGCACGTCCCCCTTCACGATCCGCTGGGCCAGCCCCTCGACGACGGCGGTCTTGCCGACGCCGGGCTCGCCGATGAGGACGGGGTTGTTCTTGGTGCGGCGGGACAGCACCTGGACGACCCGCCGGATCTCGGTGTCCCGGCCGATGACCGGGTCGAGCTTGCCCTCGCGGGCGGCGGCGGTGAAGTCCGTGCCGAACTTCTCCAGGGCCTTGTACTGGCCCTCGGGGTCCGGGCCGGTCACCCGGCGCCCGCCGCGGGCCCGCCGGAAGGCCTCCTGGAGCTTCCCCGCGCTCGCGCCCTGCCCGGTGAGCAGGTCGGCGACCTGGCCGCCCTTGGCGGCGAGGCCGAGCAGCAGGTGCTCGGTGGACAGGTACTCGTCGCCCAGCTCGCGGGCCCGCGCCTGCGCGTCGGCGATGACGGCGAGCAGCTCGCGGTTGGGCTGCGGCGGCGCGACGGTCGACCCGGTCACGCTGGGCAGCCCGGCGAGGATCTTCTCCGCTCCGGCGCGCACGGCGGCCTGGTCGGCCTCGACCGCGGTGAGCAGGTCGGTGATGTTCTCGTTGTCCTGCCCCTGGAGCAGAGCCAGCAGCAGGTGGGCCGGGGTGAGGTCGGGGTGGCCCTCGGTCACGGCCCGGTTGCCGGCCGCGTTGATGGCGTCCCGGCTCCGGTTGGTCAGCTCGGCGTCCACGTTCGCGTTCTCCTCCTGGCGTCAGCCCGTCATCCCATACTGACGTGGGCAACGTACACAAAGTTGAGTCTATTCCACTCAAGGCGAGAGAGGGAGGGCTACGGCCGGGGGATACGGCCGGTATCGACTAGGTTCCGGACCATGGCCACACACTCCACGGACCCGGGTGCCCCGGACCCGCGATACCTCAGCTTCTGGCGTGAACGGCACCTGTGCACGCTGACCACCCTGCGCCCGGACGGCAGCCCGCACGTCGTGCCCGTCGGGGTGACCTACGACCCGGGGGCGCGGCTCGCCCGGGTGATCGCGAGCAGGTCGAGCAGGAAGGTGCGCCATGTGCTCGCCGCCGGGCCGGAGGGGGCGCGGGTGGCCGTCTGCCAGGTGGACGGCCCGCGGTGGGCGACACTGGAGGGCCGGGCGTTCGTGCGCGACGACCCGGAGCGGGTGGCCGAGGCGGTACGGCGCTACGCCGAGCGCTACGGGCGGACACCGGGGCCGAACCCGGCCCGGGTGGTCGTCGAGATCGAGCTGACCCGGGCCATGGGCAGCCGGATCCGCTGAAACGGCCGCCGCGGCCCGCCGGGAATCCGGCGGGAGCGCCCGGGATCGCCCGGGCTGGTGGCCCCACCGGCGCCCAGACTGTGGACAGCGGGCCCCGTGAACCTATGGATTTCAGCCAACGCCGATCACACCGAAACCCGCGCAGACCACCGGAAACTGCAGCGGCGTCACCGTGTTCAGGTCACGGTGACGCCGCTGCGGGGGGGAAGTACCTGAGCGATCTTTTACGACGGGGGAATCGCGTCAGGCACTGCGGGGGGTGGCCGAGATGGTCATGGGGTCCGGGGTCTCCGGCTCCGCCAACCGGTGGTCGCGCTGGTCGAGGTTGACAAAGATCATTCCGTACCGGATGGCACACCGTACGGGCTGCGGCGCGCCCCGGGGGCGGCGCAGGCACCGGTACGCCCGTACGTCTCCGTCCTCGTCCCGGGTGACGACGACCGGCTCACCGAACACGGTGACCATGAGGGAGTCACCGTTGTGGGGGATGGCGGTGGCCAGGTCGATGAAGTGCCAGCCGGAACGGTACGCGGTGGCCATCTCGCGCCGGAAGGACCGGTCGTCGGGTGGGGTGGTCATGCGTCCGCGCCCGCCGGCTCCGACCAGCCGACGTCCTCGCCGCCGGCCACGACGCTCCAGCCGACGTCGCCGGGCGACGCCTCGACGGACCAGCCGACGTCCCCGGTCACGGCCGCCGCGCTCTCCACCTGGGCAGCAGTCCGCCAGCCGACGTCGAGAGGACCGGCCGCACCGAAGGCCAGCGCCAGAGCAACGACGGCAGTAGCAAGCACCGAGCGAAGCATTCTCTTATTCATGGTCGGCTTCGTCCTCACTTGATGGCTTCCTCTCCCCCGCGAAACAAGACGATGGCTCATTCAGGCACGTCAATGCCACCAGGGAGATGCATCATGTTCCTGCACGTTCAGGACCCTGGGGGGTGGAGATTTGTCACCGAAGAGCACAAACCCGACACATCCTCACGGCATAACTGAGCTGTGCGCCGAAGGATCGCGGCTCTACGCCGCCGCCCTCAGCTCCGGGCGAATAGCCCGCGACGAGGTCAAGCCCGCTCCCTGCCTGCTTGAATTCGCCCTCCTGCACCCCGACCCCGATGACGCGAACTGGCTGCGCCCCGTTCCCCCGTCCATCGTGCTCGCCCAGCAACTCCAGCCCCTGGAACGCGAGATACAGGACCGCCGGCGGCTCACCGTCGACCTCACGGACACCTTCCAGCCCTTCCTCGCCATCAGTGCCCAGCAACCGGCCGCCACTCACGCCATCACCGTCCTGGAGGGCATCGACCGGATCCACGCGGCCCTGGACGTGGCGATCGCCGAGGCCCGCACCGAGGTGCTCACCGTGCAACCCGGCGGCAGCAGGCCGGAACACATCCTCAGCCAGGCCCTCAAACGCAGCAAACCCCTGATCGAGCGCGGCATATCGGTGCGCACCCTCTACCAGCACACCGTGCGGCACAGCCAGAGCACCTTCGCGTACATGGAGGGCATGGCCGGCGCCAAGGTCGAGATCCGCACCCTGGAGGAGCTGATCGAGCGGCTCATCATCTGCGACAGCACCGTCGCCTTCATCCCCGCCCAGGACGACCGGCAGGTCGCCCTGGAACTGCGGCACCCCGGACTGGTGCAGTACCTCATCAGGGTCTTCGAGCAGCTGTGGCAGCGAGCCGTACCGCTGATGGAGGAAGTGCCCTACGAGTCCACCCCGGAGGGCATCACCGGCGTCCAGCGCTCGATCGCCAAACTGCTCATCGAGGGCCACGTCGACGAGGCCATCGCCCGCCGCCTCGGCATGAACGTCCGCACCTGCCGCGCCCACATCGCCAAGCTCGCCGCCGCCCTCGGCAGCGGCAGCCGCGCCCAGCTCGGCTACCTCATCGCCCAGTCGGGGATCCTGGACCGGGACCGCTGAGCGGCGGCGCGACCGGAAGGGGAGCCCGGTGAGGACCGCGACACACCGCCACGAGGCGGAAGAGGTGTGCGAGGCAGGCCTCACCCTGTACGCCCGGGCGCTCCAGGCCGGCCGCGTCCCGGCGGCGGAGGCCGAGCAGGCGCCCTGCGCGCGCGACCGCGGCCTGCTCCAGCCGGACACCCGGGACGGCGCGTGGCTGCGGCCCGCGGCGCCCTCCGTGGCCCTGCCGCGGCTGCTGCGCGCCGTCGAGGACGGCATCGCCCGGCGGCGGCGCCACGAGGCGTGGCTCGCCGAGGCGTTCGCGCCGCTGCTGCTGCTCGACACCCCCGAGGGCGCCACCACCACCGCCTTCGGCATCCGGCCGCTCAGCGGGGTGGAACGCATCAACACCGCCATCGGCGAGGCCCTGGCGGACGCCGACGGCGAACTGCTCACCATCCAGCCCGGCGGCAAGCGCCCCGCCTCCGCGCTCCAGGTCGCGCTGCCCCGGGACCAGGCGGTGCTCTCCCGCGGCTGCCGGATGCGCACCCTCTACCAGCACACCAGCCGGCACGACCCGGCCGTCCTCGCCTACTGCGAGCGGCTGACCGGCGACCTGGAGGTGCGCACCCTCGACGAACTCCCCGAGCGGCTGATCGTGGTGGACCGCGCCGTCGCGTTCGTCCCCGCCAGCAAGGACCGCAGCCACGCCCTGGAGGTCCGCGACCCGGCCCTCGTCGCATACCTGGTGACCGTCTTCGAGCGGCTGTGGCGACTCGCCACGCCCATGCACCCGCGGGCCGCCCCACAGCCGGTGCGCGGCGGCATCACACCCCGTCAGCGCGCCATCGCCGGGCTGCTCGTCGAGGGCCACACCGACGCGGTGATCGCCGAACGGCTCGGCATGAACGTCCGCACCGCCCGCGAGCACATCGCCCGGCTCGCCGCCACCCTCGGCAGCGAGAGCCGCGCCCAGCTCGGCTACCTCATCGGCCGCTCGGGCATCCTCGGCCCGGAGGAGTGAACGCCCGCCCCGCCCGCCCCGGGCCCGGGCACACCCGTCACGCCCCGCCCCGGGCACACCGCCACACCCCGCCCCGGGCACGCCCGTCACACCCCGCCCCGGACGCGGCCCGTCGGCCGCGGGCGCCCTCAGCGGACGCCCGGCGACTCCCGGCCCGGGGCGGCGGCTCCCGCGTCGCGTGCGGGGCCGTCCAGGCCCACCTGGGCGATCCGTACGCCGAGCTGGGTGCGGCTGGCCGCGCCCAGCGTCTCCGAGAGCCGGGCGATGTGGGCCCGGCAGGTGCGCACGCTGATGCCGAGCCGCTCGGCGATCACCGCGTCCTGGTGGCCCTCGGCGAGCAGGGCCGCGATGGACTGCTCACGGTGCGAGATGCCCTCGATCCCGGTGTCGGGGAGGGCCGCGGTGAGCGGGACGGCCAGCCGCCACAGCCGCTCGAAGACGGTGACCAGGTACGCGACCAGCCCGGGGTGGCGCAGTTCCAGGGCCATCGTCCGGTCGGCGTTGGCGGGGATGAAGGCGACCGTGCGGTCGAACAGGATCAGCCGGTCGATCACCTCGTCGAGGGTGCGCGCCTCGACCGCGTCGCCCATCAGCTCCAGATAGTTGAGCAGGCCCTGCCCGTGCCGGGCGACGTGGTTGTACAGGTCCCGCATCCGTACGCCCCGGCCGCGCAGCGCCAGTGCCCGGTGCAGGCCCTCGGACAGCTCGTGCTCGCGCCGGATGCCGCCCGGCTGCACGGTCAGCACCTCGGTGGTGCAGGCCGCGGTCGCCTCGTCCAGCGCCGCCTGGATGCGTGCCGGGCCGTCCAGGACCCGGATCGCCGCGGTGCCCTCCCCGCCGGACGCGGCGGCCGCGGCGGGACCGCCCAGGCCCGCGTACCACTCGAAGGCGGCCACCGCGGAGCCCACCCGCCGCTGGCTGGCGCTGATCTCGTCGTGCACCGCGCGCAGCAGCCGGGTCATGACCTCCTGCGGGGAGGTCGGCACCAGCCAGTCCATGTCGTCGGGATCGGGGTGCAGCAGCGCCAGCTCCAGCAGGCAGGGCACCGCCTCGGCGTCGCGGCGTGGCACACGTCCGCGCCGTACGGCCCGGGAATACACCCGATCCCCGGCCTCGCACAGTCGGTCAGCACCGTGTGGATGCTCGTCCGTCCCGTGCCCGGCCATCGCCCATCCCACCCCCGGTTTCCGCTTCGTCCGCAGCGCAACTATGCGCGGAGCGCACCTGCTCCGCAACACGCCTCCGGTCGGTGTGACCGCCGGAAACCATCGGTATGCGGGGGTTCGCACCCACCCCGCTCCGTCACATTCCGACAACGGATGGCAACCGCTCGTTGCCCGCCCCCGGCGATCCCTCCGGGGCGCGCCCGGCTCGGTCCGGATCCGGGCAGGAGGAAGGGGAGTTCACCCCAGGACGGCGGGAACTCCCCCGGCCGCGGGCGGCCCGGCCGGCGCCGCCCGTGCGGCTACTTCAGCCCCAGCTCCGCGCAGGCCTCCGCGTACGCCGCGGTGCAGATCTCGGAGATCTTGTAGATCCCGTCGGAGACGACCGTCTGCTTGATGTTCTCCCGGGTCAGCGCGACCACGGACACCAGCTGCGCCGGGATCCCCTTGTTCGTGGGGCTGTCGACCCGGTCCCGGGTGAGGGCGTCGAACTGGATGTCCTTGCCCTGCACCTTGGCGACGGCCATCTCGGCGGCGGCCTCGGCCTCGGCCGGGTAGGACTTGTAGACGCTCATGTACTGCTCGCCGCCGACGATCCGCTGCACGGCGGCCAGTTCGGCGTCCTGGCCGGTGACGGGCGGCAGCTTCGTCACCCCGGCGGCCTCCAGCGCCTTGATGACACCGCCCGCCATACCGTCGTTGGCGGAGTAGACGCCGGCGATGTTGCCCGCGCCGATCACCTTGATCGCCTCGGCCATGTTGGCCTGGGCGTTCTCCGGCTTCCAGTCCTTGGTGTCGAAGGACGAGGCGATCGTCACCCGGCCGTTCAGCTCGGACAGCGCGCCCTGCTTGAACTGCTTGGCGTTCGGGTCGGTGGGCGAGCCGTTCATCATGACGATCTTGTCGGACGTGTCGACGTCCGGTCCCATGGCCTCCAGCAGGCTGCGGCCCTGCACCTCGCCGACCAGCTCGTTGTCGAAGGAGATGTACGCGTCGATCGGGCCCTCGGCCAGCCGGTCGTACGCGATGACCGGGATGCCCGCGTCCTTGGCCTTCTGCACGCTCGCGGCGATGGCGTGCGCGTCCACCGCGTCCAGCAGGATGACGTCCACCCGGGCGTCGATCATCTGCTGCATCTGCTGCGCCTGCTTGGCGGCGTTCTGCTCGGCGTTGGCGTACTCGACCTTGCCCCGGTCCTCCGTGAGCGAGGCGACCTTGTCCCGGATGATGGGGTAGTCGAACTTCTCGTACCGGGTGTTCGCCTTCTCCGGCAGCAGCAGCCCCACCGTGAGGTCGTTGCCCTTGGTCGGGGCCGCGTCGCCGCCGTCGCTCGTCGCCCCCAGCACGCCGCAGCCGGCAAGCGACAGGGCCAACGAACAAGCGGCCACGGATATGGCGATACGACGACGCATGGAGGAGCTCACTTCTGCTGTCTTCCGGGGGGTGGCTTCCGGACTCGGGTGCACCCTTGCGACCCATGTGACTGAAAAGCCAACGCGGCGGCGGCCCCCAGCGTCAAGGGAAACCACTTAACGAGATGACAACACCACATTCCGCTTCCCCTCGTACAACCAAATCCGGACGACACGCGTCGTGATCACGAGGGCCGCCCCGCAGGCGGGCCCGATCCCGACCAGAGGACCGAATGAACTCAGCCAGACGCACCACGGCCACCGCCCTGGTACTCGCCACGGCGGGCGGTGTGCTGACGGTGGCCGCGACCACCGCCACCGCGGCCACCAGTTGCACGTCCCCCGCGTTCAAGCGGGAGTTCTTCGCGAACACCACGTTCTCCGGAACTCCGAGGAAGACGGACTGCGACAGCGCCGTCGACCAGAGCTGGGGCAACGGCGCGCCCGTCTCCGGCCTTCCGTCGAACAACTTCGGCGTCCGCTGGAGCCTGACCCGTGACTTCGGCTCGGGCGGCCCCTTCGCCTTCTCCGCCGCCGCCCAGGACGGCATCCGCGTCTACCTCGACGGCGTGCGCAAGGTCGACCTGTGGAAGAACGTCTCGACGACCGCCCGCACGACGGTCAACGTGACGATCCCGTCCGGCAGGCACACCCTGCGCGTCGACTACGTCAACTGGACCGGCACCGCGAACGTCACGTTCGCCTACGCCCCCCGCACGTCCGCCGCCGTCGACAAGGTCAGGCCCCTCACCCCGGCCGGCACGGCCGTCACCTACGACACCGCCACCGGCAGGGCCAGGCTCACCTGGACCCGCAACAAGGAGATGGACCTGGCGAACTACCGGGTCTACCGGCGGCTGAAGGGCGCACCGTACGGCGCCACCCCGCTCGCCACCACCACGGCGGCCTCCTACACCGACGCCACCCTGCCGAAGACGGGCGCCGCCTACTACTACGAGGTCCGCGCCGTCGACAAGGCCGGCAACGTCTCCGGCGGCAGCGCCGACCAGCTCGTCACCACCGTCGACAGGACACCGCCCGCCGCGCCGTTCGTGGAGATGGACGTGTGCGCTGACGATGTCACGGTCGCCGGTCCCGAGCTGGTCACCACCGCCGCGAACCAGGCCGACATCGCCGAGTACCAGGCACAGCGCCAGGACCCGGTGACCAAGGCCTGGAGCACCGTCTACACGGGCGCCAGGGGAGCGTTCTGCGACCGCGGCCGGGCCGCCGACGGCACGCAGGCCACCTACCGGGGCCGGGCCAGGGACGCGGCCGGCAACTGGTCGGTGTACTCCGCCGCCACCACGCTGAAGGTCACCGACGGGGTGCCGCCGGCGGTCCCGGCGAACGCCCGCGTCGAGTACCGGTCCGGCGTTCCGCACCTGGTGTGGGAGGCCGACCCGGACGCCGTCCGCTACGAGGTGCTCCAGCACGACCCCGCGACCGGCGGCTGGCTCAAGGCACTCGGCGACACCGCCGCCACCACGCGCAACGACGTGGTGCCGTTGCAGCAGTCGGCCGTCGCCGACGAATACCGGTACGCGGTGCGCGCGTTCGACGCCGTCGGCAACGCCTCCGCGCCCGCCGGGATCACGCTGAGGACGGCGGACCGCCCCGAGGCCATCGCGCCGTACCAGCTCGTCGCGGACCGCTCGGGCGACGCGGTCCGGCTGTCCTGGCGCAGCACCGACCCGTGGACCGTGGACGACGCCCACCTGCCCACGTACGAGATCCTGCGGACGGATCCGGCGACCGGCGAGAGCACCACCGTCGAGCGGTGCTCACCGGTGAACGGCACGGGGGCCCCGCAGCCGCCGTCCACGCACACCGTCCCCGCCCGCGACGACTTCGACCCGGCCTACGTCACCTGGCCCCACCCGGTCGTGTACGCCACCTGCGTGGAGGGCTCGGGCGCCTCCGAGACGACGTACGAGTACCGGATCGTGGCCGTCGACCGGCACGGCCACCGCTCGGCGGCCAGCGCGCCCGTCACCGCGACGATGGGCGACACCGTGCGGCCCGCGCCCGTCACCGACCTGACGGCCGAGATCGTCCCGATGGGCGTCCGGCTCACCTGGAACCCGCCGGCCGACGACGACGTCATCGAGTACTACGTCTGGCAGGGCACCACCGACCCGGAGACGGGCGGAACGGTGTGGACCAGGAACTGCGTGACGGGCGACTCGCTGGCCGGGACCGAGATCCTCTGCCCGACCCTGCCGGACGGCCAGGAGCACGTGTACCGGGTGGCCGCCACCGACCGGGTCTACCTGGACGAGGGCCCGGACACCTTCCACCCGGCGGAGATCCGGGTCACCCTGCCCGACACCCGCCCCGCGGGCTGGACCGGCACCTGGGTCGGCACGGACCAGTACCCGGAGCTGTCCGTGCGCTGCGGCCAGGTCCTCGGCGACCCGCCGTGCGAGAACTGGACCGAGGCCCGTGTGCAGCGGTGGGACCCCGCCACCGCCTCGTGGCTCACGCTCGCCGCCGGCCCGGTGGACACGACCCTGTCCCACATGGACCAGGACGTCCACGACGACCACCTCGGGCTGTACTACTACCGGGCGGTGTACGCCGACGGCACGGGCGACGAGAAGGTCGTGTGGGAGCGCGCGTACGGCATCTGGGAACCCTGGCTGTGACCCGCTGACGCGCCGGCCCGGCGACATGGCGAAGGGGCCCGGAGGTTCGGCCGAACCTCCGGGCCCCTTCGCGTGCGTCACGGTCAGTCGGACGACTGCTGCTGCCGCTTCGGCCGCCACACCACCAGCGCGCTGGTCTGCTGCACCTCCTGGTACGGCACCAGGTCGCGCCGGTAGGAGGCGTGCACCGCGGCCTCGCGCTGGCGCATGGCCGCCGCCGCCCCGTCGAGTGCCGCCTCCAGCTCCGCCACCCGGGACTGCAGCGCCGCGACCTGGTTCTCCAGTTCGATGATGCGCTTGATGCCGGCCAGGTTGATGCCCTCGTCCTGGGACAACTGCTGCACCTGCCGCAGCAGTTCGATGTCCCGGGCCGAGTAGCGGCGGCCCCGGCCCGCGGTGCGGTCCGGGGAGACCAGGCCGAGACGGTCGTACTGGCGCAGTGTCTGCGGGTGCAGGCCGGACAGCTGGGCCGCCACCGAGATGACGTAGACCGGGGTCTCGTCGGTCAGTTCGTACGGGGAAAAACCCCCGCGCTGGCGGGGACGACGGCCATCCATCTGACTCATGCTCCCTTCGCGGCCTCGAACAGCTCCGCCCGCGGGTCCTCGCCCGCGGTCGCCTCGCGATACGCCTCGAGTGCGTCACGAGCCTTCCCCGACAGGTCCGCCGGAACACTCACCTCCACGGTGACCAGCAGGTCGCCGCGGGTGCCGTCCTTGCGGACCGCGCCCTTGCCACGCGCCCGCATGGTACGCCCGTTGGGCGTGCCCGGCGGCAGCTTCAGGGTGACGGCCGGGCCGCCCAGCGTGGGTACCCGGACCTCGCCGCCCAGGGCCGCCTCCGCGAACGTCACGGGAACGGTGACGGTGAGGTTGTCGCCCTTGCGGCCGAAGACGGGGTGTTCCTTGACGTGCACGACCACGTACAGGTCACCCGCCGGTCCGCCGCGTTCGCCCGGCGCGCCCTTGCCGCGCAGCCGGATGCGCTGCCCGTCGAAGACGCCCGCCGGGATGCGCACCTGCATGGTCCGGGACGACTTGGCCCGGCCGCTGCCCTTGCAGATGTCACACGGCTGCTCGGCGATCAGACCGCGGCCCTTGCAGTCCGGGCAGGGGTCGGTGAGCGAGAAGCCGCCGCCGGAGCCGCGCGCCACCTGTCCGGTGCCGACGCAGGTCGGGCACACCCGCGGTGTGCCGTTCTTGTCGCCGGTGCCGGAGCAGGCCTTGCACGGCGCCTGGGAGGACATCCGCAGCGGGACGGTGGCGCCCTCGATCGCCTCGGTGAAGCTGAGGGTCACCTCGGACTCGATGTCCTGGCCACGGCGCGGCTGGGTGCGCGTGGTCCCGGCGCCGCCCCGGTTGAACAGGCCCCCGAAGACGTCCCCGAGCCCGCCGCCGAAGCCGCCGCCCGCCCCGCCCTGGGCGCCGCCGAAGAGGTCGCCCAGGTCGAAGTTGAACGTGCCGCCGGCGGCGCCGGGGCCGGGCCGGAAGCCGCCGTTGCCGAAGAGGGCGCGCGCCTCGTCGTACTCCTTGCGCTTCTTCGGGTCACCGAGGACGTCGTTCGCCTCGGAGATCTCCTTGAAGCGCTCCTCGGCCTTGACGTTCCCCTTGTTGGCGTCCGGGTGGAACTCGCGGGCGAGCTTCCGGTACGCCTTCTTGATCTCGGCCTCGGTGGCGTCCTTGGGGACGCCGAGGACCTTGTAGTAGTCCTTCTCGATGAAGTCCTTGGTGCTCATCCCCGACGTCCCTCCTCTCCTGCGTGCGTTATAACGTCAGCCCTCCTCCGGGCCACCGTTCTCCTTGTCGTCGGCCTTGTCCGCACCCGCGGCGCCCTGGGCGTTCTCCGAGTCCTCGGCCTTGACGGTCTGCGCGCCCGGCTGGGGCTCGGCGACCGCGACCCGCGCGGGGCGGATCGTGCGCTCGCCGATGCGGTACCCCGGCTGGAGGATCGCGACGCAGGTCGTCTCCGTGACGTCCGGGGCGTAGCTGTGCATCAGGGCCTCGTGGATCGTCGGGTCGAAGGGCTCGCCCTCCTTGCCGAACTGCTGGAGGCCCATCTTGGCCGCGACGGTCTCCAGCGACTCGGCCACCGACTTGAAGCCGCCGACGAGTTCACCGTGCTCGCGCGCGCGCCCGATGTCGTCGAGGACGGGCAGCAGCTCGGTCAGGAGGTTCGCGATGGCGATCTCCTTGACCGCGACGCGGTCGCGCTCGACCCGGCGGCGGTAGTTCTGGTACTCGGCCTGGAGCCGCTGGAGGTCCGCCGTCCGCTCGCTCAGCGCCGTGCGCACCTGGTCCAGCTGGGCCACCAGACCCGCTGTCTCGTTCGCGTCCCCGGCCGGGGCCGCCCCCTCCTCCGCGGAGGGGGAGGCGGCCTTCGGCTCGGCGTCGTCAGGGGTGGCGCCGGAGGGGACGTCGGGCTTCTCCTCGAAACCCGGGGTCTCCTCCGTCACGCGGCACCGTCCTTGCGCTCGTCGTCCACGATCTCGGCGTCCACGACGTCGTCGTCGGCCTTGGCGTCACCGGCGTCGGCGGAGGCGCCGCCGGCGGCCTGCGCGCCCTGGGCGTCGGCGTACAGCGCCTGGCCCAGCTTCTGCGAGACGGCCGCGACCTTCTCGGTGGCGGTGCGGATCTCGGCGGTGTCCTCGCCCTTGAGCTTCTCCTTCAGCTCGGCGACGGCTTCCTCGACCTCGGTCTTGATCTCGCCGGGGACCTTGTCCTCGTTGTCCTTGAGGAACTTCTCCGTCTGGTAGACGAGCTGCTCGCCCTGGTTGCGGGTCTCGGCGGCCTCGCGGCGCTTGTGGTCCTCCTCCGCGTAGCGCTCGGCCTCCTCGCGCATGCGGTCGACCTCTTCCTTCGGGAGCGAGGAGCCGCCGGTGACGGTCATCTTCTGCTCCTTGCCGGTGCCGAGGTCCTTCGCCGTGACGTGCATGATGCCGTTGGCGTCGATGTCGAAGGAGACCTCGATCTGCGGGACGCCGCGCGGCGCCGGGGGCAGACCGGTCAGCTCGAACATGCCGAGCTTCTTGTTGTACGCCGCGATCTCGCGCTCGCCCTGGTAGACCTGGATCTGCACGGACGGCTGGTTGTCCTCGGCGGTGGTGAAGATCTCGGACCGCTTGGTCGGGATCGTCGTGTTCCGCTCGATCAGCTTGGTCATGATGCCGCCCTTGGTCTCGATGCCGAGGGACAGCGGGGTGACGTCGAGCAGCAGGACGTCCTTGACCTCGCCCTTGAGGACACCGGCCTGGAGCGAGGCGCCGATGGCGACGACCTCGTCCGGGTTCACGCCCTTGTTGGCCTCCTTGCCGCCGGTCAGCTCCTTGACGAGCTCGGCGACGGCGGGCATGCGGGTGGAGCCGCCGACGAGGACGACGTGGTCGATCTCGTTGATCGAGATGCCCGCGTCCTTGATGACGTTGTGGAACGGCGTCTTGCAGCGCTCCAGGAGGTCCGCGGTCAGCTGCTGGAACTGGGCGCGGGTCAGCTTCTCGTCGAGGTGCAGGGGGCCCTCGGCGGAGGCGGTGATGTAGGGGAGGTTGATCGAGGTCTCGGTGGACGAGGACAGCTCGATCTTGGCCTTCTCGGCGGCCTCGCGCAGGCGCTGCAGGGCCATCTTGTCCTTGGACAGGTCCACGCCGTGGCCGGACTGGAACTGCTTGACCAGGTAGTCGACGACGCGCTGGTCCCAGTCGTCACCACCGAGGTGGTTGTCACCGTTGGTGGCCTTCACCTCGACGACGCCGTCGCCGATCTCCAGCAGCGAGACGTCGAACGTACCGCCACCGAGGTCGAAGACGAGGATGGTCTGGTCGTCCTTGTCGAGGCCGTACGCCAGGGCGGCGGCGGTCGGCTCGTTGACGATGCGCAGGACGTTCAGACCGGCGATCTCGCCGGCCTCCTTGGTGGCCTGACGCTCGGCGTCGTTGAAGTACGCCGGGACGGTGATGACCGCGTCGGTCACCTTCTCGCCCAGGTAGGCCTCGGCGTCCCGCTTCAGCTTCTGCAGCACGAAGGCGCTGATCTGCTGCGGGTTGAAGTCCTTGCCGTCGAGGTTGATCTTCCAGTCGGTGCCCATGTGGCGCTTGACCGACCGGATGGTCCTGTCGACGTTGGTGACCGCCTGGCGCTTGGCCACCTCGCCGACCAGCACCTCGCCGTTCTTGGCGAAGGCGACGACGGACGGCGTGGTCCTGGCACCCTCGGCGTTGGTGATGACGGTGGGCTCGCCGCCCTCCAGAACGCTGACGACGGAGTTAGTCGTGCCCAGGTCGATGCCGACCGCACGTGCCATGGTTGATTCCTCCAGCGACTTGAGTGGAACAGGCTCAAGTGTGCCTGACACTCATCGCTGGGTCAACAGACCTGAGTCAATCCGGCTCAACTCTTATCCGCCGCTTACACGCAACCAGCCGCGGCCCCGGCCGGAGCACCCTCGCCGCCACCGCCACACCCGGGGCATGCAGAATTGACCTGGAGCCGTATGCCCCATTTTGGTACGAGTAACACCGCCGGTCGAGCGACCACGCCCCCGTAGCGCTGAGGCAACCCTCAGCGATTCAGATCACCCCGCGCCCGGCTACAGTGCGGCGGAAGATACGGGTAGTCTCAGACGGACTGCATAAGTTACCGCTTAGTAATCTCCCTCGCAGGCCCGAGGAGCCCCCAATGCAACTCGCCGCGATCATCGTGTCGCTGGTCCTGACCGTGGTCGGCGTGGCGCTGCTCGCACGCGCGATCGGCCAGTTCGTCAGGTACTTCAAGCTGGGCCAGCCGGTCCCGGCAGGCACCCGGACGGACAACCCCTACCAGCGCAGCGTGACCCTGGTCCGCGAGTTCCTGGGACACACCCGGATGAACCGCTGGGGCATCGTCGGTGTCGCCCACTGGTTCGTGGCCATCGGCTTCCTGACGCTGCCGCCGACGATCATCACCGCGTACGGCCAGCTCTTCCAGGCCGACTGGACCCTGCCGGTGCTCGGCGGCTTCCTGCCGTACGAGATGTACATCGAGTTCATCGGCGCCATGACCACCCTCGGCATCGCCGTCCTCATGGTCATCCGCCTGCTGAACCTGCCGTCGCGGCCGGGCCGCAAGTCCCGCTTCGCCGGCTCGAAGATGGGCCAGGCCTACTTCGTCGAGTGGGTCATCCTCACGATCGGCCTGGCCATCTACGTGCTGCGCGCCCTGGAGGGCGCCCTGCACCACGTGGACCACTACGAGGCCGCGTACTTCGCCTCGTACCCGGTGATCATGGCCCTGGACGGCCTGAGCGTCTCCACGCTCCAGACCCTGGTCTACCTCTTCGCGATGATCAAGCTGAGCACGACCATGATCTGGATGATCACGGTCTCGCTCAACACCAACATGGGTGTGGCCTGGCACCGCTTCCTCGCCTTCCCGAACATCTGGTTCAAGCGCAACGCGGACGGCTCCACGGCGCTCGGCGGCCTCCAGCCGATGACCTCCGGCGGCAAGCCGATCGACTTCGAGGATCCGGGCGACGACGACGTCTTCGGCGTCTCCCAGGTCGAGCAGTTCTCCTGGAAGGGCCTGCTCGACTTCTCCACCTGCACCGAGTGCGGCCGCTGCCAGTCGCAGTGCCCGGCCTGGAACACGGGCAAGCCGCTCTCCCCGAAGCTGCTGATCATGTCCCTGCGGGACCACGCCCACGCCAAGGCGCCGTACCTGCTCGCGGGCGGCGGCAAGACGATGGAGGGCGAGGAGAAGGCGTCCGAGGAGCAGCTGGCCGGCGTGCCCGCCGCCGCCCTGGCGGAGGCCGAGCGGCCGCTCGTGGGGTCGCTGGAGGAGAACGGCGTCATCGACCCGGACGTCCTGTGGTCCTGCACCACCTGCGGCGCCTGCGTCGAACAGTGCCCGGTGGACATCGAGCACATCGACCACATCGTCGACATGCGCCGCTACCAGGTCATGATCGAGTCGGCGTTCCCGTCCGAGGCGGGCACGATGCTCAAGAACCTGGAGAAGAAGGGCAACCCCTGGGGCCTGGCGAAGAAGCAGCGCCTGGAGTGGCTCAAGGAGGTCGACTTCGAGGTCCCGGTCGTCGGCAAGGACATCGAGGACCTGTCCGAGGTCGAGTACCTGTACTGGGTCGGCTGCGCCGGCGCCCTCGAGGACCGCGCCAAGAAGACCACCAAGGCCTTCGCCGAACTCCTCCACATCGCGGGCGTCAAGTTCGCGATCATGGGCGGCGACGAGAAGTGCACGGGCGACTCCGCCCGCCGCCTGGGCAACGAGCCGTTGTTCCAGGAGCTGGGCATGGAGAACGTCATGGCCCTGAACACGGCCTTCGGCGAGGAGCTGGACGACGACGGCAAGGTCGTCCCCGAGACCGCGAAGCCCAAGTCGGCCAAGAAGATCGTCGCCACCTGCCCGCACTGCCTCAACACGCTCGGCAACGAGTACCCGCAGCTCGGCGGCGACTACGAGGTCATCCACCACACCCAGCTGCTCCAGCACCTCGTCGACGAGGGCAAGCTGATCCCGGTGACCCCGGTCGAGGGCATCATCACCTACCACGACCCCTGCTACCTGGGCCGTCACAACAAGATCTACACGCCCCCGCGCGAGATCATCGCCGCCGTCCCCGGCGTCCGCAACGAGGAGATGCACCGCCACAAGGAGCGCGGCTTCTGCTGCGGCGCCGGCGGAGCGCGCATGTGGATGGAAGAGCGCATCGGCAAGCGCATCAACAACGAGCGCGTCGACGAGGCGCTGTCGGTCAACCCGGACATCGTCTCCACCGCCTGCCCGTTCTGCCTCGTCATGCTGACCGACTCGGTCAACGGCAAGAAGAACGACGGCAAGGCCAAGGAGTCCATCCAGGTCGTCGACGTCGCCCAGCTCCTCCTGGACTCGGTCAAGACCCCGTCCGACCCGGCGGGCGACCCGGAGACGGAGAGCACGCCCGAGCCGGAGCCGGTGAAGTAACCACCCCCGCACCACCCGACGCCCCCGCAGCCCCCACGGCCGCGGGGGCGTCGGCGTTCTTCACGGCTCACGCCTCCGGACCGAGGCGTCGATCCACGGCCGTACCGCTTCCGCCCCGGGACGCGCGTGCCGGGTACTAAGGTTCGCTGTGCAGTTGGTGTGCGCCACGTCACAACGGGTGGCCCGTGTCTGACGTGCGCTTCTGGGGGTGGGGGTACATGTACCAGTTGATCAAGGGCGCCAATGTGGGGTTGGCGGCCCTCAGCGAGAACGTCGAGTCCGTCATGGTGAGTCTCGACTGGACCAGCCCGACGGGCGAGGGCGACGCGGACGTCTCCGTACTGCTGCTGAACACGGACGGCAAAGTGCGCAGCGACGCCGACTTCTACTTCTACAACAACCCGGTCGCCGCCGACGGGAGCGTGCAGCTCCTGGGCAAGGCACCCACCGGGAGCGGCAATCAGGACCGGATCAGCTTCGATCTGACGGCGGTCCCGCATGCCATCGACCGGATCGTCGTGGCGGCGAGCCGCTACGACGGAGCCCACTTCGGGGAACTGGACGACCTGCAGCTCACGCTGTCCGACGGCTCCGGCGAGAACCTGCTCAGGTTCGCGATCGACGATCCGGGCTCGGTGAGCGCGTTCATCTTCGGGGAGCTGTACCGGCGCGGCGGGGAGTGGAAGCTCCGGGCCGTCGGGCAGGGCTACGAGTCGGGCCTGGCCGGTCTGGCGACGGACTTCGGCGTGGACATCGAGGACGATGCCGCCGGTGAGGCCGCGGACGCCACGCCCGGTGACGACGACCGGGCGGAGCCCGCCACGGCGGCCGCCCCCGCCGACCGGCCGCACCTGCTGGAGGCCGTCCCGGCGCCCAGACGGCCCGACGCCGGCGAGAAGCCGAGGAAGGCGTCCGCACGGCCGCGCACCGCCCGCAGGAAAGTCACCCTCCCCAAGGCGGCCAAGGCGTCGCTGGCCGAGAACGACTCCTGGAGGCCGGCCCGGCTCTTCCCGGTCTCGGCGCTCAAGAGCGACCGCGACCGCGAGATGCGCGCGACCTCGGTCCTGCTCTCGGTGATGGCGCAGATCCCGGAATTCGGCAGGCGTCTGACCGCCGGGTTCGGAGCGCCGGCCGGCCGCATGGAGACCTTCGCCGAAGTCTCGCTGCCGCACGGCGACACCCCCCGGCGGCCGGACGGAGTGATCCGGGTCGAGCGGGCCGGCAAGCTGTGGACGGCGCTGGTCGAGACCAAGACCAACGGCAACGCCCTCAAAGCCGAACAGGTCCAGGCGTACATGGACATCGCCGCCCGCCGCGGCTACGAAGCCGTCGTCACCCTGTCGAACGACGTCGCGCTGGACGGCATACCGCTGGTCGACGTCAAGATCGACGGACGGCGCAAGCACAAGGTCGCCCTCTGGCACCTGTCCTGGGCGGAGGTCGCCCACCAGGCACAGATGCTCATCCGGCACGAAGGCGTGGGCAACATGGCCCACGCCTGGCTGCTCCAGGAGCTGCTCCACTACCTCCAGCACGAGAACTCCGGGTGCCACGGCTTCCAGAACATGGGCTCGTCCTGGGTGCCCGTACGCAACGGCATCGACGACGAGACGCTCTGCCACGGGGACCCCCGCGCCCTGGAGGTGGTGGAGAACTGGGAGCGGCTGATCCGGCAGGTCTGTCTGCGCCTCGGCGGCGAACTCGGCCAGAAGGTGCTCCCGGTCAAGCGCACCAAGCGCGGGGTCGACCCCGGCGCGAGCCGCGCCCTCCTCGCCGACCGGCTCTGCCTGGAAGGCAGGCTGCACGCCGAACTCCGCATCGAGGGCACCCCCGGCGTACTCGCCGTCGCGGCCGACCTGCGCACCGGCAAGCTCCGCACCTCCATCGACATCCCGGCACCGGCCCAGGGCTACCCCTTGAGCTGGGCGAAGCGACTGATCCGCCGGCTGGCCGAAGCGCCCGCCGACCTCCACGTCGAAACACTCGTCGAGGGAGAGACGGGAGGACCGCGAGGCACACTGGAACGCCTGCGACCCGAGCCGGCGGACATGCTGCCGAAGAACGGGGCGCAGATCACCGGCTTCCGGCTGTCCCTCTTCAAGGGCATGGGCAGCAGCCGCGGCAACGCCGAATCCGGATTCATCCGCAGTGTCGACGACGCCGTGCACCGGTTCTACGCCACGGTGGTGACCCACCTGGACCGCCCGGCTTCCCGGCGGTCCCCGTCCCCCGAGCCCTTCGCCGCGGGTTAGGGCCTGTCGTTCGTACCAGGCCGGCTGTGGAGTGCGGCGCCTTTCCGGGCGACCCGAGCGGGGTCCGTACGTGCGGCTGCGAGGCGGAGGAGGGAGCCGAAGCGGAGCTTCGGCGAGTGCCGACAACGCGGCGGATGTGCGTGCCGGACCCCGCGACGCCGGGATGCTCCGAACGACAGGCCCCTAGTCCGCCTCGGATCGGCAGCCGCCGGGAGGGTGCCCGGCGGGTGCCCGTCAGTCCGCGGCCGGGGAGGCCGTCCCGTCGGCCTCGATGTCGAAGTCGATCCGGTCCCCGTCGACAGAGGACACGGTGACCGTCACGCCCAGGCTGCTGCCGTCGCCCGCGGTGAGCGTGCAACGGGTGGTGGTGCCCACCTTGCCGACCAGGTCCTCGGGGCAGGTGACATCCGGCTTCGGCTGCCCGGTCGTCTCCGCGAGCTTCCGCGCGACCGTGTCGGCGAGCTTGCCGGCTGACAGCGTCGGCTCGGCAGCACCGGTACTCGCCGACACCGAGCAGCCGACGAGCAGCGCGGCCGCGGTGAGGCAGACCGAACTCCACGCTGCTGTGCGCAGGCGGGCCGTTGTCATCTCGATCGCCTTTCGCCTGCTCGGGTGGTCAGGCCGAAGCCTTTCACAGCGTCTCCGCGAAGCACGCGCCCGGCCAGGAGCGAGGGAGCCCCTGACGGACCGCCACCTCCCGTGGCGCGGCAGGGATCGCCGCTCGCGGGCGGGTGACCGGGAAGGGTACGGCCGGGGCGGGATCACGTCCCCGGCCGCAGGCCCGGCTACTCGCCCTTCGGCCCCGCCTGCTGCACCACCTCGAAGGACCACAGCGTCGACCCGGAGGCGGCCGGCTTCGGGCGTTCGCCGGCGCCCTCGCCGCCGCCCTGGTGCGCCGACTTCATGGGGCCCTCCATCCACGCCTGGAAGGACTCCTCGTCCCGCCAGCGGGTGTAGACCAGGTAGGTGTCGGTGCCCTCGACGGGGCGGAGGAGTTCGAACCACTCGAAACCGTCGGAGGACTCCACCGCGTGCGCGCGGGACGCGAACCGCTTCTCCAGCACCTCCCGCTGCTCGGCGGGAACGGTCAGCACGTTGATCTTCACTACGCTCATGGGTCCATCCTGCCGGACGCCCCCGGGGGTTTCCCGGCTCACGGGGCGGGCCGGGGCCGGCGCGGCGGCGGCACCGCACCACGGGGCCCTCGCGCGGGCGGCCTGGCCTACAGATACTCGAAGAACCGCGTCCACCACGTCACGGGCGACCCGTCACCGGTCTCCGCCTCGGCGAGCCACGTCACCCCGTCGTACCGGCGCTGGAGCAGCGGAAGCGGCACCAGCTGGTACTCCATCTCGGACAGCACCGTCTCCACCCGCTCGCGGTCCCGCACGGACAGGGCGCCCGCAGCGACCGCCGCGTCCAGATCGGGGTGGCTCTCCGGACGGGGGGTGGTGACGACCACGAGGTCGCCGTAGTTGCTGAGGCGCAGGCAGATCCACTCGTCGGCCTCCGTGGCGCGGGGCGGGATGCGCACACCGAAGTAGTAGGACGCGTCCTGGATCATGTCGTCCAGCCGGCAGGGGGTCTCGTACCTCCCGTCCCCGAACTCGTCGTTCAGCCGCTTCCTGAGCTGGATCGCCCGCATCCGGGCCCGGTTGTGGTCGAACCCGTCGGGGAATTCGAGATGCTCGGGTCCGGGGAGACGGTCCAGGGCATGGAGCAGGTCGAGTACGCGCCGGTCGTCGTCGTCCATGACGGCAAGACTAGAGCGGCTCACGGTCCGCGCAGGGGCACTTCCGCACCGTCACCCCCGTCGCACCGCGCCACGTCGCCGCCGTAGCCGCCCATACCGGTCAAGGACACGCAGGCCCGGCACCCGAGCTGCCCCCGCCCTTCGAACCCGTGCATCATTACCCAGTCGTTGTCGAAGAGGCGTACGAGGTGAAGTCATGCGCGTGCGTGCTGCCGGGGCCCTGGTGGCCGGCGTCCTGCTCCTCACCGCCTGCGGGCCCGGCCCGGCGGAACCGGACGCCCCCGACGAGACACCCGGGCGCGAGACCGCCGGGGCCCCGCCCCTGCTGCCCGTCCCCCGCGGCGGGGGCAGCGACGTCCCCGACGACTTCAACGGCGACGGCCACCGCGACCTCGTCCTCAACGACCTGGTGAAACAGCAGAGTCACGCCGACGACGCGGGCATCGGCGTCGTCTACGGCGGGCCGCGCGGTCTCGTGCCCGGCGCCCGGCAGCTGATCAGCCCCGTGCGGCAGGGCGCCCGCACGGCCGGACAACTGCCCGCCGTCTTCGACGTCGCCGCGACCTGCGACCTCGACGGCGACGGGTTCACCGACCTCGTCGTCACGACGGACCCGCCGTACGACGGACAAGGGCAGCCCCCGGTCCCGCTCCAGCTCCTCTTCGGCTCCCCGGAAGGCCTGACCGGGCGCGCCGTGAAACTGGTGATCCCGGCCCGCGCCCGGGCCGGCAAGGACTGGCCGGACCGGCCGGTGTGCGGCGACTTCGACGACGACGGCGCACAGGACCTCGTCGTGCACGCCTCGGGGAAGCAACTCAGCTACCTGCGCGGACCGTTCACCCGGAGGGGTACGGCCAGGAGCGCGGGCGTCCCGCTCGCCGCGCCCGGCAACGTCCCGGTCGGCCCGGCCGTCGACATCGACCGGGACGGCACCGACGACCTCGTGGTCCGCGCGACGGAGGGCGAGGGCTCCGCCTCGGTGGTGCACGGCGGCCCGGACGGCCCGGTCCGCACGGGCGTGCTGCTGCCCTCCGGCGCCGATGTCGCGCTCGGCCGCTTCGGCATGGGAGAGGCACTGGACGCGGCGGTGGGCACCCGGAACGGGACGGCCCTGCGCTACGACCTCCCGGTCCCCACCCGCGCCACCCTCCCCTCCCCCGGAACCCTGCTCGACACCGGCGACTTCGACGGCGACGGCCTCAGCGAACTCGTCAGCGGCGGCTCGTCACTTCGCGTCTTCCACGGCAGTGCGAAAGGCCTGTCCGCGGCCGGCCCGGTGACCGTCACACCGCCCGCCCAGGGCACCACCCGGGTCCTCGCCGCCGGCGACTTCGACGGCGACGGGCGCGACGATCTCGCCGTGCGCACCCACCGGGGCGAGCGGGAGGACACGGTGGCCGTCTATCCGGGGACGAAGACGGGGCTGCTCGCCCGCGAGCCCGCGGTGACGTTCTCGACGTCGGCGTTCCTGTCGTCGCGGGCGGCCCGCTCACGGTGATCCCGCTCACCCTGACGGCCGTCCCGGCGACGCCCTCCACCGCCGCACGGGACGTCCCTTAGGGGACGCGGGCCCGGCTCCGTAAGGGATGTCACAGTCCGGCCGCAAAGCCGGGCCCGGAGCCCCGGCCCCCGCACGTCACTCTCCGGGACCAGGTACGTTCGATGACGTGGCTGGATTCAGGATCGGACGCGGCGGCCGGAACGACCGCGCCCCGCACACGCGACCGCAACACCCCCCGTACGGACAGCAGGCCCCGCAGGGCCCGTCGTACGGCCATCCCCCCGCGCCGCAGCCGCACCCGTACCCGGGGCAGCAGGGCTACGGCGGGAGCAGCGGCGGCCCGTGGCCACCCTCGGGCGGCGGCTACGGCGGCCACGGAGGACCCGGCCGGCACGGTGGCCACGGCGGCGGCGGTCACGGCGGCGGCGAGCCCGAGTACTTCGGCGACGACGGCTCCTCCTACCCGCACCCCGGCACCCCGGACCCCTACGCGGCCAACAACCCCGGCCACACCCAGGCCTTCTCCATCGGCGAGGACCCCTACCAGCAGGGCGGTACCTACCGGGCGGGCGCCGCGGCCCCGGCCGGGCCGATCGGCCCGCGGCTGCACTGGAAGGACCTGCTGCGGGGCATCGTGCTCGCCCCCAACCAGACCTTCCTCCAGATGCGGGACTACACCATGTGGGTCCCCGCCCTCATCGTCACGTTCCTCTACGGCCTGCTCGCCGTCTTCGGCTTCGACGGCGCCCGCGAGGACGCGATCAACGCCACCCTCTCCAACGCCGTACCGATCGTCCTGACCACCGCGGTCGCCCTGGTGCTGAGCGCCTTCATCCTGGGCGTGGTCACCCACACCCTGGCCCGCCAGCTCGGCGGCGACGGCGCCTGGCAGCCGACGGTCGGCCTCTCCATGCTGATCATGTCCATCACGGACGCGCCCCGCCTGGTCGTCGCCATGTTCCTCGGTGGCGACGCCCCCTTCGTCCAGATCCTCGGCTGGGCCACCTGGGTGGCGTGCGGCGCCCTGCTCACCCTGATGGTCTCCCGGTCCCACGACCTGCCCTGGCCGAAGGCCCTGGGCGCGTCGGCCATCCAGCTGATCGCCCTGCTGTCGATCGTGAAGCTGGGCACGTTCTGACCTCAGCCTCCGCCGGCGCTCGGCGGACTGACGGAGGGCCCCTGGCGCTGCGCCGGGGGCCCTTCTCGTGCACCCTGGAAGAGGGGCCCTCGGGATGCGACCGGACACAGGCGGGAGTGGGAAAATGACCGGCTCAGACCTGGAAGCCTTCCTGGAGATGACGGGCAACGCCGTCACCGCCCGGATCCGCAACGCGGACGCGTCCGACTCCGTGACCACGGACGACGCCGTCTCGATCGTCCTCGGGGTGGACACCGCGGACGGCACCCACCTCGAGTTCATCCGCCCGGTCGACGAAGTGGGCCCGGGCACCTCCTGGGAGCACACCTGGACCATCCAGGGCCCGGTGCGCCACGCGGACGCGAACGTCCGCGACGGCTCCGGCTCGGTGCTGGCGACGGCGTCGGCGGACGTCTAACCCGCACGCCGCACGTGGGTCCGGCCGGGTCGGCCGCCGAGATGGGTCCGGTCGGCCGCCGGAAGCCCTCGGCCGGCCGCGCGAGCCGTGGATCCGGCCGCAGGGGCCCGTGGACCCGGCCGCGGAAGCCGTGGACCCGACCGGCCACGGTCGGCCACCGACGACCGCCACCCGGTCGTCAGGCGTCGAGGACCTGCCCGGCCCGCTTCACCACCGGCGGCTCGACTGATCAGCTGATTTGACTCCATGACGGTAGTAGTCTGAGCGTGCTCGGAAGGCAGGGGAGGCCGGTCTTGGCACGCAGGGTGGGGATTTACACGCGCATTTCGCGGGACGATGAAGGCGACGCCTTCGGTGTCGCCCGGCAGCAACAAGACTGTGAGCGCCTGGCGGACCTCCGGTCGTGGCAGCCCGTGAAGGTCTACGAGGACAACGACGTGTCCGCGTTCAAGCGCAACGTCGTGCGCGACGAGTTCGAGCTGATGTTGCAGGACCTCCGCGCCGGCCTCATCGACGGCATCGTGGCCTACGACCTCGACCGGCTCGCCCGGCAGCCGAAGGACCTGGAACGCCTCATCGAGATCTACGACGAACGCCCGCGGCTGGAGTTCGCCACCGTCACCAATGACATCAACATCGGGACGCCGGATGGCCGCACCATGGCGCGCATCATGGTCGCTTTCGCCAACAAGTCATCGCACGACTCGTCGCGCCGCATCCAGCGCAAGCACTTAGAACTGGCGCAGCAGGGAAAAGACAGCGGAGGGCCTGCGCCGTACGGATGGCGGAAGGACGACCGGACCAAGGTCGACCCAGAGGCGGCCAAGGCGATTCTTGAGGCACAGCGCGAGATCCTGGCCGGGGTCCGCATCGGGACCATCCGCACGAGGTGGCAAGAACAGGGCTTGGGCAACCCCCGCGAGGGCACCAAGCGCATGGCCCACCACCACGTCGAGCACATCCTGACCAACCCTCGCCTGGTCGGCTATCGGACCTACCACGGCGAGATCCTGTACGGCGAGGACGGCCAGCCCGTGAAGGGCGAGTGGGAGCCGATCAACACGCTCGCAGAGTGGGAGGCGGTGTGCGCAGTGATCGCCGAGCGTAAGCAAGCGCGCCCCGGGAAGTCACTCGCGCGTAAGTACCTTCTGTCAGGGATCGCCCGCTGTGGACTGTGCAAGACGAAGATCCGAGGCCAGATTAACCAGCGCTGGAAGCCGGAATCGAAAGCCGCCAGGTTCACCTATCAGTGCTCCGTCGTGAACGGCGGCTGCGGCAAGGTCGCCCGTACAGGTGAGCCCGTTGACCGGCTGATAGCTCAACTCGTCCTGGCGGAGCAAGACGCACGAGCGTCGGTGACGAATGTGCCTATTGACCAGCAGTGGACCAAGGAGGCAGAGCTGGAGCGGGTGAACGAGGGCATTGCCCAGCTGGTGGAGGCCGAGCGGACAAAGCAGATCACGGTGGCTACTCTCTTGCAGCTCTTGCCGGCCAAGGAGCGATTGCGCGACGAGCTGAAGTTGGAGCGTGCTCGGTTCTACAAGGAGCAGAAGCAGGCAGAGTCCAAGGGCGAGACTGCGAACCTGACAGCGGACGAGTTCTTCGGGCTACCCATCGAGCGGCAGCAGGAAATCGTGTTGCGCAGTCTGACGGCTGTGATCATCCACCCGGCAGGCCGGGGGCGCCGCAAGTTCGACCCGAGCTTGATCGAGCCCGTTTGGCACTGACGGTCAGGCCCGTGAGCTTCGTCGCGTTCACCGCGGAGATCACAGGGCGGACGGGAACGTCGACTCCACAGCGTGTGGATAAGACCCGCGAGATGCGTCGGGCTTCGGACTGGCCGACCGCGATGCGGCGGGTTGGGGAGCCGTTCATTGTGACAGCGGTGTCGCCGTACCAGACAGTCTTCCCTCGGTGGCTCTTGGAGTTGATGGAGAAGACGCCGGCGGGGCCGATGGCGAGGTGATCGATGTCCGCGCCGCTCGCCCACTACATCGCATGGAGAGTGAACCAGCCACGGCCGCGGAGCTTGTCCAACTGCCGCCTAATAAGGCGCTCTCCAGTTAGACCGTCCGCCCAACTACGTATGTCCTAACCGGCGCGCCGCCGGTCAATCAGCCAGATCACCGGGTTCGGCTGCAATTCCCGGATTTCGCGGCGCACCGCGTCGCCCGGCCGGTTCCGTGCCAGTCATCCGGTAACGGCTGCACCCTGCCCCCTCGCGCGTGCCTTTCGTATCAGGCCACCAAGGGCCGTATCGGCCATTAGTCGATCACCGCATAGCGCGGCCCGAGGCCAAGGCAATGCCTCCGGCGGGGGATCGGTTGACACCGGGATGGAGGGGGGCGCCCCCATGGAAAGGCATGATGGCTCCGTGCCGTATTTATAGGAGTGTTTGAGTTCGAGACCTCGAACTGATGGGTTTCAGCAAGTCACCGAGGTGATACCCCCTATACGCAGAGGCCTTCTAGAGAGCCTCCTTCGAAGGCGTGATCGGCTCGCCCGACTTACGCACTACAGTGCAAAACTCGGTCAGTCGCCATAGAAGACGGCATCCTTCTCGGACGGCTCAAGTGGCGTGTACTGCCGCAGTTCGCCGTGTCGGATCATTCACAGCCGGAAGAATGCCTCCTCCTGGTCCAGAATCGGAAGTTGCACCGCATTCGGTTGCTGCCAGGGCGTCTCCGCGAAGCGTTGCCTGAGCGCGTCGAGGTCGGCGTGGTTGAGAGCGCCGCCCCAGACTTCGCACTCGGAGTTCTTCCCGCCACCCCATGCGTTGTCCGGCCCCGTGATGAGGCGCAGGGAACCGACCCCGAGGGCATCCGCTTGGTGGCGCAGTGGCGCCTGGTCCCGAAGCCAGTCGCTGAGAGCTTCCACTCTGCCAGTCTGAGGCGTCGGCAGAGATCATCGCGTTGGCGACCCAGCTCACCTGTCCGGCCTCCTCCCCCCCTGCCGTCTTACGCAGATCAGAGCGCTTCCTTGTTCTCCTTGGGCGCCTCACCTGACTTATGTACCGGAGGCAAGACACTCCATGGGAAGTTGATCCACTCGTCGGTGCGCTTCCACACGTACTCGCACTTCACCAGCGAGTGCGACTTCTCGTAGATCACCGCGGAGCGCACCTCGGCGACGTGCTCCAGGCAGAAGTCGTGCACCAGCTTGAGCGTCTTGCCGGTGTCGGCCACGTCGTCGGCGATCAGCACCTTCTTGTCGGTGAAGTCGATCGCGTTGGGCACGGGCGCCAGCATGACCGGCATCTCGAGCGTCGTGCCGACACCGGTGTAGAACTCGACGTTGACCAGGTGGAGATTCTTGCAGTCCAGCGCGTAGGCGAGGCCGCCGGCGACGAAGACGCCGCCGCGGGCGATGCTGAGCACGATGTCCGGCTCGTACCCGTCGTCGGCGATGGTCTGCGCGAGCTCGCGGATGGCCGTGCCGAACCGCTCGTAGGTCAGGTTCTCCCGTACGTCACTCACGCTGCTCACACCTGCGTCCTGTGGAAGTTGAGGAAGGAGCGGGACGCGGTCGGGCCGCGCTGCCCCTGGTACCTGGAGCCGTACCGCTCACTGCCGTACGGGTGCTCCGCCGGGGAGCTGAGCCGGAACATGCACAGCTGGCCGATCTTCATGCCGGGCCACAGCTTGATCGGCAGGGTGGCGAGGTTCGACAGCTCCAGGGTCACGTGCCCGGAGAACCCGGGGTCGATGAACCCGGCGGTGGAGTGCGTCACCAGTCCCAGCCGGCCCAGCGAGCTCTTCCCCTCCAGCCGCGAGGCGAGGTCGTCGGGAAGCGTGATGACCTCGTACGTGCTGGCCAGCACGAACTCACCGGGGTGCAGGATGAACGGCTCGTCCCCCTCAGGCTCCACCAGCCGGGTCAGATCCGCCTGCTCGACGGAGGGGTCGATGTGCGGGTACCGGTGGTTCTCGAACACCCGGAAGAAACGGTCCAGCCGCACGTCGATGCTGGACGGCTGCACCATGGATTCGTCGTAGGGATCGATCCGTACCCGCCCGGCATCGATCTCGGCCCGGATGTCCTTGTCTGAGAGAAGCACGTCCCGAGGATACGCAAGGCGCGCGGAGCCCCCGTAATCGCGACAGCTCCACGCGCCCATGACGTACCCGTATGCCTCGTGCCCGTCCTCTGCCTGCCCGAGGCCGATCCCCGGCGGCCGGTCACCCGGCGGCTTTCACCGGGCCCGCGCCGGGGCTGGGCTAGTGCTTCTCCAGCACCACGGGCACGACGCTCCGCAGCCGCGCGCAGCGCGGACAGCGGATGAGCCGCCCCGGGCCGAGGCGCTCGGCCTTCTGCATCGGGAACGAGGCGGCGGTGAACACGTGCCCTTCGGCACAGCGGACGACGGTGCGCTCCATCAAGTCGCTTGAGTCCCTTCCCCAAGAAGCCGCGTCGGGCTGCTGCTCGCCTGACGACAAAAGCCACACTACGGGATCAAAGAGACGCCCCTCCAGGCGGCACTCCGGTCCCGCCCGGCGCCTCCGCGACGCCCCCACCGTACGCCCCAACTCCCGGGCCCCGCAGCCACCTCTACCCCCCAGGAACGACTTCAGGCCCCTCGGTTCGAACACCGGGGGCCTGGGGTTTGGTACAGTGGGCGCGCGTTCCGACACCGACTCCGGTCGGCGTCTTACGCGGGTGTAGTTTAATGGTAGAACATCAGCTTCCCAAGCTGAGAGCGCGAGTTCGATTCTCGTCACCCGCTCCATGCAAAACCCCCAGGTCATCGACCCGGGGGTTCTTTGTTGTCCAGACCGGTGAGCGGGTGCCGCACCACTAGCCCGCTGATGGCTCCTCCCTGAGGTGCGCACGCTCGTCGGTGTGGTGCTTCGCACGTTCGGCGCGTACGAGGTCGTCCAGCCCGGCGGCGGCCTCCCGAGACCGGTCCTCGTCGGAGTGCTGGTAGACCGGCGCCGCCTTCTCGGAGGACTGACCGGCTCGCGAGTCGAACGCCGCGATCACCGCCGCCGCCCGGGGGAAGAACCCGGGCGCCAGCTGGTGAGGCGCGCGGGCCTCGGCTCGATGCGACGTCGGCGGCACCGGAGAGGCAGTGCCCCTGGTCCGGCGGGGCAGACGGTTGCCCGCTCCGTACGCTCTCCGGGCCTTACCCTCCCCGTGACCCGTCAGTGGCTCCGGGGCGGACCGGCGGAGCCACTGGCGGGACGGTCGTCGGGGGTCAGTCCTCGTCGGGGTCGAGGACGCGGCCCTTGAGCTTGATCGGGGCGGCGGCGCCCACCTTGAGCTGGCCGTCGGTGTAGCGGCCCGGGGTCGCACCGTCGACGGCGGTGACCTGGGCGCCGTAGCCGATGCACTCCTGGTTGGTGGACAGGTACGGGTTGTGGGTGAAGGTCAGGGTGCGGCCGCCGTCGCCGAGGGTGCCCTGGGTGGTTTCCAGGTTGCCCCTCGCCTGGAGGGTGCTGACGTCGTGGTAGGCCCAGGACAGCCAGCCCGTGAACACGAAGCCGGTGGGCGCCTTCAGGGTGAAGGTGATGTCTCCGGGGTTCACCGGGTCGGGAACGGTGTTGAGGATGCCGAAGCTGAGGTGGGCGGGGACTCCGCCCGGCGCGTCCTCGACGATGCCCTGCTGGAGGATGTAGAGCTTGTTCTCGGAACCCGGCTGGACGGGGGCCTGGGTTTGTGTGGCCATGGGTGTCCCTTCTGTGGATGGGGGCGTCCGCGTGAGCGGTTCCGCCGGTGGCGGGCTTGGGGACCGGGCCCGCTCGTGGTCCGCCGGGGGCGGGTGCCATGAGCTAGGCGGATGTCGCGGAGCCGGTCGGTGCGTGGTCGGCCAGGAGCGGGCCGAGAACGGACAACGCTCCGAGGGCGATGTCCTCGTAGAGGTAGAAGCCCGCTTCCAACGGCGGCAGTTCGGTGACGGGGTCGTCCGTGACGGGCTCCGGGTCGGTGGCGTAGCCGACGTCGTCGTCGGGGGCGGCACGCGGTGCGAGCAGGTCGGTGAGGTCCTGCGCGGCCCCCGCGAGTGTGCTGCGGGCGGTGGTGGCCAGCAGGCGCAGGGGAAGGTCGAGGGCGGCGGTCGTGCGCTGGCCGGGGACCAGCTTCGTCACTCCGGGAGCTTCCTCGATGGCCGTGGCGGCGATCAACTGCACGGGGAGCGTGCAGGCGGAGACGATCCGCTCGGTGGGCATCACGGGCGGGGGGTCGCCGTCGACCATGAGGTCCTCCCACTCCATCAGGTCGAACAGGAACTGGCCGCCCTTGTACAGGGGCCAGGGCCGTACGGTGTCCAGCAGCAGGCGGGCGCGTTCGGGGGCGTCGCGGCGCAGGGCCGCGCCGTGCCTGGCCAGGGTGCACAGGCACTGGCGCAGGCTGCCGTTGACCTGGCCGAGGAAGGCGAAGGCCCGGTGGTCGGTGGGGGTCAGCGGGCCGGCGCCGGCGGGAGCGGCGGGCGGGGGCGGGGGCGGGGGCGTCGTGGTGGTCACAGTGGCCTTGAGGTGACGTAGTGGGCGATCTGCCGCAGGACGGCTTTGCCTTCGTTCTCGGGGATGATCCGAAGGTCTTCCTCGAAGCGGTCGATGCCTTCGGCGGCGAGCCGGTCGGCGAGTTCGGTGGCGTACTCGATGGAGCCGTGCCGGCGCATGGCGGCGAGGAGTTCCTCGGCGTCCTGCTGCGTCTTGTCGGTACGGCGCCGGCGCAGGATGTCGAGGAGACGTGGGCGTTCGTACGTCCGCGCGGTGCGGAAGAGGTGGATCAGCATCACCGTGCGCTTGCCTTCGAGCAGGTCACCCAGGGGCTCCTTGCCGTAGAGGGCCTCATCGCCGACGAGGTTCAGGATGTCGTCCTGGATCTGGAAGGCGATGCCGATCAGCCGGAACGCCTCGTCGAACCGGCTCAGCACGGCGGGGTCGGTGACACCGGCGCAGACGGCGCCGATGCGGCACGGGCTGATGCAGGTGTACCAGCCGGTCTTCTTGGTGCTCATCGTGAAGTAGGCGTCGTCCGTGGCGGGGACGGTCTCGTGACGGATCCAGCCCAGCTCCATGGCCTGCCCCTCGATGGATTCCCGGCACATGTGCACCGCCTCGTGGATGAGGCCGAGGGTGCGGACCAGGCCGAGCGTTTCGAGGTTGGACAGGACGGCGTCGACGGCGAGCAGGTTCATGCCGTCGCCCACGTTGACGGCGAGGCCCAGGCCGTGTTCCTCGTGCATGGTGGGCAGACCGCGCCGGTGGGTGGACTCGTCGGCGATGTCGTCGTGGACGAGGAAGCCGTTGTGGAACAGTTCCAGTGCGGCGGCGGCCCGTACGGCGTCGTCCGGGCGCCCGCCGAAGGCGGCACAGGCGGCGATGGTCAGGGTCGGCCGCAGGCCCTTGCCCTGGCGGGCGGGGTAGGAGCGCATGAGGTCGTACAGTTCGGCACGCGGCTCCCGGTCCGGCAGCAGCCGTTCGATCTCCTCGTTGGTGCGGGCCCGGCACCGCACCATGGTCTCCATCAGGTCCGCGTCCTGGACGGTGTCCTCCAGCGACCAGTCGGTGCTGGTGCGGCCGTCCCACAGCAGGCGCGGCGCGGTGACGGTGGTGCCGCCGATCAGTGCGGGCGGCGCCGGTGCGTCCTCCGGGGAGCGCCGGGCGAGGAAGTCCAGGGCCGTCCAGTCGACCGGATCGGCGGCCGGTTCCCGGGCGGCGGGTGTCGCGCTGCCCCACAGCCGGGGTGCCTGTTCGCGGTAGGCCCCCCACAGTTCCTGCATGCTGCGCAGGCCCGCGGCGCGCTGGGACAGCAGGGTGAAGGCGCGCCAGACGGCGAGGGTGTCGTCGCGTGAGCCGCGGACGTCGAGGCTGTCGGTCAGGACCTGGTCGACGGGCGGGCGCTGGAGGTCGAACAGGAGGTTCATGGCCCTGGTGTCGAAGGTGACCTCGACGTCGGGGTCCGGGCAGCGGTCCCGGTCCACCACGATGCGGCTGTGCCGCACGGTGAGTGTGGCGTGGCTGCCGTCGTTGAAGTGCAGGCCCAGCCGGATGCCGCGCAGGTGGCCGGCCGCGGCGGCGAGGATCGCCGGTGCCCGGTCGGACAGGGCGGTGACGGTCTCGTCCAGCAGCCGGGCACCGGTGAACGCGGGGACGGTCTCAGTCATGGGCACCGCCGGCGAACTCCACGATGCCGCCGGTCCGGAACCCGATGCGGTGTCCGCCGACCCGGCCCTCCACGGTGCACGGACCGAGGGTCTCGTGCACGCTGAACGGGTGCAGGCTGGTCTCGGACGGGTTGGCGATCCGGCCCGCCGTGTGCGAGCGGAAGTCGAGGACGAGACGGTCGTCGCCCAGGCGGGCGGTGATCAGCAGCCGGCCGGGCACCGCGGCCATCGGCGGGGTGCCCAGCAGGCCCGCCAGCGGCGGCACCATCACCACCCGGTCACGGTCCAGGCGGCCGCTCACCGCCACTCGGAGATTGCGCCGGGGGAAGTGACGGATCATGCGGCCGTCGCGCCACAGCATCACCGAGCCGCTGGCCGCGTCCGCGGGGTGGGCCGGCTGGATCAGGGTGAAGACGACCGCCGAGGGCGGGGCCTGGTCGACGGGGCCCGAGGGGTCGTTGACGAATCCGAACACCCAGCCGCCGAGCGTGGGCCAGGACCACCGGCCGCGTACCCGTTCGTGGTAGCCGAGCAGGTCCGTCTCCGTCACCGTGCCGTCGCCGTGCCGCAGGGTGCCGGTGCCCAGGACGCCGGGCTCCGACTGCCACCGCAGGTGCTCGCCGTCGCCGAATGGCGCGCACTGGGAAGTGCAGGGCCTGCTGGTCCGGGTCAGCCGTACGTCCGCCGCCGGGGCCGCCGAGCGGGCCGCCACCCGGAACCCGCCGGACTCCCCGTGCGGATGCGGCAGGCGAAAGGCCGACCAGGGCGATGCGGGCTGCTCGGCGTTGAACTGCGTCGCGCTCCAGCCGCACTCCTCCCCGTAGAGCAGCAGGATCGCCATGTGCTGTCCCTCCGCGGCCGTACCGGTGCCGCTGCGTCGGCCGGTGGCGGGGGCGCCCGGCTGCGCGAACACCGAGCCGGTGGAGGAGCCCAGGACGGAGAGGTTCGCGATGAGTGCCTGCTGCCCGCACCGGGACAGGAACGCGTAGTGCAGCCACTTGCGGTCGAGTGGGTGGGCGAGCGGGGCATGCGGGAAGGGGCCCTGCGGACCTAACCTCGGAAGGACGGGCGTAAACACGTTTCGAACGCTAACCCAGAGTCACGGACCACCTGCAAATCGTGACGGTCGCGAGGGTGACCTGGGAGCACAGAAACGATTACGCTCGCATTCAGGGTTTGGGAACGCAAAGAACCGCCCATGGCGGGTGGTCCGCCACGGGCGGTTCGGACTTCGTGCGTGCCCTCCGTCCATCGCTGTCGGCCGCCGTCAGTCGCTGTCGGCCGCCGTCAGTCGCCGTCAGTCCTCGTCGTCTCCGAGAACGCTCGCCTTCAGGCGCACTTCCGGCCCGCCCGCGATCACCGCCCGCCCGTCGGTGTACCGGCCCGGCTCGGCGTCGCTCCGGGCACGGATGCCGAGCGTGTAGACCAGGGCGGCCGCCGGGTGGCCCGGGGTGTTCAGGCGGGGCTCGTCCGTGACGACCAGGGAGCGGCCGTCTTCCCCGACCGTCCCCGCCGGGCCCCCACCGGGGAGCACCGTGCGATCCGCGCGGTAGTACGCGCAGGTCACCCGGCCGTCGAAGACGAAACCCGTCGGAGCGGTGAAACGGTGCTCCACCCGGCCCGGTGCCCAAGGATCGCCGGAGGAGACCCGTACGTGGATCAACTCGCTCTGACCGCGCCTGATCTCCAGGCCGACTTCTTGCCGGACCAGCAGCCGGGCCGGCTGCGCGGACGCGGTACCGCCGTCACCGCCCGGCGTGCTGTCGGCTCCCCGGTCCGGCTGCGGTTGGGGCTGCGGCTGCGGCTGCGGCTGCGGCTGCGGTTCAGGCTTCCGCTCCGGCTCCGGCTCCGGCTTTCGCTCAGGCTCCGGTGACCGCTCCCGTTCGCCTTCCGCGTCCGGCTCCGGTTCGAGTGACCGCTCCCGTTCGCGTTCCGCGTCCGGCTCAGGCTCCGCTTTCTCGTCCCGTGCCGGCTCCGTGTCCTCGGAGGGAGTGGTGGTGAGGGGCACGGCCGCGATCCGGTGGTGGAAGTTGTCCGCCACCAGCAGGAGCCCCGCCGGATCCACGGCGAGCCCACACGGGTAACGCAGCGCGGAGTGGACGGCGGCGTCGGGCGGGCCGGGGGACGCGGTGGCCTCGCGGGCAGCCGGATCCGGTGGTCCCGCGAGGATGCGGGCCGCCCCGTCGGCCAGCTGCCACACGCGGTGTCCGGTCTGGTCGGCGACGTAGACCGAGCCCTCACCGCCGACCGCCACCGCGCACGGCGCGCCCCAGTCGACCGCGGTGGCGCCTGTGGCTCCGTCCGGCGGACCCGCCAGTACCCGGAGATCCCCGTCCGAGCCGAGCAGCAGTACCCGCCGGCCCTCGGGGTCGGCGATGTACAGCCGGCCGGACGCGTCGACCGCCAGGCCGGCGGGGAGGAACTTCTCGCCCGCGTCGGCCGCACCGGACACCGCGGACTGCCCGGACACCCCGGATGCCGCGACGACGGTGCTGATGACACCGTTCCGGTCGATCCTGCGCACTCGGGGAGTACCGGCTTCCCCGACGTACAGCCGGCCCGCCGCGTCGACGGCCACGGCACACGGCGAATCCAGCCGAGCGCGGTCGGCCGGGCCGCCGTCGCCGTCGTCCTCGCCCTCACCACGCGAGCCGTCTCCCGCGACGGTGCGGATGACGCCCGAGGGATCGATCCGGCGGATCCGGTGGTTCATCTCGTCGGCGACGAACACACCCCCGTCCGGGGCGACCGTCAGCGCGGACGGGAAACCGAGGCGGGCTCGTACCGCGTCGGCGCCGTCCCCGGCGAAACCCCGCAGACCGTCCCCGGCGATCGTCGTCAGGGTGCCGGTGCCGTCGATCCGGCGGATCCGGTGGTTCGCGTGGTCGGCGGCGAACACGGCGCCGCCTCCCACGGCCACGTCCGCGGGGAAGGCCAGCTGTCCGTCCTGTGCGGGCCCGCCGTCCCCGGAGTACCCGGCCGTGCCGTTGCCCGCCACGGTGCCCGGCAGGCCACCTCCGTCGGGTGGATCCGGCGGACGCCTCAGGGCCGTGGCCCTGCCCGTCATGCCGCCACCACCCGGCACGGGCGCGGCCGGGCGCTGCTGACGCCCGCCATCTCACACGTCGACGGCCTCGTTCCCCGCATCCACGTCTCCTTCCGCACGTCGTTGGCTTTTCCCCTGCATACCGGGCGGAAGGGCACCGCGGGGGAAGCCACCGCGTCGGCCACCCGCACGAGGGAGGAGCCGGGTGAAACGGACGGCGAGCGATCCGTACGGGAGGAAGCACGCCGGACACCGACGGCTGCGACACGGCGCGGATTGATGGCTCCGGGTCGCCTCCATGCGCCGTTTCACGCCTCAACTGCACTCGAAGAAGTGACGCAGAATCAATTCGGCATCGCGAACGAGGGAATGGCGGCATACCACCGCCGGGTCCGGGCTAACGATGGAGCCGGATGAAAGTCCGGTGCGAGCCGCGAAGCCCACTCGGACGCCCGCCCGAAGCCACGGGCGGCGTCCCGCGTTCCGTCTCACGGGCGCAGCCTTCACGACGACCGCGATCGGTGAGCCGCGCGGTGTGCGGTGCCGCGCTCCGGCCACCCCTGCGGGTCCGGGCCGCCCGTACCAGGACGCCTTCCCTTCCGCCGCACTTCCCGTCGCACGCCTCGACCACAGTCCCAGGAGGACCCGCAGATGAGCACCGATGTGCAGACCAAGAAGGAAGCCTACAAGCGAGGGGAGGAACAGGGGCGGGCCGATGCGCTCGCCGGAAAGCCGTACGCCGATCCCCCGCGTGACGGCACGCGCGGCGAGCAGGACCAGTACGCGAACGGCTACGACTGGGGTTACGAACAGGGCCGGGCCCAGAAACTCGACCTCGTGGTGTGGCAGGAGGGCGGGGTCGAGGACGCTCCCGGCGGGCTCGGCACCACGATCAACATCTGCGTACGCACACCGAACTGGAGCGAGACGGTGGACGCCGGTGAGCGCGAACACGTGTTCACCGCCCCCACCGGCTTCCGCTGGAACGGCACGGTGGGCGCCCAGTACAAGCGCATGGACCAGACCACGGGCGGCAGCCTTCCGCCTGTCCGGGCCACGGTCAGCGACGACGGGCGCACCCTGACCTTCACCTACCACGTGCACCTGAACACCGGCAGCGAGGACAAGGACTGCATCGTCTACACCTGCGGCCTCGAAGCCGTCGACGGCGCCAGGACCGGCCGTCGCACCGACGGCGTCGCCCAGATCGGCACCGCACCGCCGGCCAGGCTCAGGGCCGAGGTCATCGAGGACGAGGACTGAGAGGGCGGGCCCAGACACCATGACCACCGTCGTCACCTCCGGCGTGTTCTCCTCCACCAGCCCCGCCATCTCACCGGTCAACGGCGTGGGCACCGACTACATCCAGTGGGGCAGCGCCGGCAGCCAGAGCGGGTACCAGTTCCGCGGTGCGGCCGCGGACGTCCAGCTCGACGGCACCGAGTTCGTCGTCGGTACCTTCGTGCACCGCAACAAACCGACGAACGTCAGCCCGAGCCAGTTCGACGTCCAGCTGACCATCAACGTCATGTTCGAGGACGGCAGCACGACCGACCTCGGCTTCAGCTTCCACCACAACGAGACGCCCAACAGCACCGGCACCAGTCCGGCGGACGACGACCTGGTCGACCTGCAGACCTTCGTCCATCCCCAGCCCGTCACGATCGACGGCAAGCAGTACCGGGCGGTGCTGAGCGGGTTCAAGCGCAACGGCCAGATCGTCCGGCGATTCCGCAGCCCGGAGGGCGGGATCAACTTCGCCGAAGTGGTCTGCCTGTTCACGCTCGAGGAGCCCGACGTGGTCATCTCCGGTCTGCGCTATCAGGGCACGGGCGCCGGCCAGGCGGACGAGTACGTCGAGATCCTCAACAAGGGCGGCGGGCCGCAGGACCTGACCGGCTGGAAGGTGGAGGCCAAGCCCACCGGCCGCTCGTTCCCCTTCCCACCGGGCACGGTCATCCAGCCCGGCCAGCGCTACCGGGTCTACACCAACGAGAACCACCCCGAGTACGGCGGTTTCTCCTTCGGCTCCGCCAACGAGGTCTGGCGGGACCAGGGCGGCATCGCCCGCCTGGTCGCGGACGACGGCTTCGTCGTCGACCAGTCGCCCTACCTGGACAAGGGGTTCAACAAGACCGGCACTCCGTGAGCCGGAACCCGTAGGCCCTTCGACGACAGGTGAGGGGGAGCACACCTCACCTGTCGTTTCGATGCCGATGCCGGTGTCGTTCGTCGGTGTCGTTCGTCGCTTGTCGATGTCGTTCGTCGATCTCGGCACGGAGGCGAACGAGACACAGCCGCCCTCCGGCTCCGGGGACAGGGCGCAGGGAGCGAGACGCACCCGGTGCGCAGCGGATCACGCACGGCCACGCAAGGGAGCGGTCCGGTCGCGTCGCTCGTCGCCGTCGGGACTCGCTGAAGACATTCCACTCAAGCATGTGTGAACGCCCACGAAACAGTCACTCGTCGATAAAACGGGCTCACTGACGCGTCGCCGCGTGTCGAGGAGGAGTGGCTGATGAGTGAGGCAGCGCAAGGCAACACGACGAGGTTGCAGCAGACCGGCGAGGCGGCCCGGGCGGAGGCGTCGGCCACGGCCGGTCAGGCCAAGCAGGCCGCGGGCCAGGTCGCGGGCACCGCCGCCGACCAGGCCAAGGCCGTGGCCGGGGAGGCGAAGCAGCAGGCCGGCGCGGTCGCCAAGGATCTGCGGAGCCGCGCGAGGGACGAGGCGGAGTCGCAGGGCAAGCGGGCGGCCGAGGCGGTGCGCCACTGGGCGGACGACTTCGCCGCACTGGCCGAGAACGCCCAGAGCGACTCCCCCGCCCGCAGCCTCGCGGCCCAGGCCGCCGACCGGGGGCACCGGGCGGCCGACTACCTGGACAGACAAGGCGTCGGAGGCGTCGTTGCCGAGGTGCAGGACTTCGCCCGCCGTCGCCCCGGCGCGTTCCTCGGCGGGGCGCTGCTGGCCGGGCTGGCCGTCGGACGGCTGGTGAAGGTGGTGGCCAAGGCGGACCAGGCTTCCGGGAACGGCCGGCAGGCGGTCTCCGGCACCTCGGAGACGGAGCCGGGGACGGCCACGCTGGGCGAACCGGAGTCCACGGCACTTCCGGCCGGTGCTCCGCCGCCCGCTCCGCCGCAGGTCCCGCCGACCATAGGCACGCCCCCGCGCGACACGCCGGGCCGCCCCTACCCGGAGGTGTGAGAGATGGCGTCGGTCTCTCCCCACCGGACGGAAGCACACCAGATGGAAGCACACCGGATGGAAGCACACCGGATGGAACCGCGGCGGATGGACGCCTACCGCGGGGACACCTCGGTGGGCGAGCTGCTGTCCGCCGTGACCGCGGACCTCCAGACCCTGTTCCGCCAGGAGGTCGAACTGGCCAAGACCGAGGTCCGGCAGGAGGCCGGCAAGGCGGGCAAGGCCGCCGGGATGTACGGCGGCGCGGGGTTCGCCGGCTACATGGTGCTCCTGTTCCTCTCACTGGCCGCCGTACTGGGGCTGGCCAACGTGATCGACGGGGGCTGGGCCGCCCTGATCGTCGCCGCGGTGTGGGCCGTGTGCGCGGCCGTCCTGTACCAGCGCGGCCGTACGCGGATGCGCACCGTGCACCCGAAGCCCGAGCGGACCGTCGAGACGATGAAGGAGAATGCGCAATGGGCACGTCACCCGACCAGATGAGGGCCGAGATCAACGCCACTCGGGACCGGCTGTCCGCGGACGTGGACCGGCTCGCGAGCTACGCCAGCCCCCGGCGCGTGGTCCGCCGCCGCACCAGAAGGATGCGCGGGGCCGTCTCCGGCGTCCGCGAGCGGGTCATGGGAACCGCCTCGGACACCGCGCACGGCGTCAGGAGCGGTGCCCAGTCGGCGGCCGGTTCGCTGCAGGAGGGTGCCCAGCAGGCGGCCGGCACCGCGCGGGAGACGGCCGGCCAGGCCGGGGAGGCGGTACGGCAGGCGCCCGACCAGGCGATGCGCCGGACCCAGGGCAATCCGCTGGCCGCCGGTCTGATCGCGTTCGGCTTCGGCATGCTGGTCTCCTCGATGGTGCCCGCGTCCCAGGCGGAGCAGGAGAAGGCCGCCGAGCTGAAGGAACGCGGCGGTGAGGCGCTGGAGCCGGTGAAGCAGGCCGCCCTCGACTCCGCGCAGCACCTCAAGGAAGGCGCCATGGAGGCCGCGCAGAGCGCCGCGCAGGAAGTGAAGGACACCGCCGCGGAGGGCGCGCGCGCCACCCAGGACGAGGCCCGCGGTCAGGCCAGCCAGGTCACCGACCAGGCCCGCGGCTCGAGCAGGCAGGTCGCCGACGAGGCCCGGCGACAGCCGGGGACGGGGGCGCCGTGAGCACCGTGGGCGACGGGCCTCCGCCCGACCGGCATCCCTGAGCGCCGTGGGCGACGGGCCCCCGCCCCGCCGACGTCCCTCCCTGAGCGCCGTGGGCGACAGGCTCCCGCCCCTCTCGGGACCCTGAGCCCGGTGAGCGGTGGGCCCGGCCCGACCGGGCGCCTTGAGCCCCGGGCGTGACGGGCGGGCGGACGTCCTCCGGCCACGTGGGTCCTGCCCCGCCGCACACGCCGACCGCCGCCGGCCGCCGAGGGCCGGCGGCGGTCGCGCGCGTCCACGGAGCCCGGGGAACGGTCTCGGGGCGTACCCCCGCGCCCCGCAACCCCGCTCTCCGCTCCGCGCACTGCGCTCTGCGCTCGCCGCCACCCGCTCCCCACTCCGCGCTCCCCGCTCACCCGTCGTTCCCCGAACGGACATCCCCCTGGGCACAGCTGTGCGATCATTCGCGTGACTTCGCCGTGCGTCGCCCCCGACACGCTCCGCTGTCGCGCAGGGCGTCGGTACTCGCCTGCGTCGTTCGACGCCGTCCTGGGGGATTGCCATGCCCTATCGCCTGTACGCACGCGGAAGATCCGCGGCGTACACCGCTCTCCTGCTCACTCTCGCCCTGTCGGTCCTGCTGACGGCCCTGCTCCCGGCCGGGCCGGCGCAGGCGGCCGGGAGCACCGCGACCGGCGCCGTCACCGGCACCGCGTCCGGTGCCTTTGCCGCCGAGGACTGCGCCGCCCTTCCCCTCGCTCCCTTCGGGGACCCGGGGTCCGCGGTGGGCCGGGCGACGATCCCCGCCGAGGGCAGCGCCTGCTTCGGCTTCACCGCCACCCAACCGGGCCTGCACCGCGTGCTGGTGCAGGACCCGAGTGCCGAGTCCTACGCCCAGGTCTTCGACGGTGAGACCCGGCTCGACTGCCACGACCCCGCCTGGGGCGCCGGCTGGTGCGTCCTGCCACGCGCCGGTGCGTTCAGGCTGGAGGTCGTCAACCGCGGCTGGGAGACCCGCGAGATCCCCGTGACCGTCACTGCGCTGGCCACCGACACCGGTTGTGCGCGGGAGACGGGAACGTCCTGGGACCTTCCCCCGGTCACCGGCTCCGCGGCGTCCCCGCTCGGTATCGTCTGCCACCCTTTCGCGGGGAAGCCCGGCGAGCGGATCACGGTCGGCTTCCGCACGGAGGCGTACGGCTCGTACGTCCACTGGATCACCGATGAGACCGGCGCCCACATCTGTCCGCGCTTCGACGAGGACGGCAGCGAGGGATGCGTACTGCCCGGCGACGGGCCCTACCGGGTGCTGGGGTACGTCAGCGAGGCCGAGCGCGGCTTCCCCGCCGCGTACACCGTGCGGATCCGCCGGCTGTCCGACCCCGTCGGCTGTGCGCGCGTCCCCGTGAACGCGTACGGCTCCGCGCCCACCACGGTGGATCCCGCCACCGGCTGCAAGACCTTCACCGCCCCGGCGGCGGGACGGTACGGCGTGTACGGGGTGAGCGGCGGCAGCCGGTCCCCCCTCGCCGTGTACGACGGCGACGGGAAGACGGTGTGCGAGCAGTGGCAGTCGCCCTGCCCGGTTCCCGCCGCCGGTGACTACCTGGTGCTCACCGAGCACGCGACCCTCGTCGTCGACCGGGCCGCGAGCGCCGGTTGCGCGCCGGCCGTGCTCGGCACCCACCAGGGCTCCTTCGCCACGGTGGGCGAGATCGACTGCCTGACGCTGCCGTTGCCCGAGGGCGCCCGGATGGCCGCGCTGACCCCGGTGAACGGGTCTGCCCCGCGACCGGACGTGGTGGTCGTCGACGCCGATGGTGTCCAGCGGTGCGAGGGGGAGTCGCTCGGCGCGGGCACCTGTGCGCTGACCGGCTCCGCCCCGTTCCGCGCCCTGGTGTCCACCGACGACGAGAACCCGGCGACGGGGTCCTACCGCATCGCGCTGCACCGTACGGACACGGCCGGCGACTGCCCGGTCCTTCCGGCGGGTGACTTCACCGCCGACGGCGCCACCGCGCGGTTCAGCACCGGCGGCGGCGTCTTCTCGCACTGCCTGTCCATCCCGGCGGACGACCACAGCGCGGTGGAGAACGTCCAGCTGCGGGCCGTCTCCGGTACCTCCACCGCCCGGTTCTCGGTGCTGGACGCCCGCGGCGAGCGGGTGTGCGGCGTCTGGGCCTCCCGGTCCACCTGGACGACGTGCCGCCTCACCCCGGGCGCCGCGCACACGGTGCTGGTCACCGGCAGCGACGCCGCCGCCGAGTACACCCTCGCCCGGCGGGACGTCACCGCCACCGCCGAGGGCTGCGCGGCGAACCCCGCCACCGCGGTGGGCGGCCCGTCCACGGGCGGCACCCCGGCGGCGCCGGGCCTGCTGCTCTGCCGCCGGGTGACCACCGCCGACGCGGGGGACGTCCTGCACCTCGACGTGCGCGACCCGCTGGGCACCGCCAACCTCCTGGCCTACGACGCGGACGGCGACGCCGCCTGCTCGAACCGCAACAAGGCGTGCGCGGTCACCGGTTCCACCAGCTACCAGGTCCTCGTCACCGTCCCGGCGAACCTGCCGGCCGCCCCGTCCTACCGGTTCGACGCCCTGCGCATCGCGACGTCCGCCGGGCCGGCCGCCGAGTGCGCGAAGGTCCCGAACGTCAGCTACGGCTACGGGCCGGTCACCGGCACCCTCGACGAGCAGCACACCGCGGTCTGCGCGGCGCTGCCCACCGCGTACGCCGACCGCTTCGACTTCGTGGTCGGTGACACCGCGGGCGGCACGCAGACCGCCGTGCCCTCGCTGTACGACCCGAGCCTGGACCACACGTGCACGCTGGCCGTCCCGACCGGCTACGAGTGCTACGTGAGCGAGCCGTACTCGGCGGACGTGACCCCGAGCATCCTGGTCATCGGCCTGCCGGAGAAGGCGTCGCGGACCTCCTACAAGGCGGAGCTGGTCTGCTCGTCCGCGCTCTGCGGCACCGAGAAGATCGGTGTCGGCACCGTCACGCCGGCCGGCGGCGCCGCCGGCCGCAAGGTCACGGTGACCGTGACCGGCACGGCCCTCCACGCGGACGACAGGGTACGGATCAGCCGGTCCGGCACGTCGGTCGAGTCCACCACCACCTCGGTGGCCGCGGACCGCAAGTCCCTGACGGCCGTCCTGGACCTGACCGGGCTCACCGCGGGTGACTGGTACCTCAGCGTCTTCACCCACAACGGCTGGCAGCACCCGCGCGGCTCCTTCACGGTGACCCCGCCCGTGCTGGAGAACACCGCCGCCCCGGTCATCACCGGCACCGCCCAGGTGGGCTCCAGGCTCACCGCCAAGCCCGGATCGTGGACGCCGGTCCCGGACTCCTACGCCTACCAGTGGAAGGCCGACGGCCAGGTGCTCCCCGGGGCCACCGCCTCCACCTACCTGGTGCCCGCCGCACTGCGCGGCAAGAAGCTGACGGTGGCCGTCACGGCCCGCAAGAGCGGCTGGCAGAGCTCGACGGCCGAGTCCGCCGCCCGCGTCGGCACGGCGGCGCCCAGGGACCACGCGGGCGCGGGGTCGGTGCCGGACGGCGTCGGCGACCTGCTGACGCTGAGCTCCGGCGGATCGCTCGCCTTCCAGCACGGCTCGGGCACGGGCGCCTTCTCGGGCAGGACGAGCGGCTCCGGCTGGCCGGCCTCGGTCAAGGCGGTCCCGTTCGGCGACATGAACGGTGACCAGTGCAACGACGTGCTGGTGCGGATGGCCGACGGCTCCCTGCGGGCGTACCGGCCGGGCTGCGGGAAGGCGGTCACGCCGTCCACGCCGTACGTGTCGCTGGGCACGGGCTGGAACCAGCACAACGTGCTCACCTCGCCGGGGGACGTCACCGGTGACGGGCTGGCGGACCTGATCGCCCGCAACTCCTCCACCGGGGCGGTGTACCTGTACAAGGGCGCCGCCGGCGGCAGGCTCGCGGCGCGGGTGAAGCTCTACGACAACTGGAAGGGCTACAAGAAGCTCATGGGGGCCGGCGACCTGAACGGGGACGGCCACGGGGATCTGCTGGCCCAGGACGCCTCGAACGAGTTGTGGCGCTACAACGGCACGGGGACCGGGACGTTCACGTCCCGCGTGAAGGTGTACGACAACTGGGGCGCGGCGTACGACGTTGTCGTCGGCGTCGGTGACATCACCCGGGACGGGAGGGCGGACCTCGTCTCCCGGGACACCTCCGGCAACCTGTGGCGCAGCAGCGGCAACGGCAGGGGCTCCTTCTCCGGCGCGGTGAGGATCGCCTCCGGGTGGCAGGGCTACAAGGGACTCTTCTGACACCTCAGGAGGGCGGGGAAGGCCCCGGTCGAGCTGCCAAGCGCTCGGCCGGGGCCTTCCCCGTTCTCCTTCCGCGCCCCATGACACGCGGTGGCATCAGGTGGCACCGAGTGGCGCCATGTGATGCCATCTGGCGCCAGGTGACACCCCGTGGCACTGCTCTCAGCCGCCCGGCCTCAGGCCGACACCGCCCCGTTTCCGCTGGTCAGAGGCCTCTCTTCGACCTTGGCACCACAGGAGGCGCCATAGGTGCTTGCGCATGGCGCCATTGTGGTGCCATGATGGCGCTATGGACCTCACCCCGTATGTCGACACCCTCCGCCGTGAGCTCGCGGTGGCCGCCGAAGCCGGCGGGGACGACGCGCGCCGGCTGGCCGACAGGCTCACCGCTCCGCTGGAGTCGGCGACGCGGCTGACCATGCTCCACGTGCTGTCCGCCGCCATGGACGAGATCACCCGCGAGCTGGCGCCCGGCTCGGTCGACGTGCGGCTGCGCGGGCTCGACCCGGAGTTCGTGGTGACACTGCCGCCCGGCGACGGCGGCGCGCTCGCGGAACCGGCCGGGCCGGCCGAGCCGTACAGCGCACCGGTCCAGCCCGAGGGCGACGAGGGCGGCACCGCGCGGGTCAATCTGCGGCTGCCGGCCCACCTCAAGGCCCGCGCCGAGGAGGCCGCGAGCCGTGAGGGGCTCTCGGTCAACGCGTGGCTGGTGCGCGCCGTGTCGGCGGCGGTCGACGGCGGCGCCCGGCCGCGTACGGCGGAGAAGAGCCAGGCCGTCGGACAGAGCTTCACGGGCTGGGTGCGCTAGGGCCTGTCGTTCGGATCACCCCGGCGTCGCGCGGCCTGGCACTCGCATCTGACCCCGCCCGGGTCGGTCGAGAAGCTCCGGGCCTCAAGCCGGGCTGATCCCAACGCAAGGCCCTGGCCGGACCCCTCCCTCCCCTGCTCCCAGCACCACTTCACCGCCACCACGTCCCACGCGGGGACGCCCACAGACTCAAGAGGACGGGACAGCCATGCCTTCTTTCGACACCCCCGAAGCGATCTCGGTCACCGCACGCGTGGAGGCCGGCTCCCTCCAGTTCACCGCGGGCGACCGCCGTGACACCGTCGTGGAGGTGCGGCCCCGCGACCCGAAGAAGGACCTGGACGTGCGGGCGGCCGGGCAGACCGAGGTGACGTACGCGGGCGGCGAACTGACCGTCACGACACCCAAGTCGGGCCTGTTCGGCCGTACCGGCGTCGTCGACGTGACGGTCGAGCTGCCCGCCGGCTCGCGCGTCGACGCGACCGGCGCCTGGACCCAGGTGCTCGGCGAGGGCCGGCTCGGCGAGACCCGCGTCAAGACCTCGTCCGGCGACGTCCGCCTCGACGCCACCGGCCCGCTGCACCTGACCGCGTCACACGGGTCCATCACCGTGGACCGGGTCGAGGGCAGGGCCGAGATCACCACCAGCACCGGCAGCCTGCGCATCGGTGTGCTCGACGGTCCCGCCGTGCTGAAGAACTCCCACGGCACCACGACCGTCGACGCCGTGACCGGCGAGCTGCGGGTGAGCAACGCCAACGGCGACATCGAGATCCGCCGCGCCGAGGACTCGGTGACCGCCACCACCGCCCACGGAACCGTGCGCGTCGGTGATGTGGCGCGCGGCACCGTCCAGTTGGAGACCTCCTACGGTGCCATCGACATCGGCATCCGCGAGGGCACGGCCGCCTGGCTCGACGTGCGCTCGAACTCCGGCCAGGTGCGCAACGCGCTCACCGCGACCGAGTCCCCGGCGCGGACCGAGGACACGGTCAAGATCCACGCCTGCACCAAGCACGGCAGCATCGACATCCGCCGCGCCAAGGTCTGAGCGCGCCCGCACCACCGCGCCGGCCCACAGCCCCCCGACACACAGCCCACTCCAGCCTTCGAACGGAGGCCCCCATGCCTTCCTCTGTCATGCCCATGCCCACTCAGGGGGACGGTCCGCAGCCGCCCGCCGCCATCTCCGCCACCGGGCTGCGCAAGTCCTACGGTGACAAGACCGTCCTCGACGGCATCGACCTGCACATCCCGGCCGGGTCCGTCTTCGCGCTCCTCGGACCCAACGGCGCCGGCAAGACCACCGCCGTGAAGATCCTCTCCACCCTCATCACGCCCGACGCCGGCGAGGCCCGCGTCGCCGGACACGACCTCCTCACCCACCCGCAGGCCATACGCGCCACGATCGGGGTCACCGGACAGTTCTCCGCCGTCGACGGCCTGATCACCGGCGCCGAGAACATGCTCCTCATGGCCGACCTCCACCACCTGCCCAAGCGCGAAGGCCGCCGGACCGCCACGGAACTGCTGGAGCGCTTCGACCTCAGCACCGCCGCGGACAAGCCCGCCGCCACCTACTCCGGCGGCATGAAGCGCCGCCTCGACATCGCCATGACCCTCGTCGGCAGCCCCCGCGTCATCTTCCTCGACGAACCCACCACCGGCCTCGACCCTCGCTCCCGCCACACCATGTGGCAGATCATCCGCACACTCGTCGCCGACGGTGTCACCGTCTTCCTCACCACCCAGTACCTCGAGGAAGCCGACCAGCTCGCCGACCGCATCGCCGTCCTCGACAACGGCCGCATCGCCGCCGAAGGCACCCCCGACCAACTCAAGCGCCTCGTCCCCGGCGGACACGTCCGCCTCCGCTTCACCGACCCCACCGCCTACCGCACCGCCGCCGCCACCCTGCGCGACACCACCCGCGACGACGACCTGCTCACCCTCCACGTCCCCAGCGACGGCAGCCAGCGCGAACTGCGCTCCCTCCTCGACCGGCTCGACGCCGCCGGCATCGAAGCGGACGAACTCACCCTCCACACCCCCGACCTCGACGACGTCTTCTTCGCCCTCACCGGCGGCTTCGACGTCCCCCACCAGAACCAGGAGACCGCCCGATGAGCTCCCTCTCCCTCGCCGTCCGCGACTCCTCCACCATGCTGCGGCGCAACCTCCTGCACGCCCGGCGCTATCCCTCCCTCACCCTGAACCTCCTGCTCACCCCGGTCATGCTGCTGCTGCTCTTCGTCTACGTCTTCGGTGATGTGATGAGCGCCGGTATCGGGGGCGGCGGGGCGGACCGCTCCGAGTACGTCGCCTATCTCGTCCCGGGCATCCTGCTGCTGACCATCGGCGGCACCACGATCGGCAGCGCCGTGTCCGTCGCCATGGACATGAGCGAGGGCATCATCGCCCGCTTCCGCACCCTGGCCATCCACCGCCAGTCGGTGCTGATCGGGCATGTGGTGGGCAGCGTGCTCCTGTGCCTGATGAGCCTTACGCTCGTGGGGGCCGTGGCCGTGGCGATCGGGTTCCGGACCACCGACGCCACCGCGCTGGAGTGGCTGCTCGCGGCCGGCCTGCTGGCGCTGGTCTCCCTGGCGCTCACCTGGATCGCCGTCGGCATGGGCCTGTCCAGCCCGAACGCGGAGGCCGCCAGCAACAACGCCCTGCCGCTGATGGTCCTGCCGCTGCTGTCGAGCGCCTTCGTGCCGGTCGACGCCATGCCCGGCTGGTTCCAGCCGGTCGCCGAGTACCAGCCGTTCACCCCGGCCATCGAGACACTGCGCGGGCTGCTGCTCGGCACCGGGATCGGCCACAACGGCTGGCTGGCGGTGGCCTGGTGCGCGGGCCTGACCGTCCTCGGCTACCTCTGGTCGAAGTCGCTGTTCGCCCGCGACCCGAAGTAGACCGGGCGGAGCGTCCCGGCACCTTCCGGCCCGTACGGGCAAAACCGGCGGGCCAGGAGGTGCGGACAGGCGGCCGGCAACGGCGGGTCGGCGCCGCACGGGGCACCCTGAGGCTTTCCGCAGGGTAGGCGATGCGGAGAACAGCATCAGGCCGGACGGCAACCCTCATACCGCCGCCCGAGTGCGCTTCCTAGGTTGAAGGGCAGCGGGGGTGGCCGCCCCGCAACCGACCGCCACCGACCCGCACCTTGGAGACCCCCCATGCATCACACGACGCTGACGCTGTCCCAGAAACCCGCGGACGGCATCGCGGGGTGGGCCGCGAACCTCGTCGACACGCTCGGCGGCCCAGGGGCCGGCCTGGCCATCGCCCTGGAGAACCTGTTCCCCCCGCTGCCCAGCGAGGTCATCCTGCCGCTGACCGGCTTCGCCGCCGGGCAGGGCGTGCTGAGCCTGGCCTCGGCACTGTTCTGGACGACGCTCGGTTCCGTGGTCGGCGCGCTCGCCCTCTACTGGATCGGCGTGGCCTTCGGCCGGGAGCGGATGCACGCGCTGTGGGCGAAGCTGCCGCTGGTGAAGGACTCGGACCTGGAGCGCACCGAGGAGTGGTTCGCCAAGCACGGCACCAAGGCGGTGTTCCTCGGCAGGATGGTGCCGATCTTCCGCAGCCTGATCTCGGTGCCCGCCGGCGTCGAGCGGATGCCGGTGCCCGTGTTCATCATGCTCACCACGCTGGGCAGCCTGATCTGGAACAGCGTCCTGGTGCTGGCCGGTTACTGGCTGGGCGACCGGTGGGACGCGGTGGAGGTGTACGTCGGCTACCTCAGCAAGGCCGTCCTGGTCCTGGTCGTCGTCGCCCTCGCCGCCTGGCTGGCGGTCCGGCTGAAGGGCCGCGGCCGGGCCCAGCACCGCCGCGCACGGTGAGCACCCGCCCCTCCCCCGCCGCCCCGGCGGCGCCCGCCCCCGCAGCCCGGGACGATCTTGTCCCGCGCTGTCCGGCCGCACTACGCTCGGACACTGTGCGCGAGGACCTGACCGCCGCCGCGTCCCACGGAGTTGCGGGAACCCTCGGCGCCCCGGACCCCGAGGACGACCGGAGCGCCGCACCGCCGCCCCCGCGGCGCCGCCGCGGCCCGGGCGTCCTCCTCGGCTGCGCGACCGCGCTGCTCGGCTCCCTCTGCTTCCTCGTCGCCGGCGCCGCCCTCGGCCCGTTCCTGCTGTGGCCGCGCACCCGCCCCGACGCCCTCCGCGTCCTGATGGCCGGGGCGCGCCGCCTGGCCGCCCTCGAACGGCTGCGCCGCGCGGTGTTCTTCGGCGACCGCTTCCCCGAGCACTACACGGCCTCCGACCGGAAGATCCTGCGCTACCTCGCCGTCCGCTGCTGCTCGGGCCTGCTGTGCGCCGTCGTGACCGGGCTGCTCGGGTTCGGCGCGGTCCTGGCCGGACTGCTCGTGCTGGGAGTGGCACGGGGCAGCATCGGCTGGGACGACCTGCTGACCCAGGTGGTGCTCGGCGGCGTCCTGCTCTTCCTCGACGTGCAGGGCCTGTACTCGCTGGCCGCCCTCGACGCCCGCACCGCCCGCGAGTGCTTCGGCCCGTCCGAGCGGGAACTGCTCCGGCAGCGGATCGACGAACTCGCCGCCAGCCGGGCCGCGGTGGTGCGGGCGGTGGACGCCGAGCGACGGCGCATCGAACGCGATCTGCACGACGGTGTCCAGCAGCGCCTGGTCGCACTGGCCATGCTGCTCGGCCGGGCCCGCCGCAGCCGCGACCCCGAGCGGGCCGACGCACTGCTGCGCCAGGCGCACGAGGAGTCCCAGGGCGTCCTCACCGAACTGCGCGAAGTGGCCTGGCGGGTCTACCCGTCGGCGCTGGACAGCCTCGGCCTGAAGGAGGCGCTGGGCGGCGTGGCCGCGCGGTGCGGGATCCCGCTGCGCGTCGACTTCCAGGTCGGTGCGCCGCTGCCCGAACCCGTGGAGACGGCGGCCTACTTCGTGGTGTCCGAGGCCGTCACCAACGCCGCCAAGCACTCCTCGGCCACCGCCATGGAGGTGCGGGTGGCGCTCACCGGGGCGCGGCTCACCGTGCGGGTCGAGGACAACGGCGAGGGCGGCGCGGACCCGGCCGGCAGCGGACTGGCCGGGCTGCGCGACCGGGTGGCCGCGCTCGACGGCGTACTGCACATCGACAGCCCCCTCGGGGGGCCCACGACCATCTCCGCGGAGCTGCCATGCGCGTGATCCTCGCCGAGGACTCGACCCTGCTGCGGGAGGGCCTGGTCCGGCTGCTCGCCGACGAAGGCCACGAGGTGGTGGCGGCGCTGGGCGACGCGGTGACACTGCTCGAGGAGGTCGAGGAACACCGGCCGGACATCGTGGTCGCCGACATCCGGATGCCGCCGACCCACACCGACGAGGGCCTGCGGGCCGCCGTGGAGATCCGCGACCGCTTCCCGGAGGTCGGCGTACTGGTGCTGTCGCAGCACGTCGAGCGCAACTACGCGGCCCAGTTGCTGGCGTCCAACGCCGAACGGGTCGGCTACCTGCTCAAGGACCGGGTGGCGCAGGTGGAGGAGTTCCTGGACGCCCTGGAGCGGATCCACGGGGGCGGCGCCGCCATCGACCCGGAGGTCGTACGGCAGTTGCTCGTCCGCACCACGCACGGCGATCCGCTGGCCCGGCTCACCCCGCGTGAGCGCAGCGTGCTGGAGGCGCTGGGCCAGGGGTACACCAACTCGGCGATCGCCGGGAAGCTGCACCTGTCGCTGAGTTCGGTGGAGAAGAACCTCAACGCCGTCTTCGACAAGCTGGACCTGCCGCACGCCACCGGGTACAACCGGCGGATCCTGGCGGTCCTGCGCTACCTGGAGTCGTAGGCGCGTCACCCGGTCGTGGGGGCGCCGCGCCGGAGGCAGGAAGGAACTCGGCGGGCCGGTGACATGGAGGCGGCGTGAAGGGGCACCCTCAGTGTCAGCAGAACGTGAGGGTGGGCGCCCGTCCGGTCCGTGTCTACGACAACCGGGAGTATGCAATGGCGAGTTACGGCAGTTCCTCTGCCGCTTCCTCCGGATCGCGCACGAATGGTCTGGCGATCGCGAGTCTGTGCTGTGGTGTCGTCGGGCTGTTCTTCCTGAACATCGTGCTCGGCCCGCTGGCCATCATCTTCGGTGCCGTCGCGCGCCGCCAGGCCGGGGTCAAGAGCGGTGCCGGGATGGCGAAGGCGGGCATCATCCTCGGCGTCGTGGACGTCGTGCTCTGGCTCGTGCTGCTGGCGGTCGCCGCCAGCAATGACGGATTCAGCTGGTACGTGGGTGGCTGATGCCTCCACGGGAGGCGCAGGCGAACACGGGGGCGGCCGACGGGACACCGGCCGCCCCCGTCGTCGTCAGGCGCGGCACCGGTGACGGTGTCGGCGGCGCGCGGCGGCTGGTCCCGCGCCGCGGCGCGGGCCTGTGCCGCACGCACAGGCAGGGAAAAGGGAAACGGCGTCGTCCCGGGTGACGACGCCGTTCCCACGGGTGCCGAAAGGCGGACCGTTTCGGCTACTTGATGTAGACCAGTCCGTCCGTGGTGATGGTCGGACGGCCGGTGGTGCCGACCACGACGATCTTGACCGTGTGCTTGGCGCTGGTGGACCAGGTCTTGGTCCAGATGGCCTGGCGGTACAGGGTGCTCGACGACTTCAGGTCCACCGTGGAGACCTTCACGCCGTCGACGTAGACGTAGACCTGGCCGGAGGTGGAGGCCCGGGAGACCACCCAGGAGGCGGAGCGGCCGGTGAAGGTCCAGGAGAGGCTGGCGCCCTTCGAACCGCTGGAGTAGGACGTGCCGCCCAGGTAGCTGGTGGAGGAGCGGGTGGTCCAGGTGCCCGTCTTCACCGCGGAGGTCTCCTGGAGGATGACCGGGGTGTAGGCGGCGGAGGCGTCACGGTAGTTGCCCGCGTAGTCCTGTGCCCGCATCGACCAGGTGGCGGCCGCGCCCGGCTTCGCGGTGCGGTTGGAGAGGGTGGCCGCCGCGCTGAAGGTGGCGGTCGCCGGGGAGAGCAGCTTGGTGTTGAGCAGCGCCTTGTCGTCCGTCGCCTTCCAGCTGAGCGTGACGGGCACGGCGGTGGTGCTGACCGTGCCGATGCGCAGGGCCAGCTTCGGCGTGGTGAGCGTGGGCAGGGTGGTGTCGGCGACGACGGTCGTCGGAGCGGTCTCCACCGCCTTGCCCGACTGGTGCACGGCGCGCACGGCCACGGTGTGGTCGCCCGCGGCCAGGGAGACCGCCTTGGCGGAGCCCGCGCCCGAGGTGGTGGCGACGACGGCGCCGTCGACCAGGATCTCGTACCTGGTGATCAGCGAGGCGGGGGTGGACGACGACCAGCGCACGGTGACCGCGCCCTTGGTGTAGTACGTCGTGCCCTTCGCGGTGGCCCCGGTGAGCGAGGTGACCTTCAGGTCCTGGACCGGGCCGGCCGCCCAGGAGCGGACCGTGGGCAGCTGGGCGTAGAGGGAGTTGCCCGGGCACTCGCTGTTGAAGCCGTCGCGGTGGCCGGAGATGCGGTTGAACACGTACTTCTGGCCCGCGGTGAAGGAGGTCCCGAAGTAGTTCTTCTGGGTCGCGCCCGCGGTCAGTTCCACCGTGCCCGCCGGGTCGGTGACGCCGTGCAGGCTCAGCTTCCACGCCGCCAGCCGGGCCACGGACTCCAGGGCCGCGTCGGAGGCGCTGCCGGAGACGTAGTTGCCGAGGACGGATATGCCGGTCGACTCCCGGTTGAAGCCGTAGGTGTGCGCGCCGAGCACCGGCTTGTCGATGCCGCCCTTGCGGCCCTCGAATATCTGGCCGCACTTGTCGACCAGGAAGTGGTAGCCGAGGTCGTTCCAGCCGTTGCCCTGGGGCGCCGGGTCGGTGTGGTAGGCGTAGATGCCCCGCACGATGGCCGGCGACTCGGAGCAGTCGTAGTCCGCGCCGGCCGTGTGGTGCACGAACACCGACTTCACGTCCGTGTTGTAGTCCGACGGGTCGGGGCTGCGGGACTCGTCCGCGCCCCATTCGGCGCGGGTGGTGACCGGCGGCTGGGGCAGGACGCCCGTCTCCGCGCTCGCCGAGGTGTACGAGGCGGGCGCCAGGCCGGGCTGGACGGCGAACGCGGCCGGCTGCGGCGGGCTCATCCTCGTCTCCGCCTCGGTCACCACGCCGGGGTCGACCATGCTGACGTCAAGTCCCTTGGGGAGCGCGCCGGTCGAGCCGTCCTCGTGGACGACCTGCACCTCGATGCCGTCGGAGGGGCCCACCCACATCGGGGCGGACGCGCCCCGCATGCCCGCCTCCGGCTCGTCCGGCGGGGACAGGTCCACCTCCAGGTCGCGCCACGGGCTCCACGCGCCGGTCTCCAGGCTGCGGGTGCGCACCTGCGCCGTGCCTTCGAGCTTCCTGGCCGCGCCCGTCCAGGTGACGCCGACCAGCGAGAACTGCTTGGTCTCCGTGCGCGGCAGCTCACGCTCGCCGGGCTCGGTCCCCTTCAGCGCGAGGTGATAGACCCGCACCGGCCGCTTCTCCTGCCCCTCGGCGGGCGGGACGGAGGAGTCGCTGGCCGACGCGTACGTCGCCATGCCTCCTCCGCCCAGCACCACCGCGCCGAGCGTCAGCCACGCCCGTCGCTTCAGGCTCAACGGTCTGTACGCATGCCCTTTACGTCGACTCACGAAGAGATCCACCCCAGAGAAAGGCCACTACGGCCACCAGAAGTCACAAGGGGCACATCCGCCTCAGGGATGGCCCATCGTATTAAGCGCTCTCTGGGGCGCGGACGACACACAAGACCCGGGGACAGTGAGCTAAATCACCAGTCCTGACGCCGATTCAGTACCTGTCCGTCATCCTCGTGAACGGACGGTCACGCCGTGCCGCCGGGCGTAGCGCGCCGCCTCCCGGCGGTTCGGCACGGCGAGCTTGCGCAGCACGGCCGCGACGTGGTGCTCCACGGTGCGCCGGGACAGGAACAGCTCCTCGGCGATCTCCGCGTTGCGCAGGCCGTCGGCGAGCAGACCGAGCACCTCGTGCTCGCGCAGGCTGAGCCCTTCCGGGCCGGCGGGACCCGTGGGGCGCCTCGGGATGTCACGCACCCCCAGGCGGCGCAGCCGGCGTGCGGTGACGTCCCGCATCGGACGGGCGCCCAGACGGTCGAACAGGGCGAGCGCGTCCCGCAGCATCACCTCGTCGGCGGACCCGGCCAGGGCGAGCGCCGCCTCGTAGGGGCAACCCGTCTCCTGCCAGCGCTCGGCCGACTCCCGCCACCGGCCCGCGAGTTGGAGCCGGTACGGCTCGGCCGCCCGGGGCGGCACCGGGGCGGGGCCGTCCGCCCAGGCCAGCCAGTGGGCGAGTTCACCGACCAGCCACGGCTCGCCCTGCCCGACGGCGGCGGCCAGCGCCGGGCGGACGATCCCCGGCAGCCGGCCGAGGTGGTCGGCGTACGCCTCGGCCTCGGCCAGGGCCGGTGTCGCGCCGATGATCCAGCCGACGTACGGCTCGGCGGTGACCATGGTCGCCCGCACCCGGGACAGCAGGGGAAGGGGATCGGCGTCGCCCCGGCGGGCGCGCAGCCGGCCCAGCACCACCATGCTCAGCATCTTGCGCCCGTCGTCCGCGCCGGCCGTCCGCAGCACCTCCGAGGCCAGGGCCTCGGCCTCGTCCCACCGGCCCTGGTCCAGCAGGGCGCGCGACCGGAAGGCGCGCAGCCACTGGCGCCAGACCTCCTGGCCGTGCTCGTCGGTGAAGGCCAGCGCCTCCCCGTACCAGCGCTCCGCCTCCCGGTACCAGCGGCGGGTCACGCAGATCAGCTGGAGCCAGAAGTAGCCGAGTCCGGCCTGGTCGTAGGCGGACGCCTCGCACGCCAGCCGGACGCTCCGCGCGATCGTCCCCAGGCCCGCCGGGTCGCCGCCCTGGGCGCGGCCGATCCCGGCCGGCAGCAGGGCCAGGGCCCGTGCCGTCGCATCCGGCGGGCCGTCGGCCGTCGCGAGGATCCGCTCACCGCAGGCGACCGCGTCCGCGTTGCGGAACGCCATGGCCGCCAGCTTCCCGCGCACGGCGCACGCGAGGGCGAACTCCGGCCCGGGCCGGCCCGCCAGCAGTCCGAGGGCCTCGTCGCACGCCCGCACGCCGAGGGGGATCTCCCGCGCCAGATGGGCCGCGGTGACGGCGAGCCCGACCAGCGCGCCGGCCCGCCGGCGCCCGTCACCGACCGCGCGCCACCCGGCGACCGCCTCCTGCCAGGCACCCAGCGCGGCGTCGAGGTCGTCGGCGAGGTGACACTGCCGGCCCAGTTCCGCCAGGAGTTCCGCCCGTCGCGCGGAGGGCGGCCCCGGGCCGGCACCGAGGGCACGGCGCAGATGCGCGGCGGCCTCCTTGTGGGCGCCCAGCGCGGAGGCCCGCCGCGCCGCGCGCGGCGCGTGCGCCAGCACCGCGGCCCGGTCGCCGGCGCGCTGGGCGTGATCGGCCAGCCGCGCGGGCTCCACTTCGCCCTCCGGCCGGGCGGCGAGCACGGCGAGTGCCCGCCGGTGCAGGTCCGCCGCCCGGCCGGGCGGGATCGCCTCGTGGACCGCGACGCGGACCAGTTCGTGCCGGAACGCGACCTGGCCCTGCTCGGCGGTGAGCAGCCCGCGCTCCACGCACTCGTCCAGGTCGCCGGACGGCCGCCCCGACACCGCCTCGGCCAGCCACGGGACGGCCCGCGTGCCCAGGCAGGCGACGGCGTCGAGCGCGTCCCGGGCGCCCGGTCCCAGGCGGGCGGCACGGGCGAGCACCGCGTCCCGGACCGTGGCGGGGACGGTCGCCCCTCCGTCGGCCAGCACCTGCGTCACGAAGAACGCGTTGCCGCCGGTACGCCGGTGCAGCTCGGCCGGGTCGAGACCGGTACCCGCCGCGAGACGCGCGACGGCCGCCTCGGACAGGGGCGGCACGGTGAGCCGCCGGATCGCGGGAAGCGCCGCCAGGTCGCCTGCCAGGACCCGCAGCGGATGGCGGGGCCCGACCTCGTCCTGCCGGTAGGCCACGACGACCATGGCCGGGCACGACCCGAGGCGCCGGCCCAGGAAGCGCAGCAGGTCCAGCGTGGCCGCGTCGGCCCAGTGGGCGTCGTCCAGCACGAGCAGGGCCGGAGCGCGGCCCCCGCCCAGTTCCGCGAGCAGCAGGCGCCGCACCGCCATCGGATCCGGGGTGCCGGTCAGCTCCTGCCGCAACGGGGCGGGCAGGCTGTCGGCCATGTCGCGCAGCGGGCCGAGCGGCAGCGGCGTGGTGAGCGGTTCGCAGGCGCCGCCGAGGATGCGGGCGCCGCTCAGCCGGCGGCCGAACTCGTGGATCAGCACCGTCTTGCCGGCGCCCGCGTCGCCCCCGACGAGCACCAGCCGCCCCGTGCCGGCAGCCGTCTCGCCCCACCAGCGGGCCAGTGACGCCAGTTCGCCGTCCCGCTCGCGCAGCGCACCCACGCCGGTCGTCACCTTCTCGATGGTAGCCAGGCGGGCGCCCGCGAGGATGGGCAGGCGCTACCGATGTCCGCGTCGGTCCGCCAGGCGCACGCTGCCGTAAGACAGGGAAACGGACAGGCGCCGGCGATGGAGGCGGTCATGGACTACGACGTGATCATCGTGGGTGCGAGCATCGCCGGCTGCACGGCGGCCACGGCGTACGGCCGGGCGGGACTGCGGGTGGCGCTGGTCGAACGGCAGCGCAGTCCTGGCGCGCACAAGACGCTGTGCGGGCACTTCGTGCTCGGCGGCGCGCACGACGTCCTGTGCCGCATGGGCTTCTGGGAGCCGATGCGCGCGCACGGCGCGGCGGTGACGACGGGGCTCGGCGTGTGGACCCGGGCCGGCTGGGTCGAGCCCCGGCCGGACGGCGGGGTCCCGCCGGCGATCAGTCTGCGCCGCCGCACCCTCGACCCGCTGCTGCGGGAGATCGCCGGCGCGACGGCGGGCGTGGACCTGCTGCCGGGGCACCGGGTGGTCGGCCTCGTCGAGGATTCCGCCGGGGCCGTGACGGGAGTCGTCACCTCGGCCGGCCGGGCGGAGCGCACCGTGCTGCGGGCCCGGCTGGTCGTGGGTGCGGACGGCCACCACTCCACGGTCGCCCGGCTCGCCGGCGTGCCGGAGGACCGGGCCCCGAACCACCGCTTCCTCTTCTGGACCTACTACGAGGGGGCGGCCATGAACGGCCCGGGCGACGCCCAGGTGTGGCCCCTCGACCCGGACGTCGCCGTGTGCATCCCCGTCGACGGCGGGCTGACGCAGGTGGGCGTCTTCCCCGCCAAGGACCGGCTTCCCGAGTTCACCGCCGACCGGGCCGCCGCCTTCGACCGGTTCGTCCGGCGCCTGCCGGACGGACCCACGCTCACCGGCGCCCGGCAGGTGTCCCACCTCATCGGCACCACCGACTATCCGTGCGTGCGCCGCCCTCCCACGCCCCGGCCGGGTCTGGCCCTCGTCGGTGACGCCGCGACCGCCTCGGACCCGGTCCCCGCGGTGGGCTGCGGCTGGGCGTTCCGCAGTGCCGTGTGGCTGGCGGACGCGACGGCCGGGACGCTGGCGGACGGCGGGGACCCGCGGCACGCGCTGCGCGCCTACCGCCGAGCGCACCGCTTCATCGACGGGTACGACGACCTGGGCCGCCGGGAGGCCCTGGCCGGACCGCCCACCGCGCTCCAGCGGGCGGTCCGCGCGGCGGCCGTCACGGACCCGGACCTCGCCCGCCGGATGGCGTTGTTCGCGATGCGGGCGGCGGACCCGTCGGTCCTGATCAACCCCGGCGTGGCGGTCCGGGCCCTGATCGGGGCACGGATGCGGCGGCACACCCGGCCTTCCGGCACGGGCGCCGCCGGCCGTGCGGCGTGACGGTGCGGGTGACGAGACACCGCCGGTTCGTGAGAGGCGGGCGCTCGCGGGCGCCCGTCCCGGGCGTCCCGCACCCGCCGTGCGGCGCACGGGTCACCGGGGCACGATGAACGGGAGGCCGGGGACCACCGGCCGGTGGTGCGGTGGAGTCCGGTGGGAGGCAGGGATGCTGCGGACGCGGCTGTGCGACGTACTCGGGATCGACGTGCCCGTCATCGGCGCACCGTACGGGCCGTACGAGCAGGTGGAGCTCGCCGCCGCCGTGTGCCGGGCGGGCGCCCTCGGCAGCCTGGGCACCGCCGTGCGCCCGCCGGCCGACCTGCGACGGCAGTGGGCCCGCATGCGGGAGCTCACCGACCGCCCGTTCGCCGTCAACCACACCCTGCGGCCGCTCGACGAGGAGGCGTTCCGGGCCACGCTCGACGAACGCCCGGCCGCGATCTCCTTCCACCTGGGGGTGCCCGCCGATCTGATCGGGCGCGCCCATGACGCGGGCATCCGGTGGATCCAGCAGGTCATGGACGTCCGGCAGGCCGAGCAGGCGGTGCTCGCGGGCGCGGACGTCATCGTCGCCCAGGGCGGCGAGGCGGGCGGCCAGGGCGGCGAGGTGTCCACCATGGTCCTGGTCCCCCAGGTCGTGGACATCGCGGGAGACACCCCGGTCGTCGCCGCGGGCGGGATCGCCGACGGCCGCGGGCTGGCGGCGGCCCTCGCCCTGGGCGCCCAGGGCGTGGCCGTCGGGACGCGGCTGCTCGCTTCGGTGGAGATGGGCATCGCCCAGGAATGGAAGGACCGGATCGTCGCGGCCGAGGCGCGCGACACCTTCAAGCCGGTGCACAGCGCCCGGTTCATGCCGCCGTTCTCCCGGCCCGACGCCTACGGTTCCCCCCGGTCGCTGCGCACGCCGTTCCTGGAGGAGGTCGAGGCCCACCCCGAGCGGGTGCGTCCGGCCGAGGTCGGTCCCCGGCTCGTGCAGGCCGTGCTCGACGGGCGAGGGCACGAGTTCCTGCCGTTCACCGGCCAGTCCGCGGCCCTCGTCCACGACGTCCTGCCGGCGGGCGAGATCGTCCGGAGGATGGTCGACGACGCGGAGACGGTCCTGCGCCGGGCCGCCGAGGCGTGCGGTGCCGCGCGTTGACCGGGCGGTCCGCGGGCCCTGCCGGGCGCCCCGGGGGCGGGGCGCCCACGGGCGGGTGGGTCACGCCGCCGTCCGGGCCGCCGGGTCCGTCCGGTCGGTCCGGTCCGTCCTGACGGGCTGCGCGGTGACGCGGCGGGGCCGGGTCGGCAGGCCGATCAGCGGGTGGGCGACGCCCCAGGCCGCGCCCTTGCAGATCAGTTCCTTGTAGCGGGCGGCGAGGCGGCCGGTGAGGGCCGCGCGGACGGCCCGGTCGTCGGCGGTGACGTACTGGATGAGGCCGTCGCGGCGGCCGAGCGAGATGCACTGGTTGAAGTAGCGCAGGGGCACCTTCGGGAGCTTCCCGCCGGTCAGGCGGGCCGCGATCGCGTCGGCCGCCTGCCAGGCGGTGGGCACGCCCGAGGCGCACGACATCCGCAGCGGCTTGTCGCCGGGGCCCATCACCATGGCGGCGTCACCGATGGCGTAGACGTCCGGGTGCGAGACCGAGCGCATGGTCCGGTCGACCACGATCTGGCCGGTCCCGGTGACCTCCAGGGTGGTGGCCCGGGCGATCGGGTGGACGGCGAAGCCGGTGGTCCACACGGTGACCGCGGCGGGGATCACCGTGCCGTCGGCGGTCGTGACGCGGTCGGCGGCCACGGCGGTCACGGCGGTGTGCTCGTGCACCGTGATGCCGAGCCGGGCGCACACGGTCCGCAGGTGGGCGCGCCCCTTGTCGGACAGCCAGTCGCCGAGGCCGCCGCGGGCGGCGAGGGCGACGTCGAGGTCCGGGCGGGCCTCGGCGATCTCGGTCGCGGCCTCCAGGCCGGTGAGTCCGCCGCCCACCACGACCACGGTCTGTCCGGCCTCCAGGCGGGCCAGGCGCTCGCGCAGCCGGAGCGCCCCGGGACGGCCGGCGATCTCGTGGGCGTGCTCGGTGACGCCGGGGACACCGCCGTCGTTCCAGCCGCTGCCGAGGGCGTACACGAGGGTGTCGTACTCCAGCGGTTCCTCAGTGCCGTCCGCGCCGGTGACGGTGACCGTCCTGCGGTCGGCGTCCACACCGGTGACCCGCGCGACCTTCAGCTCGACGCCGGTGCCCGCGAACATCTCGGAGAAGGGCCGGGGTGCGAGGTCCTGGCCGGCCGCGAGCTGGTGCATGCGGACGCGTTCGACGAAGTCGGGCTCGGCGTTCACGAGGGTGATCGCGACGTCGTCGCGGTGCAGCCGCTTCGCGAGACGCCCGGCGGCGATGGCTCCGGTGTATCCGGCTCCGAGGACGATGATGCGCTGCTGCATTTCCTGGCTCCTGTCTTGAGCGGACTCGACCCTTGAACCGGGGAGCCCGCCGTTCGCTGACAGGCTTGCGGTGTGAAGCGCGTCACAGTGGCAGAGGGCGTGGACGGTGACGCCGCGGGGCGTCACACGGTCGGGCGGGGCCCGTCAGAAGGCGGCGGTGAGCAGGGGCTCGCCGTGGTCGGTGGCGAACCAGTGCCGGGTCGCCCGCTCCAGCTTGTCCGGGTTGACCTGGCTGCGGACGGCGGCGACGCCCTCCTCGGTGACCTCCAGGCACATGACCCCGATGACCCGGCCGTCGAGGACCACGACGAGGGCGGGCTCGCCGTTCGCGGTCGACGCGTACACCTCGGGCGAACCGCCGACCAGGGCGCGCTTGGCCTTGCTCGGCTTGAACAGGCCCCGCAGGAACGTCGCCACCGCGAGGGCGCCCTCGAACGCCTTCGCGCGGGCCGGGACCTTCCCGCCGCCGTCGCCGATCGAGGTGGCGTCCTCGGTGAGCAGCCGCACGAGCGGCTCGGTCCGACCGCTGGTGGCGGCGGCCAGGAACTCCTCGACGACCCGCCGGGCGGCGGACTCGTCGATCTCCGTACGCGCCTTGCCGGCCGCGACGTGCTTCCTGGCCCGGTGGAAGATCTGCTGGCTGGCCGCCTCGCTGATGTCGAGGACGTCGGCGATCTCCCGGTGCGGATAGCCGAAGGCCTCCCGCAGGACGTACACCGCCCGCTCGTTCGGGGAGAGCCGCTCCAGCAGCACGAGCACGGCGTACGACACCGACTCGCGCTGTTCGGCGGTGTCGGCCGGGCCGAGCATCGGGTCACCGCCGAGCAGCGGCTCGGGCAGCCACTGGCCCACATAGGTCTCACGGCGCGCGCGGGCCGACGTGAGCTGGTTGAGGCACAGATTGGTGAGCACCTTCGTCAGCCAGGCTTCGGGCACCTCGATCCGCCCGACGTCGGCGGCCTGCCAGCGCAGGTACGTCTCCTGCACGGCGTCCTCGGCCTCGCTCGCGGAACCGAGCATGCGGTAGGCGATGGCCTCCAGCCGGGGCCTGGCCGCCTCGAACCGGTCGACGTCGCTCAGCGTGAGGGCCATGTCCCGGATCCTAACCGCCACGGGGGCGCCGCGGGCGGGTGCGGCCTGTCTCCCGCCGGGCCGGGTAACCGGCCCCCATGGGTGACATCCTCGTGGGCACGTGCTCGTGGACCGACCGGGAGCTGGTGGGCAGCGGCTGGTATCCGGCGGGCCGGCGGGACGCGGAGGGGCGGTTACGGCACTACGCCGAGCGGTTCCCGGTCGTGGAGGTCGACGCCTCCTACTACGCCCTGCCGGGCGAGCGGAACAGCCGGCTGTGGGCGGAGCGCACACCGGACGGGTTCGTGTTCGACGTGAAGGCGTTCTCCCTGCTCACCGGGCACCCCACACGGACCGCGGTGATGCCGGACGGGTTGCCCGCCGACAGCCGGGACCCGGAGGTGCTCGACGCGGTGTGGGCGAGGTTCGCGGCGGGGATCGCGCCGCTGCGGCGGGCGGGGCGGCTGGGCGGTGTGCTGTTCCAGTTCCCGCCGTGGTTCCGGCCCGGGGCCCGGGCCGAGGCGTTCCTCGCGGACACCGCGCGGCGGACGCAGGGGTGGCCCGTCTCCGTGGAGTTCCGGCACCCGGACTGGTGGCGCCCGGAGCGGGCGGAGGACACGCGCGCGCTGCTCGCCCGGCACGGGATGGCGGCCGTCGCCGTGGACATGGTCCAGTCGCTGCCGTCCTCCCTTCCCCCGGTCCTGCACGTCACCTCGCCCCGGCTGTCCGTCGTGCGGTTCCACGGGCGCAGCACCGCCTGGGGGACCGGCAGCAAGGAGGACCGGTTCCGGCACGCGTACGACGAGGACGAACTGGCCGAGTGGGTGCCGCGGCTGGAACGCGCCGCCGAGCGGGTCGGGCAGCTGCACGTCCTGTTCAACAACTGCTGCGGCGACGCGGCCGTACGGGCCGCCGCGACCATGGCGCGGCTGCTCGGGCTGCCGTCACCGGCCGACGGCCCCGGCCCGTCCGCCCCCTTCCGGCAGGACCCCCTCCCGGGCGGTCCGCCGGCCGGCCCGCCGCGCCCGCGCCGCCCGCGGCGGCAGGAGCACGAACGTTCCGACCGGTGACCGGCGGCGTCGCCGCGGATGTGCGTGCCGGGGCCCGCCAGGCCCGGACGATCCGGACGACGGGCTCCGGACGGCCGCCGGGCGCGGGGCGCCCGGCGGGCACGGGGCGTCCGGCGGGCACGGCGCGTCCAGCGGGCACGGCGCGTCCGGCGGGCACGGCGCGTCCGGCGCGTTGCGCACCCGGCGGGAAGACGACCGGCTCAGCGGAAGTTCACGTCACTGCACAGGAAGTACGTCTGGTCCATGTGCGAGGCCTGCCAGATCGTGTAGACGACGTGCCGGCCGCTCAGGCCCGACGTGCGTACGTCGATCGAGTAGTTCTGGCTGGGCGCGTACCTGCCGGTGCGGGTGACGAGCTGCAGGTCGCTCCAGCGCAGCGGCTGGGTGGCGGGATCGAAGCCCTGGCGGCTGACGTACACCAGGAAGTAGTCCGCGCCGTGGCTGGCCTGGTCGTACAGGCGCAGGGTGAAGTTGGCCGGGACGTCCGTCGTCTTCCACGGACCGACCGCGTCCAGGGAGTTGTAACGGCCGCTCTCGGTCCGTCCGCCGCTGCAGAGCTGGCCGTCGGGGACGACCGCCTGGAAGTTGCCCGCGGAGCCGTTGCGGTACAGGCCGTTCCAGTTCCACATGGCGTTGGGGTCGGCCTGCCACGCCTGCCAGCACATGGGGTCCTGCTGTGCCATCGCGGGGTTCTGGAAGTCACTGCCCCAGCGCAGCCAGCAGCCGTAGTTGCGGGACGCGGGGTCGACGACCGAGCCGTGCGCCGCCGCCGTCCCGGCCCCGGGCACCAGGCTGATCAGCAGGGCGGCGAGCACGCTCAGGAGGAGAGCCGGACGGAATCCGGCGCGCGGTTTGGTGTGATCATGACATGTCAGTGCGTGGCGCAAGGCCGATCTCCCTCTTTCCGATGCGGGGGGACAGGTGGGGAGCTGCGGTGTGGGGATGCATTGGGAGCGCTCCCATATGAGACAGGCTGCGCCACACGTGGCGCGGACACAACGCCTGTATTGCGCCACCTTTCACACCGCGGCACCGCGGCACGCAGCCGACGGCGTCCCGCGGGGCGCCGGCGCACCCTGCCCGGGTGCCGGCACGGGGTACCCGCGTTATGGGCGTGGGCGGAGGGCCTGGGACGGGGAGCTTCGGGCCGGGTGGACATGTCCCGTGGGGGGCGACGGCCGAGGCAAGGCGGCGGAAGACGCGGGCGTAGGTGCGGCGGGGCGCGGACGCAAGGCGCCGGAGGCGCGGGCGTAGGCGCGGTGGGGCGCGGACGCAAGGGGCCGGTGGGGGGCGTGGGCGCAAGGCGCCGGGGCGCGGGCGCAAGGCGCCGTAGAGGCACGGGCGCAGGCCGTGGGCGTCGGGGGCGGGGCGCGGAAGAGCGCGGCGGACGCGGAGGCCGGACTGCGGGCCTGGGGACACCGGGCACGCGGCAGCGGGCGGCGGGCGCGCAGGCGGCAGGGCGGGCGCGCAGGCGGCGCGGCGGGCGTGCGGGGGCGGGGAGGGCGCCGGGGGGTGACCCGGATCACATGCCGCCGGTGCATAGCGGGACCCTCCCCACCGTCTTTCTCCTCACGTAGGCAACGGCGGGAGCGGGACAGTGCGCATGGATCAAGCTCGGGCCGGTGAGTTCGACGAGTTCGTGGCGGCCCGCTGGTCGGCGTTGCTCCATCTCGCCCGGCTGCTCACCGGCGGCGACCGGCATCGGGCCGAGGACCTGGTGCAGGAGTCCCTCGTCAAGCTCTGGTTCGTCTGGCCGAAGGTCGCCGAGGAGGCGCCCGAGGCCTACGTCCGCACGGTCATGGCGCGCGCGGCGGCACGCTCGGCGCGGCGGCGGTGGTGGGGCGAGCGGCCGGTCGAGCAGTTGCCCGAGAGCGCGGCGGGGGGTGATGTGTCCGCGGCCGTGGCCGAACGGTCGAGGCTGGAGGCCGCCCTCGGGCGCCTCTCGGCCAAGCAGCGGGCGGCGGTGGTGCTCCGCTACTACCAGGACCTGCCCGAGCGCCAGGTGGCGGAGGCACTGGGCTGCCCGCTGGGTACGGCCCGCTCCCACACCGCGCGCGGGGTGGCGCGGCTGCGGCAGCTGCTGACCGATGTCATCGAGCCGGTGGGGTGAAGGAGAGGCCATGGATCACTTCGAACGGCAGCTCGCGCACATGATGCGCGGCGCCGAGGAGCACACCCCTTTCGAGCCGCGGCACCACGAGCGCCTGCGGGAGGGAGTGCGCGCCCGCCGCCGGGCGCGCGCGGCGCAGAAGGCCGTCGGCTCGGTCCTCGCGGTCGCCGGCCTGGGGCTCGGCCTGTTCCTGCTCCCGGACCCGGCCACCCGGACCGAGCCCAGCGCGCCCCGCCCGCAGCCCATGTCGAGCGACAGCCCCCCGGCCTCGCCGCCGGCGACCAGCCCGCCCCCCGAGGCGCCCACCTCACCGTCCGGCCGCTCGTCCGCCACCACCTCCCCGCCGGTCGCCACCGGCACCGGCGACCCCGGCAGCACCGCGGACACCGGCAGCACCGCGGGGACCACGGCGCCTCCGCCCCCCGTCACCTCGTCGCCGCCGGCCACGTACGGCGACGGGGCCGCGGTCGGGAGCGGGGGGCCGACGCCGACGTCCACCGCCTCCGGCCCGGCGGGCTCCGCCACGCGGTCGCAGTTCCCGGACGACGAGCCGTCCCCCACCCCCTGAATCCCGTCCGGCCTTCGGCGGTGCCGCCCGGACCCCGGGCCCCGCCGCGCCTCCCCCTGCCCTGCTCCAGGGAACGAACAAGGACAGATCATGCGAAAACACAGCCCGGTCCTCCTCCACGACCCGCGCCACGCGCCCGCCCCGGTCCCCGTCCCCGCGCACCGTGCCGTCCCCACGCACCGTGCCGTCCCCGCCCACCGTGCCGAGCCGGTGCTCGATGTCGCGGTGCCCGTGTTCGACGAGGAGGGGGACCTGGAGCCGAGCGTGCGGCGGCTGCACGCGCACCTGCGCGCGACGTTCCCGTACCCGTTCCGGATCACCGTCGTCGACAACGCCAGCACCGACCTGACCCCGCGCATAGCCGCCCGGCTGGCCGCCGAACTGCCTGAGGTGGAGTGGCTGCGGCTGGCCGAGAAGGGCCGCGGCCGGGCCCTGCGCGCCGCCTGGTCGCGCTCCCGCGCGCCGGTGCTGGCGTACATGGACGTGGACCTGTCCACCGGACTGGCGGCACTGCTGCCGCTCGTCGCCCCGCTGATCTCGGGGCACTCCGACATCGCGATCGGCACCCGGCTGGCGCCCGGGGCGCGGGTGGTGCGCGGCCCCCGCCGGGAGTTCGTCTCCCGCTGCTACAACGCCCTGCTGCGCTCCACGCTCGCCGTCGGCTTCTCCGACGCGCAGTGCGGATTCAAGGCGGTACGGCGCGAGGCCGCCGAGCGGCTGCTGCCGCTGGTGGAGGACTCGGGGTGGTTCTTCGACACCGAGCTGCTGGTGATCGCCGAGCGGGCCGGGCTGCGCATCCACGAGGTGCCGGTGGACTGGGTGGACGACCCCGACAGCCGGGTCGACGTCCTCGCCACCGCGCTGGCCGATCTGCGCGGCATCGCCCGGCTCGGCCGCGCGCTGGCCCGCGGCACACTCCGGCCCGCCGAGCTGCACCCGCAGGGCGGCGCCCCGCCGCACGGCCCGGCGGGCCAGGTGTGGCGGTTCGCGGCCGTGGGCGCGGTGAGCACGCTGGGGCATCTGCTGCTGTACGCCGCGCTGCGTCCGGCGACCGGCGCGCAGGCCGCCAACGCGCTGGCGCTGCTGGTCTGCGCGATCGCCAACACGGCGGCGAACCGGCGGCTCACCTTCGGGCTGCGCGGCCGGGGCGGTGCGCTGCGCCACCAGGTCAGGGGCCTGGCGGTCTTCGTGCTGTGCCTGGCCCTCACCTCGGGATCGCTCGCCGCGCTGCACCGCACGGCCCCCGGCGCCGCGCCCGCCACCGAAGCGGCCGTGATCGTCGCCGCCGCTCTGTCCGCGACCCTGCTGCGGTTCCTGCTCCTGCGGGGCTGGGTCTTCGGGGCCCGCCCGGACCGCCGTACGGCGGAAGGCGCCGACTCGTGACCACCGCCCCGGCAAGCGACCGCCCGGCCCCCTCGCCCGCGCTCCCCCGCACCACCCCGCCCGGTGCCTCGCCCGCCGGGCGGTGGCTGCGGCGGGCGGCCCGGCGGCACGGTCCCGTGCTCGCCCTGTACGGCGGGCTGAAACTGGCCGGCTTCGCCGTCTTCCTGTCGCTGCTGCACTTCGCCGGGGACTTCCGCGCCAAGCACCCGCGTTTCGGCGGCGGCGCGCACCCCTGGGACGTCCTGGCCACCTGGGACGGCTGGTGGTACCAGCAGATCGCCGCGCACGGCTACGACCCCGCGCTGGTGCCGATTCCGGGCGCCACCGGCCTGATCACCCTGGAGGGGAACTCGGCGGCGTTCTTCCCGCTCTACCCGGCGCTGATGCGGCTGGTCTCCGAGACGACCGGGCTCGGGCTGTTCGGGTCCGGGCTGCTGGTCTCGGTCGTCGCCTCCTTCGCCGCCGCCCTCGGCATCCACGCCGTCGTCGCCCGGCTGGCCGGTCACCGGGCGGGGCTGGCGGCGGCCGGACTGTGGGCGGTGTGGCCGGGGTCGGGGGTGGAGTGGGCGGTCTACTCCGACTCGCTCTTCGTCGCCCTCGCCGTCTGGGCCTGTCACGCCGTCATGAACGGGCGCTGGCTCACCGCCGGCGCCCTCACCTGCGCCGCCGGGCTCAACCGCCCCACCGCCGTCGCCCTGGTCGCGGCCCTCGCCGTGGCCGCGCTGCTAGCGCTCCGCGAGCGCCGCGAGCGCCCGCTGCGGCCCCTGGCCGCACTCGCGGTCGCGCCGCTGGGCCTGCTCGGCTACCTGGGCTGGGTGGGTCGTGAAATGGGCGACTACGGCGGGTACTTCGCGCTCCAGCGCGGTGCCTGGGCCCACACCTTCGACTACGGCCGGCACACCCTGGACGTGCTGACCTCCGTCCCGGTGGGCCACTTCGACTACCTGTCCGCGTTCCCCTTCGCCGACCTGATCGCCACCGGCGTCGTCCTGCTGGCCCTCGCCCTGCTGCCGTTGCTCGTCCGGGAGCGCCCGCCGGCCGTCCTGGTCGTCTACACGGTGCTCACCCTCGCGCTCGTCCTGGGCAGCCAGCAGATCTTCGCCAACGTCTCCCGCTATCTGCTGCCGGCCTTCCCGCTGCTCCTCCCGCTCGCCGCCGCCCTGCGCCGCCTCACCCTGCCCCAGTTGCTGTGGCTGCTCGGTCCGGCCGCGCTGGCCTCCGGTTCGTATGCGGGATACGCGCTCTTCGAACTGGGTGTTCCGTAATAATCCGACAGCGATATTTCGACCTGAACGGCCCCGTTATTAAGTGTTTATCGAGGCGCCCGTTCACTCATTTGCCGCGCACCCGCCGGAGTCCGGCGACGTTAGGGGGGATATGAACAATGCACCGGCAACCAGGGAAGGACGCTGTCGCCTCCTCGTGCAGCGCCCGGTCGTGACCGCGAGTGATTTTCCGGCCAGGGCGCAGGCCACGGAGCCACTTCTGCGGGAATTCGTTGATCTGCTGAGCACGCTGGAAGCCGATCTGGCCCAGCGGTGGATCACGTCCGAGAGCCGATGATCTTTCCGGGATCGGAGCAGTCAGGCCGCGTCATGTACGACCAAGGAAATCTGTCGCAACCCCTGGTGCCGCCGGATGCCGCCTGGGACCCGGCCGAGGAACTGGCCTGGATGCTCCAGGAGGCCATGGAGGAGGAGCACCCGCACCTTCCTCCGCCCCGCGACGAGGACTCGTTCCACGCGCCGGCCGACGGCACGACGATGGCCGGTTTCCCGGAGGTCACCACCGGGCTGCCGCCGCTCAAGCGTGCCCCCGGCGGCCACCGCCGCATCCCCGAGCGCGCGCGCCCCGGCGCGCTGCAGACCACGAGCTGTCTCGTCGCGGCACTGGCGGCGGCCATCGCCTCCGCGGTGAGCTTCTTCAGCGGCCTGGTCGCCTCCGGCCCGCTGCAGGTGGTGGCCGCGACCCGGGTGCCGAGCGACATCGTCCCGTGGTGGCCCCTGCTGCTGTACGGCCCCTGGCTGGTCGCGTCGCTCTCCGTGCTGCGGGCCGCGCTCCATCAGCGGCGCGCCCTGCACTCCTGGTGCACCGTCCTGCTGTTCTCGTCGGTGACGATCCTCCTGTGCGTCCTCCAGGCCCCCCGGACCTTGCTCGACATCACCACCGCCGCCCTTCCCGGGCTCGCCTCCCTCGCCTGCTTCCAGCAGGCCGTCCGGCAGATCACCCTGACGCGGGCGCCCCGCAAGTCCGTGCCCCGGCACCGCACGCGGTGAACTCCCCCGGCTGAGAGGGCCGTTCGGCGGGCGGCTCATCCGGCGGTCCGAGCCGGTGCGAGGGGCGACCGCTGCGCGGCGCCGCCCCGGAACACCTGCCGGTACGACTGCGGCGAGACCGTGGTGAGCCGGGCGAAGTGGTGGCGGAGGTTGGCCGCCGTACCGAAGCCGGTGCGGCGGGCCACGGACTCCACGGGGTCGTCGGTGGTCTCCAGCAGTTCCTGCGCCAGGCGGACCCGCTCCTGGAGGATCCACTGCAGCGGGGTGGTGCCGAGGGCCTCGCGGAAGCGGCGGGCGAAGGTGCGTTCGCCGAGGTGGGCCCGGCGGGCCAGCACGGCCACGGTCAGCGGCTCGTGCAGGCGCTCCCTGGCCCAGTCCAGGACCGGGGCCAGACCGGTGTCGCGGCGGTCGCGGGGCGCGCGGACGAGGGGCTTGGCGTACTGGCTCTGGCCGCCCTCGCGGTGCGGGGGCACCACCATCCGGCGGGCCACCTCGTTGGCGACCGCCGAGCCGCGGTCGTGGCGCACCAGATGGAGGCACAGGTCGATCACGGCGCCCGTGCCGGCCGAGGTGAAGACGCTGCCGTCCTGGACGTAGAGGGCGGTCGGCTCGTAGGTGACGTCCGGGAAGCGGTGGGCGAAGTCGGCGGCGCTCATCCAGTGGGTGGTCGCGCGGCGTCCGGCCAGCAGGCCCGCGGCGGCCAGGACGTACGCGCCGCTGCACAGGGAGACGATCCGGCGCCCTCGCGCGTGGGCGGTGCGCAGCGCGTCCAGCAGCGGTTCCGGCGGATCGGTCTGCACCCGCCGCTCGACCGCGGCGACCACCACCGTGTCCGCCTCCACCAGGTCGTCCAGGCCGTACGGGGTGTGCAGGGTGAACCCGGCGGTGGTGCGCAGGACGCCCGGCTCGGCGGCACACAGGCGCAAGTCGTACCAGGGGTCGCTGATGTCGCTGCGGTCGAGGCCGAACACCTCGCAGGGCACGGCGAGTTCGAAGGTGGGGGCGTTGTCGGTGACCGCCACCGCCACGACGTGCCGGTCCGGCCGCGCGGTGGGCGCCGTCACGGCGGTCGCCCCGGCGGTCGTCGTTCCGGCGGTCGTCGCCCCGGCGGTCGTCGTTCCGTCGGTCGTCGTTCCGTCGGTCGTCGTTCCGTCGGTCGTCGTCACAGTGGCCTCCTGACGGTCGTCCTGACGGGAATTTAGCGCAGTGGGTCGTTTCTGCCACTGGCCGGTGGGGCGCCCCGGCCGCGAGGCTCGACGGCATGTCTGACGAGAACACCGCCGGGGGGCGGCTCACCGCCGCCCACGGCACCGCCCTGTACGTCGGCGCCGTGCTCGGCACCGGTGTCATCGCCCTGCCCGCGCTCGCCGCCGAGGTCGCCGGACCGGCCTCGCTGCTGGCCTGGCTCGGGCTCGCCGTGCTGTCCGCACCGCTCGCGGCGGCCTTCGCCGCGCTCGGCGCGCGCCACCCCGACGCCGGCGGCGTGTCGACGTACGCCCGGCTGGCGTTCGGCGAGCGGGCCGCCGCCGTGGCCGGCTGGTGCTTCTACTTCGCCATCCCGCCGGGCGCGGTGGCCGCCGCGCTGTTCGGCGCCTCGTACGTCTCGTCCGCCCTGGGCGGCGGCACGGCCACCACCACGGTCACCGCCGCCGGGCTCATGCTCACCGTCACGCTGGTCAACTCGGTGGGACTGCGGATGACGGGACGCGCCCAGTTCCTGCTGTTCCTGCTGCTGCTCGCGCTGCTGACCACCGCGGTCCTGCTCTCCCTGCCGCACGCCCGAGCGGAGCACCTGCGGCCGTTCGCCCCGCACGGCTGGACGGCGGTCGGCCCGGCGGCGGCGCTGCTCGTGTTCAGCTTCGCCGGGTGGGAGGCGGTCACCCACCTCGCGGGCGAGTTCCGCAGGCCCGCGCGGGACCTGGCGCGGGCCACCGGCGCGGCCGTCGTGATCGTCGGCGTCCTCTACCTCGCGGTCGCCTTCGCGGTCGTGGCCGTACTCGGCCCCGCCGCGGCCGGCTCCGACGCCCCCCTCGGCGACCTGATGGCCCTCGGTCTGGGCGGCGGCGCCCGCCCGCTCGCGGCCCTCGCCGCCGTCCTGCTCACCCTCGGCACCATGAACGCCTACTACGCCGGCGCCGCCAAGCTCGGCGCCGCCCTCGGCCGCGACGGCGTCCTGCCCGCCTGGTTCGCCCAGGGCAGCACCGCCGGCGAGACACCGCGCCGCAGCCTGTTCTTCGTCTCCGCCCTCGCCGGCCTGGCCCTGCTCACCGTGACCGCGACGGGCACCGGCGCGGTGCCCGCCGTGATGCTGTCCTCCGGCTCCTTCGTCGTCGTCTACGCGATCGGCGTGGCCGCCGCGATACGCCTCCTCCCCCGCCGCAGCGCGGGCCGCGCATCGGCCTGGGCGGCCCTGGCCGCGGTCCTGCTCCTGCTGGCCCTGTCGGGCCCCTACCTGCTGTGGCCGGCGGTGGTGAGCTGCGGGGCACTGCTGTCCGTGCGGCGCGGTCGTGCCCGCCGGGCCGGCCGGCCCTCCCCGCGGGAGGCGTCGGACGCGGAGAACCCGACCCTGACCGTCTGATCCCCACGCCGGACCCGCCCCAGGCGCACGGCGCTTCGGGCTTCGCCGTGCCGAGGGAACGCCCGGCCGGCCGGCCGGGCACGCCGCGGCCCCCGTTGCGCCGCTCGGAGCGGGCCGGGGGCCGGGGGCGGGGCGGGTCAGTGGTAGGCGTGGACCACCGCGTGGCCCTTGCCGCGGCCGATCATCCACTTGTTGACCGGGGTGGTGAGCAGGAAGGCGACGGCGAAGCCGCCGAGGAGGGCGTACCAGAAGAGGGCCTCGGTGAGGTGGGCGTCCATCGCTCCGGGCGTGAGGGCGATGATCGTGTTGTCGACCAGCTCCATCACCGCGATCGAGACGGTGTCGGCGGCGAGGGCCACCTTCACGGCGCTCTTGAGGTCGAGTCCGGCCCGCCGGACGGCGAACAGGGTGAACGAGTAGCCGAAGAGGAAGGCCAGGCCGATCGCGAGGGCCATGGTCTGGGCGTTGCCCCACCTCAGCCAGGTGCCGATGACCATGCCGAGGATCTCGCCGATGGCGCAGCCGGTGAGGCAGTGCAGGGTCGCCTTGGCGGCCATGCTCCAGGACGCCGGGCCGTGGCCGTGCTGGTGGTGGCCCGCGTGGTGCTGGTGCTCGTGGTGGTGAGCGGCGTGATCCATGACGTTCTCCCCATGTCCCGTCCGGCGGGGCGTGCGTCCCGCTCCGCCCCGACGAGTGACAATCTATACCCCCTAGGGGTATCCGTCCAGCCCCGTCCGACGGGTGGCGCCCGGCCGCCGACCGCCCACGCTCGACAGGGGTGGGCATTCATGTACATGAATCAGAATCACAAGGAGACGTATTGACGCGTCCATAGCAAGCCCTTACCGTCCCGAGGAACAGCCGAATCACGGCCCACGGCGGCACCCGCACGCGCGCCCTGTTCACGCTCTGGAACGTCCCCGCTCGACATCCCCCGCCGCAGGTCGCCGACAACCACCTGGAGACGAACCGATGCACCAGAGACGAGCCCCGAGGCCGGTCCTCCCCGTCATCGCGTCCGCGGGCCTGCTGGCCGGCACCCTCGTCGCGCTGTCCGGCACCACGGCCCAGGCCGCCACCGCCCGCTACGAGGCGGAGACCTCCCCCGCGGTCTGCACCGGCGCCATCGAGTCCGAGTGGTCCGGCTACTCCGGCTCCGGCTTCTGCAACGCCACCAACGCCACCGGCGCGTACGTCCAGTTCACGGCGTCCGCCCCGGCCGCCGGCACCGCCACCCTGCGGATCCGCTTCGCCAACGGGACGACGACCGCCCGCCCCGCCACCCTCACCGTGAACGGCACCGCCGCCGGATCACCGTCCTTCGAGGGCACCGGCGCCTGGAGCACCTGGTCGACGAAGACCCTCACGGTGTCCCTGGCGGCGGGGAGCAACACCATCCGCCTCACCCCGACCACCTCGGGCGGCCTGCCGAACATCGACTACCTCGAGGTCGAGACGGCCGGCGACACCACCCCGCCCCCGACCACGGGCAGCGTCCTCTACGTCGCCCCGAACGGCACGGACGGCGCGGCCGGCACGCAGACCTCGCCCACCACCCTCACCTCGGCGATCAGCCGGATCACCCCCGGCGGCACGATCTACGTGCGCGGCGGCACGTACTCCTACGCGCAGACCGTCACGATCCCGCCGACGAACAACGGCACGGCGAGCGCCCGCACCAGGCTGACGGCGTACCCCGGCGAGCGGCCGGTGCTCGACTTCTCGGCGCAGCCGGAGGACCCGGCCAACCGCGGACTCGCGCTGAACGGCTCCTACTGGCACGTCCACGGCCTCACCGTCCAGCGGGCGGGCGACAACGGCATCTTCATCGGCGGCAGCAACAACGTCGTGGAGCGCACGGTCACCCGCTACAACCGCGACACCGGCCTCCAGCTCTCCCGCATGGCCTCGACGACCCCCGCCTCGCAGTGGCCGTCGAACAACCTCATCCTCAGCGCGGAGTCCCACGACAACGCCGACTCCGACGGCGAGGACGCCGACGGCTTCGCCGCCAAGCTGACCTCCGGCCCCGGCAACGTCTTCCGGTACGCCGTCGCCCACAACAACATCGACGACGGCTGGGACCTGTACACCAAGTCCGACACCGGGCCCATCGGCGCGGTCACCATCGAGGACTCGCTCGCCTACGAGAACGGCACCCTCAGCGACGGCTCCCAGGCCGGCGCCGGCGACCGCAACGGCTACAAGCTCGGCGGCGAGGACATCCCCGTCAACCACGTCGTCCGCCGCAGCATCGCCTACGACAACGGCAAGCACGGGTTCACGTACAACAGCAACCCGGGCTCGATGACCGTCTCGGACAACGTCAGCGTCGACAACGCCCAGCGCAACTTCAACTTCGACGCCGGCACCTCGGTGTTCCGCGGCAACACGTCCTGCCGCAGCGGCAGCGGCACCAACGACCGGATCATCGGCAACGCCGACTCCACCAACCAGTTCTGGTCCGGCACCAACGGCTCCCGCTGCGCCTCCTACTCCGGCGCCCTGAACTGGTCCTACGCCTCCGACGGCCGCCTCGTGGTGACCTTCGGCGGCAACCGGGTCACCCCCTGACCGGCACCCCGCGCACGAAGCGCCCGGCCGGGTCCGTCCCGGCCGGGCGCTTCGGCTCCCCGTCCGGTCATGCGTGCGGTGCCGCTGTGCGAGGCAGGTGGGAGTGCGGACACGGGAGGGTCTCCTCGGGTGGGGACGGGATGCGGTTGCTGACCCAAGGAATCCTGCGACGCCCCGACCACCCGCGGACGAAGGCACTTCGAAGTCACCGAGTGACCGCGGCGGCACCGAGGCGGCGCCGGGCCGAGCGGAGGGCGCGGGACGTCAGCCGGCGTCCCGCAGACCCGTGGCCCGGCCCCGTGCGTCCCACACGACCTCGCGGACCCGGACCACCGCCGCCCGGTCGAGCGGGCCGTACACGTGCGGGAACCGGGTGCCCGCGGGGACGCCCGGCGGCGGGACGGGCGCGGCCTCCTCCCACACGCAGGGCGCGGTGAGCCGGGTCTCGTCGAGGTCGAGGACCAGCAGCGGACGGGGCGCGGCGCGGTAGAACGCGTCGGCGACGGCCAGGGTGACCCGGTCGTCGGGGGAGCAGTGGACGAAGCCGTCCTCGGCGAGGGAGCCGGGGGCGTACGGGCCCGCGGGGGCGGCGGCCCAGTCCGCGGCGGGTACGACGTGGTGGATCATCCACCGTTTATATCCCGGGCCGCGGGCCCCGTGACCGGGCCCGGACACCATGCCGGCGCCGGCCGTGAGACGGGACGGGGCCGCGCGCCGGGACGGGGCCGCTCCCCGCCGTGGGGAGCGGCCCGGTCGCCTACTTGGCGTCGATCAGCTCGTGCGGCGGGACGGTCACCGTGCGGGCGCCCGGCGTGCCGCCGAGGACGACCTTGCGGAGCGCGACGTTGTTGTTCAGGTTGGTCTCCTTCAGCCGCTTCTCCGGGTTGGCGATGACCTGGATGAAGTACGTGCCGTTCGGCAGGTCCGTGATGTCGAAGGACTGGCCGGGCCGGTACTGGGTGTAGGTGTCGCCGGAGCCGACGTCCAGCACCTCACGCACGGAGATCGAGTTCTGCTGGCCGCAGGCGGTCGACAGGTCCGTGTTGTACGGGTGCCAGTTGGCGTTCTTCACCGTGTAGTCGATCGCGTCGGTGTTGGCGAGGCAGAACGCCTCCTTGCCGCTGCGCACCTCCTTGGTCTGGTCCGCGCTCAGCAGCCGGTAGCTGGCGAAGTCGGTGAAGTGCCAGTGCTCGTGGCCGATGCGCGGGTCCCACTCCATGGTGCCGGTGGGGGTGTAGCCGACCTGCTTGCCGTTCGCGTCGTAGAAGTACTGGTAGGCGTCCATCAGGTCCTTGCCGGGGCTGCGGAAGCCGTCCACGACGAGCGGTGCGGGGCCCGCGTTCCAGACGTTGGCGCTGAAGGCGAGGTAGTCCTTGCCCGGCACGTCGCCGTCCTCGCCGTCGGTGATGGCGATGTCCCAGGCCGGCAGCGAGCGCAGGTCCGGCTTCGGCACGTCGGCCGGGACGCCCGCGCGTCCGGTGGGCCGCTTGGCGTTCGGCTTCAGCGCCGGGGCGATCCGGGAGCCGTCGGTGTGGCCGGGGCCGTCACCGAGGTGGTGGGCGAGACCGCGGTCCTCCAGGGCGTGGGAGAGGGCGGGCGGGGTGGGGGCGTCGGCGCCGCGCGGGCCGTAGTGGTGGGCCGCGCCCGCGGCACCGTGACCGGCGCCGTGACCGCCCGCGCCGTGGGCGGAGCCGTGGCCCGCGCCGTGGGCGGACCTGCCGGCCGCCGCGCCGCCGCCGTCCCCGACCTCCCGCACGGTCACCTTGATGGTGGGCTGGTCGTCCGGGATGGCGAACAGGTCGCGGTACTGCTTCGCGACCCGCACCTTCGCCGTGTACTCACCGGCCGGCAGGTCCACCGGCTTGTCGTAGTCGACCGTGCTGGAGTTGGACGCCCAGCCCTTCTCCACGCCCCACACCGAGCCCAGCGTGAACGGGTTGGTGGGGCAGCTCTCCGGGTAGTGCGAGGTGGCCGGGGCGTCCGGGCGGAGCCGGCCGGAGGCGTTGTTCGGGCAGAAGGTGCCCTTGTTCTTCGCGACCTCGGCACCGGTCGCGTCGGTGACGGTCACCTCCAGGAAGCCGGGCAGGCCCGAGAAGTCCTTCACCAGGCCGGCGGGGAGCGTCTTCGTCGTCGTCGTGGTGCCGTTGCGCAGCACCTGCTTGGCGACGACGGGGTCCTTGTACGACTTGCGGGTCACCCGGAACTCCAGGGGCGCGTCGTCGACGGTGACGTACGTGCCCAGGTCCAGGTAGACCCCCGGCTCGCCCTCCCAGCGGTCGAGCGTCACGGACTTCGACGCGGCGATCAGCTTCAGCTTCGGCTTGCCGGCGGTGCCCGCCTTGCCGTCCCCGGCGCCGGGAGCGGCCCCGGCCCCGGCGACGACGACGGTGAGCGCCGCTCCCGCCGCGAGTGCGCCCCGCTTGAGGCGCGTGGTGTTCTTCTGACTGGTCATCGGGTTCCTCGTCTGCGAGTGCCGCGGTCGGCGGCATCGGACCGGACAGCCCACACCGGCCGACTGCGGACGCACCCCACGCGTCCCGGCCGTGTCTGTGAGCACCCTGTGAGAGCGGTGAATCCGGTGCGGGGGTTGCCTGTTGGCGCCGACTTGGCCGGTGATCGCCGCTCACCGGGGAGCCGGGTCGCCGCGCGTCAGGACCGTTCGCCGTCCGCACGCCCCGGCGGCTCGGCGGCGGCGGCCGGGGAGCCCGCGCCGTAGTCCAGCCGCCGGGCCGTCTCCACCAGGGCGTCCAGCGGATCCCGGCGGCGGCGGCGCACCAGGTGACGCGCGCACCGCAGGAGCAGCTCGTACGCCTTCGCCACGGTCCGCCGCCCCTTCCGCGCGGGAGAGTGTCCGCCGGGGCAACGCGTTGCCGTACGCCGGTGGTGCGCCCGCCGGGCCGTATGGCCCGCATCGGATGAGTCGGGGTCCCCCGAACGGGGTCTTGCGGTCGTGCCGCCGGGATGCCTGCCCCCTGGGGCCCGCCCGTCTCACCGCCCACGGAGCGAAACCCACTCCTCAACTGTCACTGCCATGCCATACGCTGCCCCTGGCAGCCGCGCCCCGCGAAGGCAAGAGGACACGCGGGCGTTGCGCGGCGCTCTCATCTCCCCGGCCCCGCGCCGGGTTTCCTTGTGGGGGTTACAGCACCTGTGCGTACGCGCAGCATCTCGACCGCGACGGCGTTCGCGGTCCTCGTCGGCTCGGCGGCCCTGAGCGTCGCCGTGGCCACACCCGCCTCGGCGGCCGGCGTCAGCGTCGCCGCCCCGGGCGGCATCGTCGCGGACGGTGTCCGTCAGCGGGTCTTCGTCGGTGACAGCGGCCTCGGCCGGATCGTCGCCGCCACCTATTCCGGTTCCGTCACGGACTCGGCGACCGGCCTCGGCGCGGTCGCCGACCTGGCGCTCTCCCAGGACGGCAGCACGCTGTACGCGGCCCTGCCGGACAGCCACGAGATCGTGGCGCTGGACCCGGCGACCCTGGACGTGAAGGCGCGGTACGCCGTGGCCGTCACCGCCGGCCCGAGCCATCTCGCCTTCGCCGGCGGCAAGGTGTGGTTCAGCTACGGCGACCAATGGGACGGCGACATCGGCTCGCTCGACCCGGCCGTGGACCCGGCGGGCGGCACCGACCCGGTGACGCTCGGCCAGTTCCCGGACAAGGTGTGGGGGCAGGTGCTGCTGGACGCCGACCCGTCGGCGCCCGGCCTGCTGGCACTGGGCGAGACCGGCGACTCCACCGGCTCGGTGGCGGTGCTCGACGTCTCCGGCGGCACGGCCCAGCCGGTCGCCTGGCACGACGGCAACTACACCCTGACCAACGGCGTGTACGACGTCGACCTCGTGCCCGGTGCCCCGCAGCTGCTGGTCAACGGCACCGACCGGCTGGCCCACGCGAACGGCACCTTCGGCCGGGCGGGCGCCTACCCGGCGGGCAGCGCGGCCGACCTCTCCGAGACCGGACTGGTCGCCCAGGCCACCGGCAGCAACGTGGCGGTCTACCGGCCGAACGCCACCAAGCCGCTGCGCACCTACCCGGGCGTCGGCACCTGGGGGGCCGCCGACCTGGTCTGGGCGCCGGACTCCTCCCGGCTGTTCGCCCTGGTCCAGACGGCGTCCGGGTACACGGTGAAGGTCCTCACGGACCCCGCCAAGAGCGTCCCCGCCCTCACCGTCAACGCCCCGTCGACCGCGACCCGCGGCAAGCCGCTCCAGGTGACCGGCAGGATCTCGGCGTCCGTGCCGCTGCCCGCCGGCGTCCGGCTGAAGGTCACCCGGGTCGACCTGGACAGCCCGGGCGGCAAGGTGCTGCCCACGGTCACCGTGAAGGCCGACGGCACGTACTCCTTCTCCGACACCCCGCCGGCCGGCGGCACCGTCACCTACAAGGTGGCGTACGCGGGCGACGCCGACCACACGGCCGTGACCGCGTCGGACAAGGTGACCGTCTCGCGCGCCGCGACCACGCTGACGCTGAACAACAACGGCAAGCTGTACGCGTACGACGCGAACGTCACCTTCACCGCGCACCTGGGGAAGACCTACAAGAACCGCACGGTCGAGATCTGGGCGGACCCGTTCGGCGCGGACAAGCCCAGGAAGCTGCTGAAGACGGCCACGGTCAACTCCCTGGGCAACGTCTCCGCGGTCGTCGACATGAAGCGGGACACCACCGTCAGCGCCGTCTTCAAGGGCGACGCCCGGTACCTGCCGAAGACGGTGAAGTCGACCGCCTACGCCAAGGTGCGCGTCTCCACCGCCGTCTCCCGGCACTACCGGACCGGCAAGATCGGCTCGACCACGTACTACTGGTTCCGCAAGAACACCGACCCGCTGCTCACCACGACCATGACGTACTACCCGGGCCGTCAGCAGCGCTTCGACCTCCAGGTCTACTTCGAGGGCCGGTGGTACTCCACCGGTTCGGAGTACTTCGCGCTGGCCATGAACGGCAAGTCCGCCGTCTCCCTGGGCGCACCCGGCGAGGCGGGGATCCGCGCCCGGATGCGGTCCGTCTACGTCAACGGCTCCTCCGGTGACAGCGTGAACTCGACGACGTACGGCTCCTGGAAGTACCTGTACTTCACCAACTAGCCGACGGCCGTCCGCCGGCCGGCCGCACTGCCCGCAGTGCGGCCGGTCAGGCCCGGGACGACGCCCTGGGGTGGTGCGTGGCCAGGGCCCAGATGACGAAGAAGTCGATGGCGATCATGATCATCGACCAGAGCGGCGCGTACGGCAGGAACAGGAACTGGGCGATCAGGCTCAGCGAGGCCAGCAGGATGCCGGCCATACGCGCCCAGGCGGCGCCCTGGAGGACGCCCGCGCCGGTCGCCGCCGCCACCAGGCCGAGGATCACCAGGATCCAGCCCCAGCCGGTGAGGCTCACCTCGTACACGTAGTCGCCGAGCCGGGCGTAGACGTCGTCCTCGGCGATCGCGGCGATGCCCTGGAGGACCGCCAGGAGACCGTTGACGAGCATCAGGACGCCCGCGAAGACGGTGCCTCCCGACGCCCAGTCCCCCGCCGGCCCGCGTGCGGAGCCGGTGCCCTGGTGGGAGGGGTCCCACACCGGCGGCCCGGGCGTGTGCGGCTGCTGGGTCATGGCCGTACCTCTGTCTCCGTCGGGGGCGGGTGGTGTGCCGTGTCTCGACCATCCGCCCGCCCCGCCGCCCCGACCAGGCGGGCTGCTCCGTCCGGGTGACCCGGCATGCGCGCCGGTCCGGCCGGGCCTTCACTGGAAGGAGACCCGCACCCTGGGAGGCAGCATGCCCGGTCACCGCAGGACCTGGTCCACGCTCGCGGCACCGGCGGCGGCCGCGCTCCTCGTCCTCACCGGCTGCACCGGCGAGGACAACCCCGCCGACCGGGTCGGCGACGCGGCCTCGGCGGTCGAGTCCGCCGCGTCCCGCGCCGGGGACGCCGTGGCATCGGCGACCGCGGAGGCGGACCGGCGGTTCGCCGACATCACCGGTGGCCTCGATGTGAAGGGCGACGTGCGGCTCGGCGCCCCCGCCACCGGCACCGGCGACCGGACCACGGTCGCGGTCACCGTCCGCAACACCGCCGGCTCGGCCAAGTCCTTCACCGTCCAGGTCGACTTCACCGACGCGAAGGGCACCTTCCAGGACACCACCGTCCTCACGGTCGACGGCGTCCCCGCCGGCGAGGAGCGCTCCGCGACCGCCCGCAGCAACCGCACCCTCGGCGACGACGTGCGCGCCGAGGTGGCCCGCGCCGTGCGCTACTGAGCCGGCCCGGTCCGGGCCCCGCCCCGGGCCGGCCCGGGTCAGCCGAGCCAGACGGTGGTGTCCGGGGGAAGCACCCCGCGCTCCGGGAGGGGCGTGCTGGCGAGGAGGGGTTCCCCGGCGGGCAGCGGCACGGGCGCGCCGGACAGGTTGGCCACACAGCGCCAGCCGTCCGTGCGGGAGAACGCCAGGACGCCCGGCGGGGTGTCCTCCAGCCAGGTCAGCTCCTCGCCGTCCAGCAGCTTGCGCCGCAGCTTCAGGGCGCTGCGGTACAGCTCCAGCGTGGAGCCCTCCACCCCGTCCTGCGCCTGGACGGCACAGCGCGCGAAGGACTCCGGCTGCGGCAGCCAGGCGCCGCCCGCGCCGAAGCCGTACGACGGCCCCGTGGTGGTCCACGGCAGCGGCACCCGGCAGCCGTCGCGGCCCTTGCGGACGTGCCCGGTCTGCTCCCAGATCGGGTCCTGGAGGACGGCGGTGGGCAGGTCGGCGACCTCCGGCAGGCCGAGCTCCTCGCCCTGGTAGAGGTACGACGACCCGGGAAGCGCCAGCATCAGCAGGGTCGCGGCGCGGGCCCGGCGCAGCCCGGCGTCCCGGTCGACGGCCGGGGCGTGGCCGCCGGAGAGCAGCCAGGCGTCGACGTCGGTGCCGGGCGGCAGCATCAGCCGGGAGGCGTGCCGCACCACGTCGTGGTTGGACAGCACCCAGGTGGCGGAGGCGCCCGCGGCGCGGGCGTCGGCGAGCGAGCCGGTGATGACGCGCCGCAGTTCGTCGGCGTCCCAGCGGGTCTTCAGGTACTCGAAGTTGAAGGCCTGGCCGAGTTCGTCCGGGCGGGCGTACAGCACCCGGCGCGGACCCGGCACCCAGGCCTCGGCGACGGCCATGCGGGGCGGGGAGTAGGCGTCGAGGATCTTGCGCCAGTCGCGGTAGATCTCGTGGACCTCGTCGCGGTCGAAGAAGGGGTGGGTGCCGGGCGGGAACTCGGTCAGGTACTCCTCGTCGCTCAGCTCCGGCGAGCCGAGATCGCGCAGCGGCTCGCCGAGGTCCTTCGCGAGGGCGTGCGCGACGTCGACGCGGAAGCCGTCGACGCCCCGGTCGGACCAGAACCTCAGGGTGGTGCGGAAGTCGGCGCGGACCTCCTCGTTCTCCCAGTTGAGGTCGGGCTGCTCGGGGGCGAACAGGTGGAGGTACCACTGGCCGTCGGGGACCCGGTGCCAGGCACTGCCGCCGAACACGGACTGCCAGTCGGTGGGCGGGAGTTCCCCGTGCGGGCCCCGTCCGTCACGGAACACGTACCGGTCGCGGGCGGCCGATCCGGGGCCGGCGCGCAGCGCCTCCTGGAACCACACGTGGCGGTGCGAGGTGTGGTTCGGCACGACGTCGACGATGACCTTCAGGCCCAGCCGGTGGGCCTCGGCGGCCAGCGCGTCGAAGTCGTCGAGCGTGCCGAGCCGCGGGTCGACATCCCGGTAGTCGGCGACGTCGTAGCCGCCGTCGGCGAGTTCGGAGGGGTAGAAGGGGCTCAGCCACAGCGCGTCGACGCCGAGCGCGGCGAGGTGGCCGAGCCGCTGGGTGATGCCCTTGAGGTCACCGAGCCCGTCGCCGTCCGCGTCGACGAAGCTGCGGGGGTAGACCTGGTAGATGACGGCCTGGCGCCACCAGTCGGGGTTCCTGGGGGAGAGGTCGGGCACGCGGCCTCCTTCTCGGCATTGCGGGTGTTGCGGGTGTCAGGAAGATGACTGTCCAGATCGCCCGAAAACCGAACATTCCCTGCACCCGGGGCACCCCGGGGGCACCGCGCCGGAGGAATTGTCAGGGGAATTGACAGCCATCTCGCCGGGCCCGACCATGTGCTCACGCTGCGACGCACGTGACCAGTGCGACCGGCGTTCCTCCCGACCACTTGAGGGGCTGTCACATCCACAGCCTCCCGCACCCGTGCGAACGCAAGATGGGAACCACATGTCCATAGCGAGACGTGTCACCGCGCGACGCCTGCTGGGGACGGGCGCCGCGGCACTCGCCCTGTGCGCCGCCTCCGCATCCGGCGCCTGGGCGACCGGCACGCCCGGCGGCGAAGGCTGGAAGTCCGGCGGCCAGTACCGGCCCGGCACGGGCGCCGGCACGGAGACCGCCACCGACCGCTGCCAGTTCTCCCTCGACGGGACGGACTTCCACGACTCCGTCCAGGTCGACGACCAGAACCTGCGGCCGACCGGTGACGGCAAGGTGCACATCACGGTCCGCGCCGCCGCCGACGCGGCCACCTGCACCGCCTCGCTCGCCTCCTACCTCGCCCACGGGCCGAGCTTCGAGACCTCCGGCGAGCAGGTCTTCGTCGACTTCGACACGGTGACGGTGGAGCAGGGCGCCACCGGCACCCTCGACATCGCGGTCCCCGACGCCGGCTGCTTCGCGCAGGTCGACCTCTACCGGGGCGCGGTCAGATACGACGGCGACCTCGACGCGGACGACGGCTTCGAGCACGGCGAGCTGCCCAAGGGCCCGGACCGCCCGGTCATCAAGGACAAGCTGATCGCGGCCTGGAACGGCGGCACGAAGGACTGCACGCAGTCCCCGGCCCCGTCCACCTCCGCGCCCGCCCCGGCCACCTCGGCCCCGGTCCCGTCGCCGTCCGAGCCGGCCGCCCCGTCCGAGCCGGCGGCCCCGGCCGAGGACACCCCGGGCCAGACCCCGGCGGCCACCGCCCCGGCGGCCCCGGCCGCCACCCCGAACGGCGGCGGCGAGGACCTCGCGCAGACCGGCGCCGACAGCAGCACCGGCCTGATCGCGGGCGGCGCGGCCGCGCTGCTCGCCGTGGGCGCGGGCATCGTCGTGGTGACGCGCAGGAAGCGGACGGCACGTTCCTGACGGCCGCGCCGCACCCCCGGCCGGCGGGACCCCCGGGGGTCCCGCCGGCCCCGGGTGCCCTCAGCCGGCGGTGACCGTCTCCAGGTACAGCTTCACGTAGCGCTCCACGTCCACGTCCAGGGCCACGTCCACCAGGTTTGGGGCGCGGCCCTCGCCGTGGATCTCGGCCTCGCCGGGGCGGGGGCGGCGGTCGACGACGGTCTGGCCGCGGGTCGGGCCGGGGGCGAGGGAGACCTCGACCGGGAGCGGGCGGGTGGTGATGCCCTCCGGGTCGACGACCGCGCACACCGCGCCCGCGTCGCCGACGCCGCCCGACCAGTCCTCGCCGTCCCCGTCGGGGCGGCCCGGGCGGTGGGCGAGCAGCTCGCCCGCGAGCCGGGTGCCGGGCTCCCGGCTCGCCCGCAGCCGCTCGATCTCCGGGCCGGGCACGACGACCCGCTGGAAGACGTCCAGGCCGTACATGGTGAGCGGCACCCCGGCGGTCAGCAGGACGGCCGCCGCCTCCGGATCGTGCCAGACGTTGAACTCGGCGACCGGTGTGGCGTTCCCGCAGGCCACCGCGCCGCCCATGAACACGATCCGCTCGATGTTGCGGGTGACCTCCGGGTGCGTGCGCAGCAGGAGGGCGATGTTGGTGAGGGGCGCGGTGGGGACCAGGGTCACCGGGCGGGGGGAGGCGAGGATCTCGCCGCGCAGCAGGGTGACCGCGTCCACGTCGGCGGCGGTCCTGGTGGGGGCGGGCAGCCCGAGGTCGCCCATGCCGTCCTCGCCGTGCACGTGGCGGGCCGAGCGCGGCGGTTCGACGAGGGGCCGTTCGGCGCCCCGCGCGACCGGCACGTTCGGTGCGCCCGCGTGTTCCAGCACCGTCAGGGTGTTGCGGACGACGCCGTCCACGTCGGTGTTCCCGCCGACGCAGGTGACGGCGCGCAGGTCGAGCCCCGGGTGCCGGACGGCGAACAGCAGGGCCAGGGCGTCGTCGACGCCGGTGTCGCAGTCGATGATCACGGGGATGCGCTGACCGGCCACGCGGGGCTCCTTCCGTCGGTGACGACCCTATGCCGCTTCCCCCAGCCCGGCACCGCGTGCGGCGGCCCGCTCCCGCACCCGCCGCAGCAGTTCGAAAGCCCCGGGGCGCTCGCCCCGGGGCGCTCGCCCCGGGGCTTCGGACATCTGCTCAGCAGTCAGCGCGCCGGGACACTCTCCGGCGTCGTCGTGCGGGACACATGGGCGCGCGGCATGACCGTCACGCCGGCGGCGGGCGGACGGGGCGTGCCAGCGGTTTTCCCCGGCGGCGGAGTCGATCACCCGGACGGCCCGGAGCGCTGGTGGCGGGCCGGGGGTGATGGTGCCGTGGACGTACCACCGTGCCCGGCAAGCCCCCCCCGACGCCCCCAAGTCCCCGTGGAGTCCCCTGCGATGGCCCCTACGACGATCCGCCCCCGCCGCACCACCCGCCGCGCCGCTCCCGCCGCCCTCGCCACCGCCGTCCTGCTCGGCGCCGCCGCCTGCTCCGCCATCGAGGTGGACCCGGAACGGCCCACCGCCCCGCCGTCCTCCCCGTCCGCCGCCGGCGTGTCCCGCTCGCCCGCTCCGGCCGCCCCGGCCGCCCTGACCGCCGCCCAGGCGCAGTCCGCCCTGATCACCTGGGCGGACCTGGGCGAGCCCTGGGCGCCGACGCAGGGCGCGGCCCCCTGGCGGGACGCCTTCCTGAAGGTGCGCGTGGCGCGCGGCACGGCGCCGGACTGCCAGCGGCTGCTCGACGCGCTGTACGCCGACGAGCTGCTCGGCGCGCCCGCGCGGGCGGTGGTCGGCCTGGACGACACGTACCACCGGGCGCAGCTGCGCCACCAGATCACCACGCAGCGCCCGGCGGCCGTCGACCGCACGCTGGGCTGGCTGCGGACCCTGCCCGGCAGGTGCGCGACGTTCGCCGCGACCAGCGCCAACGGCACGGCCCAGCGGGTCGAGGTGGCCGGGGCGGAGCTGCCCGAGGAGGGGGACGCCCGGCAGGGGCTGCGGGTCACCTCGACGATCGAGTACCGGGGCGAGCCGGTCTCGCTGACCGTGGACGTAGCGGTCGTCCGCGTCGGCCGGGACGCGTTCACGCTGACCAACGGCGGCCTGGGCGATGTCCGCCCGGAGGTCACGGCCGCGGCGGTGCGGCTGGGCGCGGAACGGCTGGCGGCGGTGCGCAAGCAGGGCCGGGTGCTGGTCTGAGCGGCGCCGGGCCCGGCGGGACCCACGAGACACGCCCTACTCCCCGTCGAACGCCTCCCGCTGGGCGACCACGTCGTGCGCCAGGTCCAGGACCGTACGGCCGTGCGCGAAGGCCCGGGCGCGCAGCCGGGCCAGCGCCTCGTCCGAGCCCACCCGCAGCCGGGCCATGATCATGCCGACCGCCTGGAAGACCTGGTCGTGACCGTGGGCCAGCTCGGTCAGCCAGGTGCCGCCCGGCCGGGTGCCGTCCTCGTCGCCGCACGGCAGGTACACCAGCGCGAGGGTCACCACCTTGGCGACGAGGTGGGCGATGTGCAGCTCACGGGCGGTGAGGGCGCCGGGGGCGTCCCGGTACAGGTCGAGGGTGCCGACGCATCCCGCCCTGTCCCCCAGGGGCAGTGTGAACACGGCCCGGATCCCGGCCGCGGTCGCCTGCTGGGCGAAGACCGGCCAGCGCGCGGCGTCCGCCGCCGCGTCCAGGTCGGCGACGAGCACGGGGCCCCCGGTCCGGGCGGCCTCCAGGCCGGGGCCCTCCCCCAGGCTGGCCTGGATCTCCAGCAGCTCGGCGGCGCGGTCGTCCCCGGCGCCCAGCGGCACCGGCAGGCCCGTGCCGGACAGCGAGATACCGGCGGAGCACACCGGCAGTACCCGCGTCGCGACCTGGCACAGCCGGCGCGGCAGCTCCCCGGGGCCGACGCCGCGCACCGATTCCGCGATCACGTCGGCGGCCCACGCTCCGTCCCGCTCGCTCCCGGGCCGCACGGTCACTCCCTCCTGGACCGGTGGAACCACAGGGGAAGAACGACCGACTACCCGAGGGGGGTCTCCCGAAACGGCCGTTCCACGCCGCGCGGGGGTTGCCGGAGCCGCGCCGGGCTCATGACCGGGCAGGCGTTCCGCCGGCGCCTGCGCGAGATGCGCGCGACCGCCTCACGCCGCCGTCCGGCTCCACGCGTCCGGAGGGCTCGTTGCGGGGCTAGGGAGTGTCGTCCGCCCGTTGCACGCCCGGGTCGCAGGGCGGTTCCGTGGCCTGGGCCGGGCCCGTGTTGGCGGCGGCGACGAGGGCGGTCACGGCGAGGAGGGCGGCGGCGACCGCCCGGGCACAGCGGGTGGCGGGACGGCCGGGGTGGGGAAGGGGGTGTCCGGGCACGGCGACCTCGCAACGGGCAGCGGCGGTGACGGAACAGCGGCAAGTTAAGCGGGTTTAACTTCTGAGGTTAGCCTCTCCAACCTAGGGGTTGCGGAGTTCAACGGGAAGACCGTGTCCGCCAGTTGGCGCTGGCATCATGAGCGCATGGCGAAGCGCGACGACCCGGCGACCATCGGGCTCAGGGTGCAGCGGCTGCGGCGGGAACGCGGTCTCACCCAGCGGCAGCTGGCGGAACCCGTCTACACCCCCGCCTACATCTCCACCCTGGAGTCCGGCCGCGTCCGCCCCTCCGACGACGCCCTGCGCCACCTCGCCGGCCGCCTCGGCGTCGCCTTCGACGAACTGGCCACCGGCCGCCCCGCCCACCTCGCCACCGGCCTGCGGCTCCGCCTCACCGAGGCACAGCGCGTGCTGGCCTCCGGCGCCACCGAGGAGGCCGCCCGCCAGTACGCCGGGCTCCTCACCGAGGCCGAGAGCCACGGCCTGCCCGACGCCGAGTACAGCGCCCTGCTCGGACTCGGCGAGTGCGCCCTCGACAGCGGTGACCTCACCACCGCCCGCGAACGCTTCGAGCGCGCCGAGCGGACCCTCGCCGACGCCCCGCTGCCCGCCCGTGTCCCCGCCCTGCGCGGCCGGGCCGTCGCCCACTATCTCGCCGGGGAGCTGCGCTACGCCGTCTACCTCCTCGAATCCACCCTCGACGAACTGAACCGCGGCGGCCTCCACGACCCCGACGCCCTGCTCCTGCTCTACGCCACCGTGATCGGCCCGTACATGGACATGGGCGCCCACGCGCGCGCCGCCCAGGCCGCCGAGTTCGCCCTCGCGCTCGCCCCGCGGGCCGCCGACCCGGCCCTCGTCGCCCGGATGCACCGCTCGGTCGCCCGGACCCTGCTCGCCGAGGGCCGGGTCGCCGAGGCGGACGCCTCGCTCGCCAAGGCAGCCGAGATGTACCGCCAGCTCCAGATCCGCACCGAACTCGCCAACTGCCACTGGATGCGCGGCTACGTCTACGCCCAGCACGGCGACCTGGAGCGCGCCGAGGCCGAACTGCGCTCCGCGCAGGGCATGCTCTCCGCCCAGCGCGCCGCCCTCTACAGCAGCCAGGTCGCCGTGGAACTCGCCGACGTCCTCCACCGCCGCGGCAGGTCCGACGAGGCCGCCGCCCTCCTGCACGGCGTCCTCGGCGACCTGTCCTCCGAACGCGGCGCCGTGCACGCCGCCGCCGCCCACCGCCTCCTCGGCCGGATCGCCGAGGCCGCCCGCGACACCGAGACCGCCGAGGAGCACTACGTCCGCGCCCTCAGCCTGCTGGAACGCGCGGGCGCCGCCGGTGACCTGGCCGACCTGTGCCGCCTCCTGGGGGACCTGCTGCGCCGCACCGGCCGGGTCGAGGCCGCCCTCGACGCCTACCGCACCGGACTCGGCCACCGCACCGCCCCCGGCACCACCACCCTCGGCCCGGCACCCGCCCGGCCCCCGCTCTGAACGCGCCGGGACCGGCTCCGGGCCGGCCGCGAGGACGAGGCTCCGGCCGGAACCCCTCAGACCTGGGCCTGTGCCTGGGCCTGCTGCAGCTCCAGTCGCCGCAGCCGCCGCCGGACGTGGTCCAGGGCCCCCGCCCGGCGGCCCGGCACCCGCGCGCGCAGTGCGGCCAGGGCGGTGCCCAGTTCGCGGGCGGCGGCCGGTGCGGTGATCTCGCTCCACTGGTGGTGGGCCCGGTCGGCGGCCGCTTCGACGGCGGGCGCGTCGGCGGGTTGTCCGGCGGCCAGCCGGGCCGCGGCGACCGCCAGCCAGGTGCGGCAGCTGCGGGCCGGGTCCCCGGCGAACATGGCCAGGTCGGCGCGGACCTCCGCCCAGTGCAGCGCCTCCTCGGAGCCTGGCCCGTGGTCGCGTACGGCGGCCTGCTCCCACTGGGCGGCGAGGGCGTCGGCGTGGCTGTGGCGGCCCGCCCGGACGGCGGCGGTGATCACCGCGTGCGGGTCGTCCGGTGCCGAGGGGGGTGCCGCCGCGAGGACGAGGTGGCCGGCCGTGTCCTCGGTGCGGGCCAGGGCCAGTTCGTGCAGCCGGCCGAGCGGGGGCCGGTGGCCGCTGCGCAGTATGGTCGCGAGCGCCTTCATGTAGGCGGGCGCGGCGGGGGTGCCGCGCCGGCCCGGCGGGGGCGCGATCCGGCCGTAGACGGCGGTGGCGCGGCCGGTGTCGAGGGGGGCGGTGCGCAGCAGCTCCCAGGTGTCGGCGTCGGCGTGCAGGTCGGCGAAGAGGGTGGTGGTGCCGGGGGCGCGCAGGCGCAGCTCCTCGCGGAACCAGTGCCAGGGGAAGGCCGTGTAGCGGACCGTGGCCGGCGTGGTGCGGGCCAGCGCCAGGTGGGGCAGCCGCTGGCGTCGGTCGAGCTGGAGCTGGCCGGTGACGTACACGGTGAGCGGGCCGGGGGCGGTGGACGCGGCGCGCAGCCGGGTGAGGACGGCCTGGGGTTCCACGGGGTCGGCGAGTTCGACGACGTTCGCGGTGTCGGTGCCGGACAGCACGGCGGGGTCGACGGCCGCGAGCACCGGGAGTACGGCCGCGGCGTCCACCAGCCTGCCCCGGCCCACGGGCGCGGCGGCGAGCATCAGCACGGTTCCGGGCATCGGTCCCCCTGTCGTTTCCGTACGCGCACTGTCGATCACGTACGCAAAGCACCGTAACCGGTGGCCGGGGGCCGCGCGGGCCGCTCTCAAAGCCCGCCGCCGTCGCCGCGCCGCACCGCGAACATCGTCGTGTCGTCCTCCAGGCGGCCCCGGCTGTGGCGCAGCACCCCGTCCCGGACCAGCGCCACCAGCCGGCGGGGCACGGCCGCGGCGGGGTCGGCGGCGAGCGCACGGGTCACCGCCGTGGCCAGCGGGTAGAACGCGCCGGCGCCGTCCCGGGCCTCGGTGACGCCGTCGGTGGTGAGCAGCAGGGTCTCGCCGGCGGCGAGCGGGAAGCGGCGCACGGCGGGCGGGGCGGGCGGGGCGGCACCCGCGGTCATCAGTTCGCCGAGGCCGAGGGGCAGGCCGTCGCCGGGCGGCAGGACGCGCACCCCGCACGGGCCCGCGACGAGCGGCGGTTCATGGCCGAAGCTCACCAGGTCCACCGCGTCGGGGGTGTCCGGCGGGAAGCCGAGCAGCACCGCCGTCGCGAACCGGTCGGTGTCCTGGCCGCCCCGGCCCATGTCGGCGATGTGCTGCCGGTGCCGGCGCACCCGGGTCTCCAGCCGCTCGGCGACCGTCCTGAGCTCCGGCTCGTGGTACCCCGCCTCGCGGAAGGTGCCGAGCAGCGCCGCCGCCATCTCCACCGCGCCCAGGCCCTTGCCCTGCACGTCACCGAGGAGGACCCGGGTGCCGTGCGGGCCGGGCTGGATGTCGTAGAAGTCGCCGCCGACCCGGGCCTCGACGTCGGCGGGCAGGTAGACGGCCGCGTGCTCCAGGCCGCCCCAGCCGGGGGGCAGCGGGCGCAGCACGGTGGCGCGGATGGTGTCGGCGGTGTTCTGCATGCGCAGGACCCGCTCCTGGCCGCGCACCCGCACCACGCAGGCGAGCGTGGCGAGGACGCCGCCCACGGTGACGAGGATGAAGTCGGGCAGCCCGGCCTGGTAGGCGTCCGGCCACAGGCTGTCCACGGCGACGTACGTCACGACGGACAGCACGGCGAACACGGCCGTGCCCCACACCCCGCAGATGGCGGCGGCGATGCCGGGCACCAGCACGATCCAGGAGACGATCCGGAAGTCCGCCCCGGTGTTCACGTCGGCCAGCGCGATCACCGCCAGCAGCACCAGCGGCGGCACCCAGGCGACACTGCGCCCGCGCACCCGCAGCACCTGCTGCCGGTACGGCACCGCCCGGCGCGCGGCCTGCGGGTACCGCTCACGCAGGCGCCGGCCGCCGCCTCGGCCGTCGCGCGCGGTCACGGACTCCATGGGCCCCAGCGAAACACGCGGCCGGGCGTCCCGCATCCGGTCCCGTCCGGACCCGGCGCGAACTGGCGTGCGACCGGCCGACTTGCCGGGGCCGGTGGCCCGGTGTGCCCTGGAAGACGGGGCGAGGAGAGAGGAGATCTCCCATGGCTCATGCGGCACCGGTCCACCGCAGGACCCGCGTCGGCACCCGGGACACCCGCACACCCGACGTCTTCTCGGCGCGCGCCCATCGCGTCGCGAGCTGGGCGTGGCCGGTCACGGCCGGTCTGGTGTACGGCTACTGGGGGGCGGCCATCCGCCGCAACGGCGGGCCCGTCACCGGCTGGAACCTGCTGTTCGGGTTCGTCACGGCGCTGGTGTTCGTCGCGCTGTACCTGGCTCTGCGCGAGCTGGGCCGGCGGTCCCGGCGGGAGCTGCACGCCCTGATGTGGGCGGCGTTCGTGGGCAGCGCGGTCGGCTTCCTGTACGTCCAGGCGCCCAGCGGCACCGTGCTCGGCGCCGTCGGCAGGTCGCTGCCGGTCGCGGCGGGCGTGTTCGTGATGCTCTTCTACCACTACTACACACGGGAGGACGCCGAGGGCCGTGCGCCCGACGACCGCGTCTCCGCCGACCGCCCCCGGGGCGACCGGATGCCCGGCGATCCCGGCTTCGGTGACCGTGTGCTCGGCGAACCCGGTGCCGACGGCCGGGCCACCGGCGGCCGCGCCCTCGACGACGGCGCCACCGGCGGCCGTACGGCCGGCTAGCGCCCGTCGTTCGGATCAGGCCGGCTGTGCGGTGCGGCGCCTTCCGGCCGAGCCGGGCGGGCTCCGGTACGTGCGGCTGCACGGGGCTTCGGCGAGTGACGACCACGCGGCGGCTGTGCGTGCCGGGCCCCCGCGACGCCGGGATGATCCGAACGAAAGGCCCCGGCCGCACGAGGGCGCGCGGGCCGCGGCCGTACGGGCCGGGGCCCGCGCGTCTCCCTCATCCCTCCACTCACCGGACGACGGGCAGCGGTCCCCGGTCGCCCGACGAGGTCCGGAAGCGCCGGCGCGGCGCCGTTCCCCACTCCAGGAAACACCCGTTCGGGTGAACGCTCCACCGGAGCACGGAACCCGCAGCTCCGGGCGGTGGGCGCGAGGCGGGTCCACGGGGGTCCCACCCGTACGGCGGCCCCCGCCTCGCGCCGTACCCGGCCGCGCCGTTGCCTGGAAGCGTGTCCCCCCGCCTGTCCCCCCGTACGCCGCCCCGCGTCCGTGACGGCCTGTCGGCCGCGCTGATCGCGCTGGCCTGCCTGCTGCTGCCGTGCGGCGCGCTGGCGGCCTGGGCGGCGTACGGCCTCACGGACACCGGACGGTACGTGCGCGCCATGGCCCCGCTGGCCGGCGACCCCGCCGTGCGGGACGCCTTCGCGGACACCGTCGGCACGGAGCTGACCGGCCGGCTGGAGCCGCGGCTGCGGAGGGCGGCGGGCCCGTTCGTGCGGGACGCGGCCCGCTCCTTCACCCGTACCGACGCCTTCCGCGCCGGCTGGGACACCGCGAACCGGGTCACCCACACCGCCCTGCTGCACGCCGCGCGGCAGGGCACCGCGGGGCGGCCCGTCACCGTCGACGTCGCCCCCGTCGCCGCCGAGGTCAAACGCCGGCTCGCCGCCGGCAACGTCCCGTTCGCGCACCGCGTCCCGGTGCCGCACACCCGGGTCGCCGTACTGCCCGCCCCGGAGGCGGACCGCCTGCGCAAGGGATACGCCGTGCTCGAAGTGACCGGATTCTGGCTCCCGTCGGCCGCCGTCGCCCTCGCCGCCACCGGCATCGCGGTCGCCGCCTGCCGCCGCCGCGCGGTCACCGCGACCGCGCTGGGCACCGCGCTCGGCGGGGCGCTGCTCGCCCTGGCGATCGCCGTGGGGCGGCACCTGACCCTCAGCGGCCTCCCCGCCGGCCTGCACCGCCCGGCCGCCGCGGCCGTCTACGACGCGCTGACCGCCACCCTGCGCACCACGTCCTGGCTGCTGCTGGCGCTCGGTCTCACCGCGGCCGTCGCCACCTGGCTGACCGGCCGTCACGGCCGCGGCGCGCGCCCCGGCCCCGCCCGCGCGCCGGCCGGTCCCGGCGGAGCGCCGGAGGCGACCGGGACCCGGGCCTAACGGAGGGGGCCGGTCAGGGTCCCCGGTGGGCCAGTTCCGCCAGGGTGCGCAGGGCCCGTTCCAGCTCCGGTTCCGGCGCCGAGGCGAGGCCGAGGCGGACCGCGTCCGGGGTGCGGGCGGGGTCGACGGCGAAGGACGGGCCCGGGGTGACGGCGATGCCGTGGGCGGCGGCGGTCGCGGTGAAGGTGTCGGCGCGCCACGGAGCGGGCAGCTCCCACCAGGCGTAGCAGGCGTACGGGTCGGACCGTACGGCGAAACCCCGCAGCCGGGTGGCGAGCAGCCGCTGACGGCGCGCCGCCTCGGCGCGCTTGGCGGCCACCAGCCGGTCCACCGTGCCGTCCTCGATCCACCGCACGGCCGCCGCCAGCGCGAACCCGCCCGCGCTCCACCCGCCGGAGCGGATCGCGGCGGCCACGGCGGGCACCCGCTCCCCGGGTACGGCCAGGAGGCCCACGGTGAGCCCCGGCGCGACCCGCTTGGACAGGCCGTCGACGACGTGGGTGAGGCCGGGGGCGAGGGCGGCCAGCGGTGGTCCGGGGCGCAGGAAGGACCAGATGCGGTCCTCGACGACCGGCACGCCGAGGGCCGTGACGGTCCGGGCGAGGGCCTCCCGGCGCGGCCCGGGGGTGGTGAGGGACGTCGGGTTGTGCAGGGTCGGCTGGAGGTAGAGGGCGGAGAGCGGGGCCGTGCGGTGGGCGGCGGCCACGGACTCCGGGAGCGGCCCGTCGTCGTCGGCGGCCAGCGGGACCAGAGTGACGCCGAGGCGCGCCGCGATCTCCTTCACCAGTGGATACGTCAGTGGCTCGACACCGACGCGGCCGCCGGGGCGGACCAGGGAGGCCAGCGCGGCGGCGATGGACTGGCGGGCGTTGCCGGTGAAGAGCACCTGGGCGGGGGCGGGGCGCCAGCCGGGGGCGGCGAGCAGCCGGGCGGCGGCGGCGCGGGCCTCGGGGGTGCCGGTCGCGGCGGCCGGGCCGAGGGTGGCGGTGAGGGCGGCGGGGTCGCCGAGGAGGGCGGTGAGGGCGGGGGTGAGCAGGGCGGACTGGCCGGCGGCCGTGGGGTAGTTCAGCTCCAGGTTGACGAGCGCGGGCGCGGCCGTGCCGGGGTGCGGCGGTTCGGTGAGGGCGCGGCCGTCGCCGGGCGCGGGCGGGGCGGCCCGCACGAAGGTGCCCCGGCCGACCTCGCCGACGACCAGTCCGCGCCGCACCAGTTCGCCGTAGACCCGTCCGGCCGTGGAGGCGGCGATGCCGCGCCGCCGTGCGAACGTCCGCTGCGGGAGCAGCCGCTGGCCGGGCCTGAGGCGGCCGGAGGCGATGTCGGCCGCGATCCGGTCGGCGAGACGGAGGTAATCGTCCACAGCGGCCCCCTCGTTGGCATTGCACCGAGCGCAAAGATTTTATTGCACGGACGAGTTGGGGCGCCGTACGGTCGGCTCCATGACCGTCTCCCTCGCGTACGAGGACAAGGGCACCGGAACCGGCGTCCCGCTGCTGCTCGTCCACGGCCACCCCTTCGACCGCACCATGTGGGCCCCGCAGATCGAGGCGTTCGCCCCGCACCGCCGGGTCGTCGCCCCCGACCTGCGCGGCTACGGCGCCTCCCCGGTGGTGCCCGGCACCACCCCGCTCGCCGCCTTCGCCGCCGACCTGGAGGCCCTGCTCGACGCGCTGGGACTGGAGTCCGTGGTCCTCGCCGGGCTGTCCATGGGCGGTCAGATCGCCATGGAGTGCTACGCCCGCTTCGGCGACCGCGTCCGCGGACTCGTCCTCGCCGACACCTTCGCCGAACCCGAGACCCCCGAGGGCCGGCGCGCCCGCAACGCCATGGCCGACCGGCTGCTGCGCGAGGGCATGCGCGGCTACGCCGACGAGGTCCTGCACAAGATGGTCGCCGCCCACGCCGACCCGGACGTCCAGGCCCACGTCCACCGCATGATGACCGCCGCCCCGCCCGAGGGTGCCGCCGCGGCCCTGCGCGGACGCGCCGAACGCCCCGACTACCGCCCCCTGCTGGCCCGCGTCACCGTCCCGGCGCTGGTGGTGGTCGGCGAGGACGACGAGTACACCCCCGTCGCGGTCGCCGAGACCCTGCACGCCCTCCTCCCCGACTCCACCCTGCACGTCGTCGCGGGCGCCGCCCACATGCCCAACCTGGAACGCCCACGGGAGTTCGACGCGGCGCTGGCCGCCTTCCTGGCCCGCGTCCCCGGCTAGGGGGTGACGGGCGGGGAACGCCGCTCGGATCGTCCCCGCGCCGCCGGGTCCGGCACGGGTCCGCGCGCGCCGGCGCCGGGCCGTGCGCGCGCCGGGCCGGGCCGTGCGCGCGTCGCGCCGGGGTCCGCGGCCCGGGCGCCGGGCGGCCGTTCGCCGGGGGCGCGCGCGTCGGTCCCGGCCCCGCCCCGGCGCTTCGGGCAAGGCGCCCATAATGGGCGCATGTCGCGAGAGTTCCCCATCGGCCTCACCCCTCCCGACTGGCTGGTCCGGAACCTTCGATCCCAGCAGGCGCCCGTCAACCGGGCCGCCGTCGCCCGGGCCGCCGTCGCCCTGTCCCTCCCGCTCGCCGTCGGACTCGCCGCCGGCCGCCCCGAGTACGGCGCGCTCGCCGCCATGGGCGCCCTCTCCGGCGTCATCGGCGACACCGCCGACGCCTACCGGCTGCGCATCCTCAACATCGCCGTCCCGCAACTGCTCGGCGCGGTCGGCGTCACCCTCGGCTCCCTCGCCTTCGGCCACGGCTGGATCGCGGTCGCCGTCCTCACCGGCATCGCCCTCGTCTCCGGGATGATCTCCACCATCGGCGCGGTCTCCTCCGTCTCCGGCCTGCTCCTGCTGCTGAACGCCGTCGTCGGCGCCGGCCTGCCCATGCCCGGCGACTGGTGGCTCGCCCCGCTGCTGATGACCGGCGGCGGACTGCTCGTCCTCGTCCTGGCCCTGCTGTCCTGGCCGCTGCGCTCCGGCGTACCCGAACGCACGGCCGTCGCCGGGGCCTACCGGGCCGTCGCCGGTCTGCTCGACGCGTGCGGCGCGGACACCGAGACCTACGACACGGCCCGGCACGCCGCCACCCAGGCGCTCAACCAGTCGTACGACGTCGTCCTCGCCCGCCGCTCCCGCTACCACAGCCGCAGCCGGGACCTCACCCGACTGCTCGCCCAGCTCAACGCGGTCATCCCGGTCATCGAGGCCGCCCCCGCCGCCCACCTCGCCGGCCGCGCGCTGCCGCCCGAGATCCCGCAGGCCGTCCGGCACCTCGCGGATGCCGTCGACACCGGCTACTCCGGCCCGATAGGGCTGCGCCTGCCCCTGCCGCTGACCGAGACCGGCCGCGCCGTGGACCAGGCACTGCGGCACGCCGCCGACGTCGTCAGCGAGCCGGACGTCGACCCCACCGGCATCCTCGACCGCCTCGGCCACCCCGGCGCCCTGCGCACCCGCGCGGCCCTCGCCACCCGCAACGTCCTGCTGTCGGCCGCCTCCTGGCGCTACGGCCTGCGCCTCGCCCTGTGCATCGGCCTCGCCCAGGTCCTGGTCTCCATCGTCCCCGTCCCGCGCTCCTACTGGGTCGCCCTCACCATCACCTTCGTCCTCAAGCCCGACTTCGGCTCGGTGTTCTCCCGCGCCCTGCTGCGTGCCCTCGGCACCGTCGCGGGCCTGGTCGTCGCGGCGGCCGTCCTGTCCCAGGTACCGCGCGGCTGGTGGGACGTCGCGGTCCTGTTCCTCCTCGCCCCGCTGATCCCCGCCCTCACCCCACGGGGCTACGGCCACCAGACGGCCGCCATCACCCCCGTGATCCTGCTGCTCTCCGACGTCCTCAACCGCGAGGGCACCGCCCTGCTGCTGCCCCGCCTGGTCGACTCCCTCGCCGGCTGCGCCATCGCGCTCGTCGCCGGCTATCTGCTGTGGCCGGAGAGCTGGCACACCCGGGTCGGCGACCGCCTCGCGGACGCGGTCGCCGACACCGCCCGCTACGTGGAGTGCGCCTTCGGGGGCGGCGCGCAGGGCACGGACACCGCGGCTCGCGCCCGGATGCGCCGCCGCCTCTACCGGGACCTGTCGGTCATCCGCACCGAGTTCCAGCGCGCCCTGACCGAGCCCCCGCCGACCGGCCGCCGCGCGGCGGCCTGGTGGCCGCTGGTCGTCGCCGTGGAACGCATCGTCGACGCGACGACCGCGGCCCGGGTCCGGGTGAAGCAGGGCGCGGCCCCGCCGTCCACGGCGGAGGTCTCCCAGGTCGTCCTGCAACTGCGGGAACTGGCGGAGGGTGTCCGCGAGGCGGACACCCTCATCGCCGTGCGCACCGACCTCACCGGGCCGCCGGGCAGCGTGCTGGAGCCGCTGCGCCAGGAGGTGGCGGCGGCCCGGGCGATCGCGTCACCGCACTGAACGCGCCGTGCCCGCCGGTGCGGCGGGCGCGGCGGGCGCGGTGACCCCCGGCACTTCCGGGACGGGCCGGTCAGACCCCGATGTCGCAGCCGTCCTCACGCCACACGGCGACCACGGCCGGCCGGACGATCCGCCCGGGACCGTCGGGCCACGTGGACGCGGGCTTGTCCACGCTCGCCCCGTCGACCTCGCCCGGGTGCTGGACGGCCACCAGCACGCGCCGGTCCTGGATCACCGGGCCGCAGGTCTCCGCACCGTTCGGCATCGTCGCGAACTGCTTCAGCTCACCGCGCCGCTCCCCGCGGGTGGCCACGCCGAAGAGCCCGTCGTGCGAGCCGAGCTGGTTGCCGTCCGTGGAGATCCACAGGTTGCCGTGCGGGTCGAACGCCACGTTGTCCGGGCAGGAGATCGGGCTGACCTGGTCCTTCGGGAACCCGGCGAAGTAGGTGGCGGGGTCGTTCGGGTCACCGGCGACCAGGAACAGCGACCAGGCGAACGTCCGGCTGTCGGCGCGGTTCCAGCGCTCGGTCAGCTCCAGGACCTGCCCGTGCTTGTTGAGGTTGCGCGGGTTCGCCTCGTCGGCGCCGGCGTACCCGGTCCTGCCCCGGTTGCTGTTGTTGGTGAGGGCCACGTACACCTTGCCGGTGTGCGGGTTGGGCTCGATGTCCTCGGGCCGGTCCATCTTCGTCGCGCCGACCTTGTCGCCGGCGAGGCGCGTGAAGACGAACACCTCCTCCGCGGTCATGCCCTCGACGTGCGAGACGGCGCCGTCGGCGGTGGCCGTCGCCAGCGGGATCCACTCGCCGCTGCCGTCGAACTCCCCGTCGGCCGGCAGCCTGCCGGTGCCGTCGATCTCGATCGACGGCGAGTCACCGGTGAGCCGGGCGACGTACAGCGTCCCCTCGTCGAGCAGCGACAGGTTGTGCTCGCGCACCGCCCGGCCCGACCCCTTCCGCATCCGCTTGCTGCCGACGAACTTGTAGAAGTAGTCGAACCGCTCGTCGTCGCCCGAGTACACGACGGGCCGCCCGTCCTCGGTCAGCCGCACGGTCGCGCCCTCGTGCTTGAACCGGCCGAGCGCGGTGTGCTTGCGGGGCGTGGAGTCCGGGTCGTACGGGTCCAGCTCGACGACGTAACCGAACCGGTGCGGCTCGTTGGGCTCTTGCGCCACGTCGAACCGCTTGTCGAAACGCTCCCACTTCCGCTCGGTGGCACCGCTGCCGAGCCCGTACCGCTTGTCGGTGGCCCTGCTCGCGTTGGCGAAGTACTGGTTGAAGTTCTCCTCGCCGTGCAGCGTCGTGCCCCACGGGGTGGTGCCGCCGGAGCAGTTGTTGAGCGTGCCGAGCACCTTGGTGCCCGACGGGTCGGCGGACGTCCTCAGCAGGTCCGACCCGGCCGCCGGCCCGGTCAGCCGGAACTCGGTGGTGGCGGTGACACGCCGGTTCAGCGGGTGCCGCGGCACGGCGACGAGCTTGCCGGTCCGCCGCTCCCCCTCCACGACGACGGCCGACAGCCCGTGCGCGGCCCAGGCGATCTCCACCTGCTCACGGGTCGGGTTCTCGGGGTCGTACCCGCGGAACATGAGCACCTCGTCGGTGTACTCGTGATTCGCGACGAGGATCTGCCGGCCGCGCTCGCCCGGCAGCGGCAGCAGCGCGAGGAAGTCGTTGTTGTAGCCGAACTGCCCGGACTGCGCCTTCGCCGTCTGCTTCTCCGGGTCGAAGGCGGGCGCACCGCGCAGAATGGGCTCACCCCAACGGATGACCACATTCTGGCCATATCCCTCGGGCACGGTGACGGCGTCGTTCGTGTTGGGCGCCACGGGGCTGAACCGCAGCCCACGGGCGCCCTTGCCGGCGGAGGGCTTGCGGCGGGTGGCCGCGCTCGCCTCCGGGGAGGCGGCGGCACCGGCGGCGCCCACGGCGGCGGTCGCGGTCACCACGGCGGCGGCGCGCATCACGGAACGGCGGCTCAGCGCGGTGGCGATGACGTCGCCGACGTACGGGTTGGCGGTGGTGTTCGGCACCTCGTGGAAGCAGGCGTCACCACACCGGAAACGGCAGGTCAGGGCGGAACGTCCGCCGGGATGCGAGTCGGACGAGGTCCGGATGACGGGCAGCGTGATGCGACGCACGTTGATTCTTCTCCCCTGGCTTCCCCATGTTTGTCAGCGCCACGGACGCTAGGAGCACGTGTGTGCGGGAGCGGGGCCGGCGTGTGAACGAGGAGTGAACCCGGGGTAGCCACCTGTGTCCGGGCTCTCTGCCTCAAAGGGCGCTTGACACGTTCACCGGCTCCGCCGCGGGGCCCGCTAACCTTACGTGTCCGTCCTGGCCAGGGATCGACGGGCTACAACTCACTTCGAAGGGTTGCGCACATGGGCATTCTCTCTCTCCTGCGGAACGCGTTCGGCAGGTCCCGGAAGTCACGCCAGACCGACCCGGAGGATGCCGCCCCCCAGCAGACCGGGACGGAACCCCAGGAACCCGCCCCGTCCAGCCGCCCCGCCACGCCGGAACGGACGGAGCCCCCGGCCCAGGACACCGTCCCGTCCCCCCGCCCCGCCACGCCCGACGAACACGACCTGGTCACCGCGGCCTTCGACAAGGTCACGGTCCCCACCCAGGCCGGCGCCCCCGAAGCCCCGTCCCCCGAGGAAGAGCCGCAGGCGAAGGCCGAGCCGCGTCCAGAGACCGAGCGTCCGACCGAGCAGGCCCCCGACCCGGAACCGAAGCCGGAGGCGAAGCCCGAGCCGGACCGCGAGCAGGAGCCGGAGGCGAAGCCCGCCCCCGAGCCGGAGCCCGCCCCCGAGCAGGAGGCGAAGCCCGACCCGGAGCCGGCCCAGGCAACGGAGTCCGAGCCCGAGCCCGAGCCCGAGCCGGTGGAGCAGACTGCATCGGAACCGGAGACGGAGACGGAGCCGAAGGCAGAGGCGGAAACCGACACCGCCTCCGAGCCCGAGCCCGAGCCGACCCCCGAACCTGAAGCGACGCCCACGGCGAAGGCCGAGGCGCAGCCGGAGGCAGAGGCCGAGCCCGAGCCGGAGCCGGAGGTGGCCGCCACCCCGGAGCCCGCGGCCGCCGACGGCGAGGAACCCCCACAGGGGCCACCCGCACCCGACGACGAAAGCGGCACGGGTGGTGCGGGTGGGAACACCCCGGTCGAAGGCGAAGCCGAGGCCGCACCCTCAGCCCGCGGCAGCGCGGACGCCGAGGCCGCACCCTCAGCCGCCGACACCCCCCGCGGCAACGCGGACGCCGAGGCCAAGCCCGCCCCCGCGATCCCCCTCACCCGGGTGAAGTCCCGCGCCCCCGGCCTCACCACGGCCTACAAGGCCGCGACCACCACCTTGAGAAAAGCCGGCCTCACCGGCACCCGGGCCAGGCTCTACCTGGTCCTGGACCGCTCCGCGTCCATGCGCCCGTACTACAAGGACGGCTCCGCCCAGGCCCTCGCCGAGCAGACCCTCGCCCTCGCGGCGCACCTCGACCCCGAGGCCACGGTCCACGTGACGTTCTTCTCCACGGAGCTGGACGGCACCGGCGAGCTGACCCTCGCCGACCACGAGAACAAGATCGACGAGCTGCACGCCACGCTCGGCCGCATGGGCCGTACCAGTTACCACGTGGCCGTGGAGGAGGTCCTCGCGCACCACGACAGGACGGCCGCCCCGGGCACCCCGGCCCTGGTGGTCTTCCAGACGGACGGGGCCCCGGACGCGAAGACCCCGGCCACCCAGGCGCTGGCCTCGGCCGCGGAGACCCACCCCCACGTCCACTTCGCCTTCGTCGCCTTCGGCGAGCATGACAACAAGGCGTTCGACTACCTCCGCAAGCTGAAGGGCGACAACACGTCCTTCTTCCACGCGGGCCCGACCCCGCGCGAGCTGACGGACACCGAGCTGTACGAGGGCGTCCTGGCGAACTGGCGCCCGTAGGGAGTGACTGAACGGACGGGCCGCCCCTTCCCACCCCTCAGAACGGGAAGCGGGCGGCCCACCCGTCTCGGCTACGATTTCAAGGTTCGCAAAACAACCGACCCGGGAGCAGCCAAGCCATGGCTCGACACCTCATCACCAGCGCCCTTCCGTACATCAACGGGATCAAGCACCTGGGCAACATGGTGGGGTCCATGCTCCCGGCGGACGTGTACTCCCGGTACCTCCGCCAGCGCGGCCACGACGTCCTGTACATCTGCGCGACGGACGAGCACGGCACCCCGGCGGAGCTGGCGGCCAAGGAGCAGGGCCTGCCGGTGGCGGAGTTCTGCGCGCAGGCCCATGACGCCCAGAAGGCCGTCTACGACGGTTTCGCACTCGCGTTCGATTACTTCGGCCGCAGCTCCAGCAAGCAGAACGTCGAGATCACCCAGCACTTCGCCCGCAAGCTGAACGAGAACGGCTTCATCGAGGAGCGGGCGATCCGCCAGGTGTACTCGCCCGCCGACGGCCGCTTCCTCCCCGACCGCTACGTCGAGGGCACCTGCCCGCACTGCGGCTACGACAAGGCGCGCGGCGACCAGTGCGAGAACTGCACCCGGGTCCTCGACCCCACCGACCTGCTGAACCCCCGCTCCGCGATCTCCGGCTCCACGGACCTGGAGGTCCGCGAGACCAAGCACCTCTTCCTCCTCCAGTCCAAGCTCCAGCACGAGGTCGAGGCCTGGGTGGCCCGCCACGAGGACGACTGGCCGCAGCTCGCCTCCTCCATCGCCCGCAAGTGGCTGAACGAGGGCCTGCACGACCGCGCCATCACCCGTGACCTGGACTGGGGTGTCCCGGTCCCGGCGGACACCTGGCCGGAGCTGGCGGCGGAGGGCAAGGTCTTCTACGTCTGGTTCGACGCCCCGATCGAGTACATCGGCGCGACGAAGGAGTGGGCGGACCAGGACCCGGAGAACCGGGACTGGAAGTCGTGGTGGTACGAGGCGGACTCCGGTGAGAACCCCGTCCGCTACACCGAGTTCATGGCGAAGGACAACGTCCCGTTCCACACGGTGATGTTCCCGGCGACCGAGCTCGGCGTGCGCGAGCCGTGGAAGATGGTCGACTACGTCAAGGCCTTCAACTGGCTGACGTACTACGGCGGGAAGTTCTCCACCTCGCAGAAGCGCGGCGTCTTCACCGACCAGGCGCTGGACATCCTCCCGGCCGACTACTGGCGCTACTTCCTGATCGCCAACGCCCCCGAGTCCGACGACTCCTCGTTCACCTGGGAGCACTTCACCGCCACGGTGAACAAGGACCTCGCCGACACCCTCGGCAACTTCGTCAACCGCGTCCTGTCCTTCTCCAGGAAGCGCTTCGGCGAGGAGGTCCCGGCGGGCGGCGAGCCCGGCGAGGCGGAGGCGCGCCTCGGCGAGGAGATCGCCCGGCTGCTCGCCGAGTACGAGCAGCAGATGGAGGCCCTCCAGTTCCGCAAGGCCGCCGCCGCGCTGCGCGCCCTGTGGTCCGCGGGCAACTCCTACCTGGAGGAGAAGGCCCCCTGGCTGGAGATCAAGACGAACAAGGACGGCGCGGCGCTCACCCTGCGCACGGCGATGAACCTCATCCACCTGTACGCGGTGGTCTCCGAGCCCTTCATCCCGGCCACCTCCGCGGCGATGCGCCAGGCCTTCTCCCTCACCGGCGACACCGCCACCTGGGTCGCCCAGGAGGAGGCGAAGGCGCTGGCCTCGGTCCCGGCCGGCACGCCCTTCACCGTCCCGCCGGTCCTGTTCGCCAAGCTGACGGATGACGACCTGGCCGCGTACAAGGAGCGCTTCGGCGGGGAAACAGCCGCGTAACAGCCCTTCTCGGACCCCTCACTCACCAGGTATATCTGGCCAAGATCACATGAAGCCCTTCGTGTGACATCCGAGTGGGGGGTCCACTTTCATGGCTCTTTTCGGCAACGCGCACGCCATCGACCCGGCGCAGGCGTCCCAGGACTACGCCCGGCTGCTGGGCCACGGCGAGCAGGTGCACGCCGCCTACCTGCTGATCCGCGACACCATCCTGTTCACCGACCGCCGGCTGATCCTGGTCGACAAGCAGGGCATCACCGGCAAGAAGACCGAGTACCACTCGATCCCCTACCGCAGCATCACCCACTTCGCGGTGGAGACCGCCGGCACCTTCGACCTCGACGCCGAGCTGAAGATCTGGCTCTCCGGCAGCCAGATGCCGATCACCAAGACCTTCACCAAGGGCGTCGACATCTACGAGGTCCAGGCGATCCTCACCCAGTTCGTCGCCCGCTGAGCGGCGCGCTGTGAGCCCGTACAACCCTCCGGGACGCTGAGTGGTCCCCTTTCTCGATCATGCGTCGACGAAGGGGGACACCCATGCGCAGAGGGAGCGCGGCCGCGGTCGTGGCCGCCGCGGTGATCGCGGGGACGATGGTGCCGGCCATGCCGGCCGCCGCCGTGCACGGGGCGGTACCGGGGGACTTCAACGGCGACGGGTACCGGGACCTGGTGCTGCCGGTGCCGGGTGCGAGCCTCCAGGGCGCCCAATGGGCGGGTGCCGTCGTCGTGGTGTACGGCTCGTCCCGGGGTGTCTCCTCGGTCAGCCGGCGACAGACCATCACCGAGGACTCGCCCGGCGTTCCCGGGCGCCTGGACGCCTGGGACCGGTTCGGCACCACCACGGCGACGGCCGACCTGAACCGCGACGGATACGCCGACCTGGTCGTAGGCTCCCCGCACAGCGAAGCGCACGAGCAGGTCACGGTCCTCTGGGGAAGCAGGGACGGCCTGACCAAGGGCACCCGGCTGCCGCAGAACCTGCACCAGGGCGACTACGGCCTCGACCTGGCCGCGGCCGGCCTGGGAGCCGGCTCCAGGACCAAGATCCTGGTCGGCGCCGACGTGTGGACGACCGTCTACAAGGGCCCGTTCGCCAAGGACGGCTCGTTCGGATCGAGCGTCGAGACCCGGACCGACGGCTCCGTCGGCTCGGTGGCGCTCGGTGACTTCAACCGCAGCGGCAGCCCCGACCAGGTGGCCTTCGGAGCGCTCCGGCCCGAGCTGAGCGGCAGCCCGATCATGGTCAACCACGGCGGCACCGCGACGTGGACCGGGCCGCTGAAGAACGGCAACGGACTGATCGCCGCCACCGGAGACGTCAACGGCGACGGCTACACCGACCTCGTGGTCGGCGACCCGCTCGAACCCGTGACACCGGGCATCGACGGCGAGACCGGAGGCCGCGTGCTCGTCTACCGCGGCTCGAAGAACGGCATCACCCACACGCAGATCCCCGAAGTGATCACCCAGGAAACCACGGGCGTCCCCGGCACCGGCGAGAAGGGCGACACCTTCGGCGCCGCCCTCACCGTGGCCGACCTCAACCGGGACGGCGCCGCCGAGATCGTGATCGGCGCGCCGTACGAGGCCGTCGGCACGACCGAGCGCACCGGCACCGTCACCGTGATCCCCGGCCGGCGCTCGGGCGCCCTCGGCACCGGCGGCTACTCCTACCACCAGGACACCACCGCCATCCCCAGCAGCAACGAGACCGGCGACTTCTTCGGCACCACGCTCTCCGCCGGCGACCTGAACCGCGACGGCAGGCCGGAACTCATCATCGGCGCGGCCGGCGAGAACAACGGCAACGGCGCAGTCTTCACACTGCCCGGCGGCACCTCCCGCCCGACCGGCACCGGCAGCCGCGTCTTCACCCTGGAAACACTCGGCATGGCCCAGACCGACGGCTGGCTGGGCGGCAAGGGCCTGCTCAGGCTCCTCGACGCCGGTGACGGTACAACCAACTGAGGCCGTGACATGTCCCCTTCTCCAACAGTGCGTGGGGAAAGGGGACAGACATGGGCAGATGGAAGGCGGCCGCCCTGGTGGCCGCCGGACTGATCGCGGGGCTGCTGGCACCGGCCGCCCCCGCCACGGCCGTCCACGCGGCGGCACCCGGCGACTTCAACGGGGACGGCTACCGCGACGCGGTACTGCCGATACCCGGCGCGGACCTCGGTGACAAGCACCGGGCGGGCGCCGTCGTCGTGCTGTACGGCTCCTCGTCCGGGGTGTCGGGGAGCCGGCGCCAGGTCATCAGCCAGAACTCGCCCGGCGTCCCGGCGCCGGTCGACAACTCGCGCGGCTTCGGCACCTCCACCGCCACCGCCGACCTCAACCGCGACGGCTACGCCGACCTGGTGATCAGCGCCCCCTGGGGCGGCTCCCGCGCGGGGACCGTCACGGTGATGTGGGGCAGCAAGGACGGCCTGCGCAAGGGCACCCTGCTGGCCGCGCCGTCCTACACCGAGTCCTACGGCACGGACGTGGCGGCGCTCAGCACCGGACCCGGCGCGAAGACCCAGGTGATGGTCGGCTCGGACCTCGGGACCGTCGTCTTCAGGGGTCCCTTCAGCAGCTCCGGCAGCTACGGCTCGGCGGTGCAGACCCCGCACGAGTACGGCCTGGTCGGATCGGTGGCCCTGGGCGACTTCGACCGGGACGGCACGCCCGACCAGGTGGACTTCGGCGCCCGCCGGACCGACGTCACCGGCAGCGACATCCGGCTGAACCAGACCGGTGCCCCCACCGGGACGGTGCTGGAGAAGGGCAACGGCTTCATCGCCGCGACCGGTGACGTCAACGGCGACGGCTACACCGACCTGGTGGTGGGCGACCCGCTGACGCCCTGGACCCCGGGCGTCGACGGCGAACTGGGCGGCCGGGTGCTGATCTGGCGCGGCTCCGCGCACGGCATCACGCCGGACGCGCAGCCCGAGGTGATCAGCCAGGACACCGCGGGCGTGCCCGGCACGGGCGAGAAGGGCGACACCTTCGGCGCGGGCCTCGCGGTCGCCGACCTGAACCGGGACGGCCTCGCGGACCTCGTCGTCGGCGCGCCCTACGAGGCGGTCGGCGAGGTGCGGCGTACGGGCATGGTCACCGTGATACCCGGCCGCCGCTCGGGCCCGCTCGGCGCGGGCGGGTACACCTTCCACCAGGACACCCCCGGCGTGCCCAGCGTGAACGAGACCCGGGACTGCTTCGGTGCGACCGTGTCGGCCGGGGACGTGAACCGGGACGGCAGGCCGGAGCTGTTCATCGGCGCGGCCTGCGAGAACCACTACAACGGCGCGGTGTTCATGATGCCCGGCGGCAGCAAGCGGCCCACCGGGACCGGCAGCCGCGCCTTCACTCTGGACTCGCTGGGCATGCCCCAGTGGTACGAGGGCTGGCTGGGCGGCTTCGGACTGTTCTGGATCATCTGACCCGAGGGCTACAACCCTGCGCGGTGCTGAGAGGTCCCCTTCTTCGACCGTGTGTCGAGGAAGGGGACTTACATGCGCAGAGGGAGTGCGGCAGTGGTCGCGGCCGCCGCGGTGATCGCGGGAACGCTGCTGCCCGCCGCGCCGGCCGCCGCCGTGCACGGAGCGGTACCGGGGGACTTCAACGGCGACGGCTACCGCGACCTGGTGCTGCCGGTGCCGGGGGCCGCTGTCGAGGAGTACGGCAACGCCCCGCAGGCGGGGGCCGTCGTCGTGCTGTACGGCTCGGCGAACGGCGTCTCGGCGAAGAGCCGGCGGCAGACGATCACGGAGGCGACGCCCAGTATCCCCGGGCACCCGTTCGAGCGGGACCGGTTCGGCACCACCACGGCGACGGCCGACCTGAACCGTGACGGATACGCCGACCTGGTCGTCGGCTCACCGGACAGCATCGCGGAGCGGCAGGTCACCGTGATCTGGGGAAGCAGGAACGGTCTGGCGAAGGGCACCAGGCTGCCGCTGTCGTCGTCGTACGAGGACGACAACGGCCTCGACGTGGCCGCGCTCAGCATGGGGTCGGGCTCGAAGACCAAGATCCTCATCGGCGGCGCCCGGTGGACGACCGTCTTCAAGGGCCCGTTCACCAGCGGCGGTTCCGTCGGTTCACAGGTCCAAACCCGGACCGACAACGCCGTCGGCTCGGTTGCGCTCGGTGACTTCAACCGCAGCGGCAGCCCCGACCAGGTGGCTTTCGGCGCGCTCCGGCCCGAGCTGAGCGGCAGCCCGATCATGGTCAACCACGGCGGCACCGCGACGTGGACCGGGCCGCTGAAGAACGGCAACGGGCTGATCGCCGCCACCGGAGACGTCAACGGCGACGGCTACGCCGACCTCGTGGTCGGCGACCCCCTGGAACCCGTGACACCGGGCATCGACGGCGAGACCGGCGGACGCGTGCTCGTCTACCGCGGCTCGAAGAACGGCATCACCCACACGCAGATCCCCGAAGTGATCACCCAGGAAACCACGGGCGTCCCCGGCACCGGCGAGAAGGGCGACACCTTCGGCGCCGCCCTCACCGTGGCCGACCTCAACCGGGACGGCGCCGCCGAGATCGTGATCGGCGCACCGTACGAGGCCGTCGGCACGGCGGAACGCACCGGCACCGTCACCGTGATCCCCGGCCGCCGCTCGGGCGCCCTCGGCACCGGCGGCTACTCCTACCACCAGGACACCACCGCCATCCCCAGCAGCAACGAGACCGGCGACTTCTTCGGCACCACGCTCTCCGCCGGCGACCTGAACCGCGACGGCAGGCCGGAACTCATCATCGGCGCGGCCGGCGAGAACAACGGCAACGGCGCAGTCTTCACACTGCCCGGCGGCACCTCCCGCCCGACCGGCACCGGCAGCCGCGTCTTCACCCTGGAAACACTCGGCATGGCACAAACCGACGGCTGGCTGGGCGGCAAGGGCCTGCTCAGGCTCCTCTGACACGGACCGGCGGCACCGCCGCACACACGGAAGGGCCCGGAACCTCGCTCGGTTCCGGGCCCTTCCGTCGGACGGACTACTTGGGCTGCGGCTTGCGCACCGACAGGTGCAGCTCCTTCAGCCGCGCCTCCTCCAGCTCGGTCGGCGCGCCCATCATCAGGTCCTGGGCGTTGCCGTTGAGCGGGAAGGCGATGGTCTCGCGGATGTTGGGCTCGTCCGCGAGGAGCATGACGATGCGGTCGACGCCCGGGGCGATGCCGCCGTGCGGCGGGGCGCCGAAGCGGAAGGCGCGGAGCATGCCCGCGAACTTCTCCTCCACGGTGTCCCGGTCGTAGCCCGCGATCTCGAAGGCCTTGAGCATGATCTCCGGGTCGTGGTTGCGGATCGCGCCGGAGGACAGCTCGACACCGTTGCAGACGATGTCGTACTGCCAGCCGAGGATGTCCAGCGGGTCCTGGGTCTCCAGGGCCTCCAGGCCGCCCTGCGGCATGGAGAACGGGTTGTGCGAGAAGTCGATCGCGCCGGTCTCCTCGTCCTTCTCGTACATCGGGAAGTCGACGATCCAGCAGAAGCGGAAGACGTTCTCCTCGAAGTGCCCGGCCCGCTTGGCGGCCTCGACCCGCACCGCGCCCATGATCTTGGAGACCTCGTCGAACTCGCCGGCGCCGAAGAACACGGCGTGACCGGCCTCCAGGCCGAGGCGCTCGGTGAGGACCTTGACGTTCTCCTCGGTGAGGAACTTGGCGATCGGGCCGGAGAGCTGGCCGTCCTCGCCCACGCGCACCCAGGCCAGGCCCTTGGCGCCGAGCGTCACCGCGAAGTCGCCGAGCTGGTCGAAGAACTTCCGGGGCTGGTCCTGGACGGCCGGGACCGGCAGCGCGCGCACGTGCTTGCCGGCGAACGCCTTGAACTCGGACGCCTCGAAGACGTCCGTGATGTCGACCAGCTCCAGCTTGGCGCGCAGGTCCGGCTTGTCGGAGCCGTACTTCAGCATCGCCTCGCGGAACGGGATCCGCGGGAACGGGGAGGTGACCTCACGGCCCCCGCCGAACTCGGTGAACAGCTCGGTCATGAGCTTCTCGATCGGCTGGAAGACGTCCTCCTGCTCGACGAAGCTCATCTCGACGTCGAGCTGGTAGAACTCGCCCGGCGAGCGGTCGGCGCGGGCGTCCTCGTCGCGGAAGCAGGGCGCGATCTGGAAGTAGCGGTCGAAGCCGGAGATCATCAGCAGCTGCTTGAACTGCTGGGGCGCCTGCGGGAGGGCGTAGAACTTGCCCGGGTGCAGGCGGGAGGGGACGACGAAGTCGCGGGCGCCCTCGGGGGAGGTCGCGGACAGGATCGGCGTCGCCATCTCGTTGAAGCCCAGCGCGGTCATCTTGTGCCGGATGGCGGAGATGACCGCCGTGCGCAGCATGATGTTGCGGTGCATGCGCTCGCGCCGCAGGTCGAGGAAGCGGTGCTCCAGGCGGCGCTCCTCGTTGACGCCGTCCTCGGTGTTGATCGTGAAGGGCAGCGGGGCGGCGGCGCCGAGCAGCTCGACCTCGCCGACCTCGACCTCGACCTCACCGGTGGGCAGGTCCGGGTTCACGTTCTCGGTGCCGCGTGAGACGACCTTGCCGTCGACGCGGACCGTGGACTCCTTGGAGACCTTGTCCAGCGCCTCGTAGGCGGGGGTGCCGGGACGGGCGACCAGCTGCGTGATGCCGTAGTGGTCGCGCAGGTCGATGAAGAGGATGCCGCCCAGGTCGCGCCGATTGTGCAGCCAGCCACTCAGCCGGACGTCGGTGCCGACGTCAGAGGCGCGGAGCTCGCCGCAGGTGTGGGACCTGTACCGATGCATCGTCGTTCATCCAGTCTTCGCGGATCGGGAATCTCCGGGGCCCGGTGCCCGGACTTTCCCAGGGTACCGGCCATGCCGGGATCGCCCGGCCCGATTGCCGGCGCCGTCCATCGGTGGCACGTTCCGAACACCTTTTCCTAAAGTGGGGCAATGCGCACTGCTGAGCCGCTGCCCGCCGTGGGACAGGTCCTCGCCGCCCTCGCGACCGGCCTGTGGCAGTGGGACACGGACACGAGCAGGGTCACGGTGGACGCCGAGGCCGCTCGGCTGCTCGGGCTGCCCCCGGAACCGGTCACCCTCACGGAGGCCCAGGTGCGCTCCCGGCTGCACCCGGTCGACTGGAACGAGATCGTCAGCGTCGTCGGCCTGGCCACCGCGGAGGGCACCCTCGCCGAGGTGCGGGTACGGATCATGGACGAGCGCGGCCGGGTCATCCGGCTGACCCGCAGCCGGATGAGGCCGTCCTTCGACCCCGAGCGCCGGGCCTACGAGCTGATCGGCACCCTCCAGGAGGTGACCGAGCCCTCCCCGGGCACCCCCGCGGGGCGCAACGCGGTCACCGGCGACTGGCGGCGCTCCCGGGAGGCGTTCCTGCTGGACGCGGGCCGGGCGCTGGCCGAGGCGCGGTCCACCGAGGAGGTGCTGCGGGTCGCCGCCGGACTGGCCATGCCGGGCTTCTCGCCGGACGGGCTGGCCGTCTTCGGCGTGCAGGGCGACCGGCTGACGATCATCGGCCACCACGGGCACGAGCCGGGCGACGAGAGCCGCTTCACGGACATGTCCCTCGACACCGACTACCCGGCGGCGGAGGTGGTGCGCACCGGCCGCGCGGTCTACCTGTCCTCGCCCCAGCAGTACAAGGAGCGCTACCCGCTCACCTGGCCGCTCGCCGAGCAGTTCGGCCGCCGGTCGTGGGCGTTCCTGCCGCTGACCGTGGCCGGGCGCACCATGGGCGCCTGGATGGCGGGGTTCGCCTACCCGGTGCGGTTCACCCCCGACGAGCGGTCGGTGCTGACCACCGTGGCCCGGATGCTCGCCCAGGCCCTGTCCCGGGCCGGTGCCGCCGAGACCCAGCGGGAGCTGACCGACGGCCTCCAGCGCTCCATGCTGCCCACGCTGGGCCCCGAGATTCCCGGCATGAGGCTGGCCGCCCGCTATGTGCCGACCGGCGGCGGGCTCCAGGTCGGCGGCGACTGGTACGACATGATCCCGCTGCCGTCCGGCCGGTTCGCGCTGACCATCGGCGACGTGCAGGGGCACGATGTGCGCGCGGCCGGCCTGATGGGCCAGCTGCGGATAGCGCTGCGCGCCTACGCCTCGGAGGGCCACCGGCCCGACGCGGTCCTCTCCCGCGCCTCCCGCTTCCTGCACGGCATGTGCGCGGCGGCCGACGATCCCGGCGAGCTGCGCTTCGCGACCTGCCTCTACGTCGAGGCGGACCCGCTGTCCGGGGTGCTGGAGATCGCCCGTGCCGGGCACCCCGACCCGGCGATCCGGATGGCCGACGGCACGGTCCTCACCCGGCCCACCGCCGGCGGGCTGCCGCTCGGCATCGACCCGGACGCCGACTACCCCACCACCCGGCTCGTCCTGGAACCCGGTGAGACCATGCTGATCTGCACCGACGGGCTGATCGAGACCGGCGGCCACGACCTGGAGACCGGCTGGAAACGCATCCGCGCCACCCTGGAGCAGCACACCGGCGACCTGGAGGAACTGGCCGACGCCCTGGTCCAGGCGGTGCACGGCCCCTCCTCCCACCACACCCCCGGCCCGCTCGCCGACCGCCGGGAGGACGACATCGCCGTCCTGCTGCTGTGCCGGCCGGGCGAGGGCTGCGGCGGCCCGGTCACCGCCCGCCCGACGGTACGGCGCACCATGCTGACCGTCGCCCAGGCCGAGCCGGAGAAGGTCGCCGCCGCCCGCCGGCTGCTGCGCGAACTCCTCCACGACTGGGCGTCGGCCGACCAGGTCGACTCGGCGGTGCTGCTGCTGTCCGAGATGCTGACCAACGTCCTCGTGCACACCGACGCCGACGCGCTGCTGGTCGCCGAGGTCACCGGGGAGGGCGGCGACCGGCGGATGCGGGTCGAGGTCACCGACGCCGGCGACGACCTGCCGCACAAGCGGCGGCCCGGCGAGCTGGCGTCCTCCGGGCGCGGTCTGATGCTGATCGAACTGCTGGCGCACGCCTGGGGCGTCGACCCGCGCGGCGAGGGCAAGAGCATCTGGTTCGAGCTCTACGAGTCCGAGGGGGCGGAGGCGGCGTAGCGGTCCCGCAGCTCGTGGACGACTCCGAACGCGGCCGCGGTCAGCGGTACGGCGAGCAGCATCCCGAGGATCCCGGCGACGGACGCGCCCGCGGTGATCGTGACCATCACCACCGCCGGATGCATCTGCACGGTGCGGCTCTGGATGACCGGCTGGAGCACGTGCCCCTCCAGCAGCTGCACGGCCAGCACCGCGCCGAGCGCCCACAGCGCGATCACGAAGCCACGGTCGGCGAGCGCGACCAGCACCGCGACCGCGCCGGACACGAAGGCGCCGAGGTAGGGGATGTAGGCGCCGACGAAGACCAGCGCGCCCAGTCCGACGGCGCCGGGGACCTCCAGGACGAGCAGGCCGACGGTGATGCAGAGCGCGTCGATGAGGGCGATGAAGGTGGTCCCGCGCATGAACCCCTCCACCGCCTGGTAGGCGCGCCGCGCCATGGCCTCCACGGAGTCGGCGGCGCCGTGCGGGGAGAGGGAGCGCAGGATGCCGGTGGCGCGGTGGGAGTCGCGCAGGAAGAAGAAGACGAGCAGCAGCGCGAGCACGGCCATGGCGAGGGTCTCGCCGACCACGCTCACCCCGCTGATCACGCCGGAGGCGGCGGTGCCGCCGAACCTGCCGAGCAGTTCCCGCGCGTTGGCGGCGAGATCGTCCAGCGAGGTCCCGGCGGCCCCGAAGTGCTCGGCGATCCCCTGCGCCGCGCGCCGCAGCGAGGTGACGATCTGCTCGCCGCTGTCGATGAGCGCGGCGACGACGATGTACACGGCGCCGCCGACCACGCAGACCACGGCGACGCAGGTCAGCCCGGCGGCCACGGACCGGTTGACGCCGGCCTTCACCAGCCGCCGGTGGAACGGGCCCAGCAGTGCCGTGCCCAGCAGCGCGAGCAGCACCGGCACGACGGCCGTACGGAACTGTGCGCACAGCCGGACGGCGACGTAGCCGACTCCCGCGACGAGCAGCGCGACGGCGCACCAGGCGGCGAGCCGGCGGACGGGGAGGGGGAGGAGCTGCACGTCTCCAGCGGATCACGCGACGTGCGGGCTGTCCCGCGCGGGCGTCCAGGCGGGGGAATGCCGCGTGGCCCGCCCCGGTTGCAGGTGGCAGAAAGTTCAACGCTCAACTAAACTGGGACGTACGTCGCCCGAGGAGGAACCGACCATGCCCGCAGTGACCGTCGAGAACCCGCTGACGCTGCCCCGCGTCACCGCACCCGCAGACGCCGTGGCCCGTCCCGTGCTGGCCGTCACCACCGCGCCGAGCGGCTTCGAGGGCGAGGGCTTCCCGGTGCGCCGCGCGTTCGCCGGGATCAACTACCGCCACCTCGACCCGTTCATCATGATGGACCAGATGGGCGAGGTGGAGTACGCGCCCGGAGAGCCCAAGGGCACCCCCTGGCACCCCCACCGCGGCTTCGAGACCGTCACCTACATCATCGACGGCATCTTCGACCACCAGGACTCCCACGGCGGCGGCGGCACCATCACCAACGGCGACACCCAGTGGATGACCGCCGGCTCCGGGCTCCTCCACATCGAGGCCCCGCCCGAGCACCTCGTCGTCTCCGGCGGGCTCTTCCACGGCCTCCAGCTGTGGGTGAACCTCCCCGCCAAGGACAAGATGATGGCCCCCCGCTACCAGGACATCCGCGCGGGCAGCGTCCAGTTGCTCACCTCCCCCGACGGCGGCGCGCTGCTGCGGGTCATCGCGGGCGAGCTCGGCGGCCACGAGGGCCCCGGCATCACCCACACCCCCATCACCATGATCCACGCGACGCTCGCCCCCGGCGCGGAGATCACCCTGCCCTGGCGGGAGGACTTCAACGGCCTCGCCTACGTCCTCGCCGGCAAGGGCGCGGTGGGCACCGAGCGCCGACCGGTCCACTCCGGCCAGACGGCGGTCTTCGGCGCCGGCTCCTCGCTCACCGTCCGCGCGGACGAGAAGCAGGACTCCCACACCCCCGACCTGGAGATCGTCCTCCTCGGCGGCCGCCCCATCCGCGAGCCCATGGCCCACTACGGCCCGTTCGTCATGAACACCAAGGACGAGCTCATGCAGGCGTTCGAGGACTTCCAGAAGGGCCGCCTGGGCACGGTCCCCGCGGTCCACGGAATGACCGAAGAGGGCCCGCAGGGCTGAGAACCCGCTAGGGTACGAAGAGGCCCGAAGCCGCAAGCTGGTATTGCGGCTTCGGGCCTTTGCCGTCCGGGACCTGCGCCGCCGCTACGGCAGCACGTACACCGGCGCCCCGTCCTCCGTGCAGCCCGCCTGACGCACGCACCCGCGCTTCAGCAGCATCCGCAGACAGTCGTGCACCCGGTCGTGGGGCAGACCCGTACGGGTGGCGATCTCCTCCACCCGATGCCGCGCCCCGCCACGGACCAGCGCCGGAGCCAGGTAGGCGGCGACGGCGTGGACGTCGTCGGTGACGACGAGGTTCTTCCGCCGCCAGGCGGCGAGAAGATCCTTCGGGTTCAGTTCGACGACGGGCCGCGCAGGCACCCCGCCGGGCCGGCGGAGCGCGTCGGCGATGTCGCGGAGACTGCCGCTGATCTCCCGCAGCAGACCGGTCCGCTCCTGCTGGGCCGCGAGCAGCTCCTCCATCCGGGTGTTCCGCTCCTCCAGCCGGACGATCGCGTCGGCGACCTTCTGGGGCACGGCGTACGCGACGCCGCCGGCGGGAGCGGGCTGCACGGATGCCGGTTCGAGAGAGTAGGAACCGTCGCGCTGGATCGTGGCGATCACCTCGGTGACCCAGGCCTTGAAGGGCTCACACTCTCGCTTGGTGCAACCGTTGACCAAGCGGATCAGGCCTTGGAGATTGACGAGATTCATGTCTCGTCGCCACTCTCGACCTGCGGGAACGCTGAGAGAGTGACTTCCAGTCACTGTCTCGAGAAAGTCTCGGTGCTCTTCCGGGACATGATCGAGCAGCGCCTTACGAGGGGTGGTGTACCCCAGGTGCCTGCATACGTCGACCGCCGGGAACCAGTGCGTGCCGTCCGGCATCGTCAGCCTCCGCACCCGCGCCCCCGTGGCCGCGAACACGAAGTCGTTGATGTCGACCGCGTCCTGCTTGCGTGCCGTCGGCTCATCCGACGGCATGTTGTTCTGCTCGTACATCGAGCATCACCTCCGCCCCGGAAGCTAGGGAAGAGGCATCAGGGCACACGCTCGATAGCAAGCATGTTCACCCGATAGTGAACTAAAGCAACGATTCTGCGGCCCGCCGGGCAAGCCGTGCGCCCTGTTACCGCCTCAGCCCCCGTACATCCGCCGCATCGCGAAGTCGACCATCTCCTCGACCGCCTTCGCGTCGAAGACGATGCGGTGTTCGCCCTCCATGTCGAGGACGAAGCCGTAGCCGGTGGGGAGCAGGTCGATGACCTCCGCGCCGGTGATGACGAAGTACTTGGACTCCTTGCCCGCGTAGCGGCGCAGTTCCTTCAGCGAGGTGAACATGGGGATCACCGGCTGCTGGGTGTTGTGCAGGGCGAGGAAGCCGGGGGTGTCGCCGCGGGGGCAGTAGACCTTGGAGGTGGCGAAGATCTGCTGGAAGTCCTCGGCGGTGAGCTGTCCGGTGGTGAAGGAGCGCACCGCGTCGGCGAGCGAGGGCGGGGACGGCTCCGGATACAGCGGCGGCTGCTGCCCGTAACCCCCGGCGCCGGGCATCTGCTGCTGCGGCGGGGCGTACTGCTGCTGCGCTCCGGCGCTCTGGTCGTAGCCGTACATGCGGCAAGGGTATCGAGCGCCGCAGAGGGCTGGGTCACAGATGGCCGGATCGGGCTTGCGCCTTATTACTGACGGGTAGCATATTGGGGTCTACTTGTTGGTACGTGAACTAGCGCGAGGATCCAGTGCCTCGCCGATCTCTCTACGGAGCCGTCGCCATGGGGCACTACAAGTCGAATCTCCGCGACATCGAGTTCAACCTCTTCGAAGTACTCGGGCGCGACAAGGTGTACGGCACCGGCCTGTTCGAGGAGATGGACGTCGAGACCGCCAAGAGCGTCCTGGAGGAGCTGACCCGCCTCTCCGAGAACGAGCTGGCGGAGTCCTTCGCGGACGCCGACCGCAACCCGCCCGTCTTCGACCCGGAGACCAACACTGCGCCCGTCCCGGCGTCCTTCAAGAAGAGCTACCAGGCCTTCATGGACTCCGAGTACTGGCGGCTCGGCGTGCCCGAGGAGATCGGCGGCACCACCGCGCCGCGCTCCCTCATCTGGGCCTACGCCGAGCTGGTCCTGGGCGCCAACCCGGCCGTGTGGATGTACTCCTCGGGCCCGGCCTTCGCCACCATCCTCTTCGAGGAGGGCAACGAGGTCCAGAAGCACATAGCCAAGATCGCCACCGAGAAGCAGTGGGGCTCCACCATGGTCCTCACCGAGCCGGACGCCGGCTCGGACGTGGGCGCCGGCCGCACCAAGGCGGTCCAGCAGGAGGACGGCTCCTGGCACATCGAGGGCGTGAAGCGGTTCATCACCTCCGGTGAGCACGACATGTCGGAGAACATCCTCCACTACGTGCTGGCCCGCCCCGAGGGCGCCGGCCCCGGCACCAAGGGGCTCTCCCTCTTCCTCGTGCCCAAGTACCTCTTCGACTTCGAGACCGGCGAGCTGGGCGAGCGCAACGGCGTGTACGCCACGAACGTCGAGCACAAGATGGGCCTGAAGGCGTCCAACACGTGCGAGATGACCTTCGGCGACAGGCACCCCGCCAAGGGCTGGCTGATCGGCGACAAGCACGACGGCATCCGCCAGATGTTCCGCATCATCGAGGCTGCCCGCATGATGGTCGGCACGAAGGCGATCTCCACGCTGTCCACCGGCTACCTGAACGCGCTGGAGTACGCCAAGGAGCGCGTCCAGGGCCCGGATCTGGCCAACTTCATGGACAAGACGGCGCCCAAGGTCACCATCACGCACCACCCGGACGTGCGCCGCTCGCTGATGACGCAGAAGGCGTACGCGGAGGGCATGCGCGCCCTCGTCCTCTACACCGCCTCGATCCAGGACGCGATCCAGATCAAGGAGGCCGCGGGCGAGGACGCCTCCACCGAGCACGCGCTGAACGACCTGCTGCTGCCGATCGTCAAGGGCTACGGCTCCGAGAAGGGCTACGAGCAGCTCGCCCAGTCGCTCCAGACCTTCGGCGGCTCCGGCTTCCTCCAGGAGTACCCGATCGAGCAGTACATCCGGGACTCCAAGATCGACACCCTCTACGAGGGCACCACGGCCATCCAGGGGCAGGACTTCTTCTTCCGCAAGATCGTCCGCAACCAGGGCGCCGCGCTGAACTCGCTCGCCGAGGACATCAAGAAGTTCCTCGCCCTCGGCACCGGCGGCGAGGAGCTGGCCGGCGCCCGTGAGCACCTGGCGAAGGCCGCCGTCGAGCTGGAGGCCATCGTCGGCGTCATGCTGACCGACCTCGCGGCCACCGAGAAGGACGTCAAGAACATCTACAAGGTGGGTCTGAACACCACCCGCCTGCTGATGGCCTCCGGTGACGTCGTCGTCGGCTACCTGCTGCTCAAGGGCGCCGCGATCGCCGCCGAGAAGCTCCAGACGGCCTCCGCCAAGGACAAGGCGTTCTACACCGGCAAGATCGCCGCGGCGAAGTTCTTCGCAGCCAACGTCCTGCCCGGCGTCACCCTGGCCCGCAAGGTCTCGGAGAACGTGGACCTCGAGGTCATGGAGCTGGACGAGGCCGCGTTCTAGGACACCGTTCCCGGAAGCTGCACGGAACTCCACACCGTCCTCACGTCAGCCCGCTCCCTTCACCGGGAGCGGGCTTTCGCCCGTCGTTAAGGTGAACCTCATGAGCGAACCCTCCCGCTTCCACCGCGGCCACACCGACGACCTGATGTCCTTCCTGGCGGCCAGCCCGTCGCCGTACCACGCGGTGGCGAACACCGCCCAGCGGCTGGAGAAGGCAGGTTTCCGGCAGGTCGCGGAGACGGACGCCTGGGACGGGACGAGCGGCGGCAAGTACGTGCTGCGCGGCGGCGCGATCGTGGCCTGGTACGTCCCCGAGGACGCCGAGCCGCACACCCCGTTCCGCATCGTCGGCGCGCACACCGACTCCCCCAACCTGCGCGTCAAGCCGCTCCCCGACACCGGCGCCCACGGCTGGCGCCAGGTGGCGGTGGAGATCTACGGCGGCCCGCTGATGAACTCCTGGCTCGACCGCGACCTCGGCCTGGCCGGCCGGCTCACCCTGCGGGACGGCACCACCCGCCTGGTCAACATCGACCGCCCGCTGCTGCGCGTCCCCCAGCTCGCCATCCACCTGGACCGCGCGGTCTCCGCGGAGGGCCTCAAGCTCGACAAGCAGCGGCACATGCAGCCCGTCTGGGGACTCGGCGACGACGTCCGCGACGGCGACCTCATCGCCTTCCTGGAGGAGGCCGCGGGACTGTCCGCGGGCGAGGTGACCGGCTGGGACCTGATGACCCACTCGGTGGAGCCGCCCGCGTACCTCGGCCGCGACCAGGAACTCGTCGCGGGACCGCGGATGGACAACCTGCTGTCCGTGCACGCGGGCGCGGCGGCGCTCGCCGCGGTGGCGACCGGACCGGACGCCGCCCGGCTGCCGTACGTGCCGGTGCTGGCCGCCTTCGACCACGAGGAGAACGGCTCCCAGTCGGACACCGGCGCCGACGGCCCGCTCCTCGGCAACGTGCTGGAGCGGTCGGTGTTCGCGCGCGGCGGCTCGTACGAGGACCGGGCGCGCGCCTTCGCCGGCACGGTCTGCGTCTCCTCCGACACCGGGCACGCCGTCCACCCCAACTACGCGGAACGGCACGACCCGACGCACCACCCGCGTGTCGACGGCGGACCGATCCTCAAGGTCAACGTCAACAACCGCTACGCCACCGACGGTTCGGGCCGGGCCGTGTTCGCCGCCGCCTGTGAGAAGGCGGGCGTGCCCTTCCAGTCGTTCGTCTCCAACAACTCCATGCCGTGCGGCACCACCATCGGCCCGATCACCGCCGCCCGGCACGGCATCCGCACGGTCGACATCGGCGTGGCGATCCTGTCCATGCACAGCGCCCGCGAACTGTGCGGCGCCAAGGACCCGTACCTGCTGGCGAACGCCCTGGTGGCCTTCCTGGAGGGCTAGTTCGACGGCGTCGGGCGACAAGGGGGGCGTGCGTGCGCGGCCCGTGGGTACCCGTCACCCACCGGAACCACCGGAGACACCGGACCGGACAGGAGGCGACAACTCATGGGCCTCGGCGGGTGCATCATCCTCATCGCCGTGGGAGCCATCCTCACCTTCGCGACCGACTGGGACATGCAGGGGGTCAACCTCGACCTGGTCGGGATCATCCTGATGATCGTCGGGTTGATCGGCGTGTCGACGTTCAGCAGCATCGCCCGCCGCCGGCGGGTCGTGGTGCCGCCCACCACGCCGGTCGTCGACGAGCAGGCTCCGCACCTCCACCAGCGGCGCGACGGTTACAGCGACGGCTACGGCGTATAGCCGCTTCCCGGCCCGGTTCTAGGCCAGCGTGTGACCCGTCGTCGCGTCCACGTGGTCCGGAACCGGGTCGTGGCGATCCCCGACCGTGAGCGTGCCGGTCGGCTCGAACAGCAGGATCTCCGTGGGGACCGGGGCGTACGGCTTGTGCTCGGTGCCGCGGGGGACGGTGAACACGGAACCCCTCGGGAGTACGACCGTGCGCTCGCCGGACGGTCCGCGCAGGCCGATGCGGAGTTCGCCGCTGAGCACCAGGAAGAACTCGTCGGTGTGGTCGTGGACGTGCCAGACGTGCTCGCCCTCGACCTTCGCGACCCGGACGTCGTAGTCGTTGACGGCGGTGACGATGCGGGGGCTCCACCGTTCGCTGAAGGAGGCCAGCGCGGTGGTGAGTGAGATGGGTTCCATGCGGCCATCGTGGGCCGTGGCGGTACCGCGCCACGAGTGCTAGGAATCGCACATGCCGCAAGGATCCTCTCAGTCGCCGCCCCGCGTGGTACTCGTCGTCGACGAGAACTCCAACCCGTTCGAGATGAGCTGCGCCATCGAGATCTTCGGACTGCCCCGTCCCGAGCTGGGACGTGAGCTGTACGACTTCCGGCTGTGCGCGGCCGCACCGCACACCCGGATGCGCGACGGGTTCTTCACCCTCACCGGGGTCGCCGGGCTGGACGCGGTGGACGCGCTGGCGGAGGGCGACACGCTGATCGTGCCGAACCGGCCGGACACCGACGTGCCGCGGGCCCGGGTCGTCCTGGACGCCGTCCGCCGCGCCCACGCGCGCGGGGCGCGGCTGGTCGGGTTCTGCTCCGGCGCGTTCACGCTCGCGGAGGCCGGACTGCTGGACGGCCGGCCCGCCGCCTGCCACTGGATGTGGGCGGAGTCGTTCCGGGCCCGTTTCCCGCGCGTGCGGCTGGAGCCCGACGTGCTCTTCGTGGACGACGGCGACATCCTCACCGCCTCCGGCAGTGCCTCGGCGCTCGACCTGGGCCTGCATCTGGTGCGGCGGGACCACGGCGCCGAGATCGCCAACGCGGTCTCCCGGCGGCTGGTGTTCGCCGCCCACCGCGACGGCGGGCAGCGGCAGTTCGTGGAACGGCCGGTGCCGGACGTACGGGACGAGTCGCTGGGGCCGCTGCTGGAGTGGGCGCAGGAGCGGCTGGCGGAGCCCCTGACGGTGGCCGGCCTGGCGGCCCGCGCGGCGGTCTCCCCGGCGACCCTGCACCGCCGGTTCCGCGCCCAGCTCGGCACCACCCCGCTGGCGTGGCTGACGGGCGAGCGGGTGGCGCTGGCCTGCCGGCTGATCGAGCGGGGGGAGGAACGGCTGGACGTGGTGGCCGCGCGCAGCGGCCTGGGCACCGCGGCGAACCTGCGGGCGCGGCTGCGCCGGGAGACCGGGCTCAGCCCGTCGGCCTACCGGCGGCGTTTCGGGACGGCCGCCGGGGAAGCGCTGGTGACATGAGATACCTCGTGCGCGACCGGCTGCTGGGCTTCGGCGACGACTACTGGATCGAGGACGAGCACGGCGACAAGGCGTTCCTCGTCGACGGCAAGGCCATGCGGCTGCGGGACACCTTCGAGCTGAAGGATGCCGAGGGGCGGGTGCTCATCGACATCCGGGAGAAGATGCTCGCCCTGCGGGACACCCTGCTCATCGAGCGGGACGGCGAAGCCCTGGCGAGCATCCGCCGCAAACGGCTGTCGCTGCTGCGCAACCACTACCGGGTGACGCTGGTCGACGGCACCGCACTGGACGTCAGCGGCAGGATCCTGGACCGGGAGTTCGCCGTCGAGTACGACGGGGAGCTCCTCGCCGTCGTCTCGCGCCGCCGGCTGCACCTGCGGGAGACCTACGGCGTCGACGTGGTCCGCGAGGACGCGGATCCGGCGCTGCTGATCGCGGTGGCGGTGTGCGTCATCCACCTGGCGGAGCGGGAGGGCGAGGAGGACTGACGGGGGCCCTCCCGGGCGGCGGGCGGTCAGCGGCGCGGCGGCTCCAGGCCCAGCACCCGGTCCTTCAGCGCGGGGAACTGATCCCGGGTCACGGCGACCCGGCCGGGGTCGAAGTCCACGGTGAGCACCTGCTCGCCGGGGCCCGCCTCGGCCAGCACCTCACCCCAGGGATCGACCACGATCGAGTGACCGGCCTGGGGAACTCCGGCGTGGGTCCCGGCCGTTCCGCAGGCGAGGACGAAGGCCTGGTTCTCCACCGCCCGGGCCCGGGCGAGGAGCGTCCAGTGGGAGCGGCGGCGTTCCGGCCAGCCCGCGGGGACGACCAGGGTCTCGGCGCCGGCGTCCACGAGCCGGCGGAAGAGTTCGGGGAAACGGAGGTCGTAGCAGGTGGCCACGCCCAGGGTCGTCCCGGGCAGACGGACCGTCACCGGGTGCCGTCCCGCGCCCATCAGCACGGCCTCGCCCTCGTCGAAGCCGAACCGGTGGATCTTGCGGTAGGCGGCGGCCAGTTCTCCGGCCGGGGAGAAGACCAGGGAGGTGTTGTAGAGGGTGCCGTCCGGGTCCCGTTCGGGGATGGAGCCCGCGTGCAGCCAGACGCCCGTGTCGCTCGCCGCCTTGGCCATCGCCTCGTGCGTCGGGCCGTCCAGCGGCTCGGCCTCGCGGCCGAAATCCTCGTAGGCGAACGCCCCGGTGGTCCAGAGCTCCGGCAGGACGACCAGGTCGGCCCCCGCCTGCTCACGGACCAGGGAGGAGACCCGGCGTCGCCGGGTTTCGACCGGTTCGCCCTCGTCCACGGCGATCTGAATCAGAGAGGCGCGCACAGTACCACCGTCCTGGCCATCGAGCCGTCCGCACGAGCGTCCACACCGGTATCCACTCCGGCCTACGATCGTCACACGAAAGGCCTGCCGGGGTGCCTTCCAGCAGCGTAACTTAGCGGGCAAGACACCCGCCGTCAGCCACCGCCTTCCACTGGCAACGCCGCCACCACCTGCCCGTGTACCGACCGCCGAGGGGTCCCGTTCCGTGAGTCTGCATCCCACCCTCCAGCCCTACGCCGACGCCTGGACCCACTCCATCGAAGCGATATCCGAGCTGGTGCAGCACCTGGTGGAGGCCGACTGGAACCGGCGCACGCCCTGCCCGGCCTGGTCGGTGCGCGACGTCGTGTCCCACGTCATCGGCCTGGACTCCGAGATGCTGGGCGACCCGCGGCCCATCCACACCCTCCCGCGCGACCTGTTCCACGTGACCACCGACCACCAGCGGTACATGGAGATGCAGGTCGACGTCCGCCGCCACCACACGGCGCCGGAGATGACCGCCGAGCTGGAATACATGGTCATCCGCCGCAACCGGCAACTGCGCAACGAATCCCGCGATCCGGGGACCAAGGTGCGCGGCCCGCTCGGCACGGAGCTGACGCTGGAGGAGTCGATGCGCCGGCACGCGTTCGACGTGTGGGTGCACGAGCAGGACCTGCGCACCGCCCTCGGCCGCCCCGGCAACCTGGACTCGCCGGGCGCCCACGTCGCCCGCGACGTGCTGCTCGACGCGCTGCCGGACGTGGTCGCGGTGAAGGCGCAGGCGCCGCGCAGCTCGGCGGTCGTCTTCGACGTGCACGGGCCCGTGGAGTTCCTGCGCACCGTCCGCGTCGACATCCAGGGCCGCGGCACCCTGGAGACGGTCCCCGCGCTGGGCCCCGCGGCCACCCTCAGCCTCGACTGGGAGACGTACGTGCGGCTGGCCTGCGGCCGGGTGAGTCCGACGGCGGCCGGGGACCGGGTGAAGCAGGAGGGGGACCCGGACCTGACCGCGGCCATCCTGCGGCACTTCGCGGTGACGCCGTAGCGCGGGTGCGCGGTGCCGCCGGGCGGATATCCGCTACCGGTCGCCGTCCGCGCACCGTAGCGTCCGGGCCATGCCCGATACCCCCTC